>CAMTFK010000042.1 GCA_947071285.1 uncultured Bacteroides sp. | reverse complement strand
CTATCCTTGACGGTTCTATCGACAAGGCTCCTACTAAGGTTATTCCTTTCTTCGACTTCGTTGTTCCGACTGAATTGCCGGGTGTTGATCCGAAGATTCTTGACCCTCGCGACACTTACGAATGTGCTTGCAAGTGGGAAGAAAAAGCAAAAGACTTGTCTGCTCGTTTCATCAAGAACTTTGCTAAGTTCGAAGGTAACGAAGCTGGTAAAGCACTGGTTGCTGCTGGTCCGAAGCTCTAATCCGAATAAAAACAGTTTAGATATATATGCGAAAGCGGCTCTTGGTAATCAAGAGCCGCTTTCTTGTTTTTATCCGTTTCACTTGTTCTTCATAAATAATTTCCTAATTTTGCGTAATACATAATATTGGGAATATGACTTATCTGGATACTGACAAACAAACTCAGGCTGATCTAAGCGTTATAGAAGGAATATATGACGAATATCCTCTCTACTCCTTATTCTCTGCAACAGAGACTAAGAACGGAAAACACCTGATGCTTAATTGGATTACCTCTCCCCTGAATGACATATCCGCTATACGAAAAAGACAAGAAGCAATCGCCTGTCAGGAATTACCCGAACTTCCCTTGGATGAAGAAGAACTCGACTTTATCGAATATTACTTGGAATACCGCGATCAGATCAGGAGACCTAATATTTTAGTCTCGCTGACTTCGGCATTCGACCGTTTACTAAGATACGACGCCCAACGCTATGTTATTAAACGAGGCGTTATTTTAATTATCCAGTTATTGAATCGGCTGGAACTGTTACGAACAAATCTCCCGGAAGATGCACCTTTACTCCTGAAAGAATTGGCACAGAGCATTCAATATACGATATATAGCAGCGAGTTGCAAGAAGTAATAGAGCTCTATAAAGATAAAGAAATATCTCCCTCCAGCTATATCATTGATAAATACGACTATCTGTTCCGTTGCGTCCACTTAGAACTGCTCAGAGGACTGCTTTCTCATATTTATATACTGGATGTATGCCGTACCGCACACCGTATAGCAATCGGCAAAGGTTTCTGCTGCCGCCCGGAAATGACGGAAACAATGGATTTTTTCATCACCGGCTTTGTACACCCGTTTACCGAAGGGGGACGCCAGAATGACTGGAAGATGGTCAATGGTAATATATGTATTCTCACTGGTTCTAATATGGCCGGCAAGTCAACCACTCTCAAAGCCATTACCATCGCTGTATGGCTGGCACACTGCGGGTTGCCGGTTCCCGCCCGTTCAATGACCTGCCCTGTTTTTGATGGAATCTATACCTCTATCAATCTTCCGGACTCCCTGCGTGATGGCAGGAGTCATTTTATGGCAGAAATTCTGAGGATAAAAGAAGTACTTCAAAAAGCAAAATCCGGTAAACGATGCCTGATAATACTGGATGAAATGTTCCGTGGAACAAATGCACAGGATGCTTTCGAAGCCTCTATTGCCGTAAATGAATTACTCAGAAAATATCCGCACTGTTCATTCCTTATATCGACCCACATTCTTGAATACGCCAAACACTTCGAGAAAGACAATACATGTTGTTTCTATTATATGGATTCTAAAATTGAAAACGACCAATTCATATGCCCTTATCAACTGCTTGAAGGTATATCCGAAGCACAAGTAGGATACTGGCTGGTAAAAAAGGAATTGGAAGGTTTAATATAAAAAAGGTTCTTTTTTCTGAGTAACTACTTCATTACTATGCTTTTTTTGTTAGCTTTGCGAAAACCAATATTAAACAAAGCAATATGAAAAGTATCAAATTGATGTTGACTGGCATCAGCCTGTTGCTGCTCTGCGGATGCGGCATGCAAGTACAAAAAGAGAGTGAAGCCACGAGTGCAAATGAAAGTAAAGGAAATGCGGTCATTGAGAACATGATGTCACGCCGTAGTATCCGCAAGTACAAACCGCAAGCAGTGAACCGCGATACCATGCAGATTATACTGAACTGCGGCATCAATGCTCCTAACGGACAAAACAAACAGTCCTGGGAAATACGAGTAGTGGATAATCCGGAATTCATCAACGGGCTTACTGAGGTTTACAAAAAACAGAATCCTAAAGCAGCGGAAGATCCTAATTTCAAGAATATGTTCCGCAATGCCTCCACAGTAGTGTTCATTGCTAATGACAAGTCTTACGACCTGTCACAAATAGACTGCGGACTGCTGGGTGAGAACATGATTCTTTCAGCTTGGTCTATGGGCATAGGCTCTTGCTGCCTCGGCGGACCGGCACGATTCATGACATCAACTCCGGAAGCTGCCGACTATCTGAAGAAGCTGGATATTCCCGAAGGATATCAATTACTCTATTGTATCGCATTCGGTTACCCGGATGAAACACCGGCAGCCAAACCAAGAAATGCAGAAAAGTTCAGATTCATAGATTAATCATTCACGATAAAAATGCACAAATGAAAAAGGAGTGCCCACTATTACAGTGAAGCACTCCTTTTCTATTTATCTACAAACAATTTTAGTTTTTATTCGCACGTTTACGCTCTATCTCATCCAGGATAACCTTACGCATACGCATCGCCTTCGGCGTTACTTCCACATATTCATCCTCCTTGATGTATTCCAGCGCCTCTTCCAAAGAGAACTGTACGGGTGGAATCAGACGTACCTTATCATCCGAACCGGAAGCACGCATATTCGTCAGTTTCTTGGATTTCGTTACATTAATCACCAGGTCATTGTCGTGAGAATGCTCACCTACTACCTGTCCGGCATAAACATCTTCTTGCGGGAAGATGAAGAACTTACCGCGATCCTGCAATTTATCAATGGCATAAGCAAAAGCCGTTCCTGCTTCCATAGCAATCATGGAACCATTGGTACGACGTTCGATGTCACCTTTATGCGGCTGATATTCTTTGAAGCGATGTGCCATGATAGCTTCACCGGCAGAAGCAGTCAGTACATTTGTACGCAAGCCAATGATACCACGTGAAGGCATATTGAATTCCAGATTTACACGTTCGCCTGCACTTTCCATTTTCACCATTTCACCTTTACGGCGGGTTACCATATCAATAATCTTGCTGGCGTATTCTTCGGGCACATTCACGGTCAATTCTTCAATCGGTTCACACTTCACACCATCAATCTCCTTAAAGATAACCTGTGGCTGGCCAACCTGAAGCTCATAACCTTCGCGACGCATGGTCTCAATCAATACAGAAAGATGGAGTACGCCACGACCGGAAACAATCCATTTTCCGTCCTCTTCACTCTTACGCACGCGCAAGGCAAGATTCTTATCCAGCTCCTTCGTCAGGCGGTCGTGGATATGGCGTGAAGTAACAAACTTACCGTCACGGCCAAAGAAAGGAGAATCGTTGATAGCAAACAACATACTCATGGTCGGTTCATCTATAGCGATAGGCTCCAATGCTTCCGGCTTTTCATAATCGCAGACCGTATCTCCGATTTCAAATCCTTCGATACCTACCAGCGCACAAATATCACCTGAAGAAACTTCAGCCGTCTTTGCGCGTCCCAGACCCTCAAACGTATGCAGTTCTTTAATTTTAGACTTAACAATGCTGCCGTCACGTTTTGCCAGAGATACATTCATACCTTCTTTCAAAGTACCGCGATGCACACGGCCCACGGCAATACGTCCGGTATAAGAAGAATAATCCAAAGAAGTAATCAACATCTGCGGAGTACCCTCCAACTGCGTGGGAGCCGGAATATTATCGACGATGCAATCCAGCAACGCGAAAATATTATCAGTAGGCGTCTTCCAATCCGTACTCATCCATCCGTTCTTTGCAGAACCATAGATAACGGGGAAGTCTAATTGGTTTTCGGTAGCTTCCAGACTGAACATCAGGTCGAACACCATTTCATATACTTCTTCGGGACGACAGTTTGGCTTATCCACCTTGTTTACTACAACGATAGGTTTCAGACCAATTTGCAAAGCCTTTTGCAACACGAAACGCGTTTGCGGCATAGGGCCTTCGAAAGCATCTACCAAAAGAATACATCCGTCTGCCATGTTCAATACACGCTCCACTTCACCTCCGAAGTCACTGTGTCCCGGAGTATCAATGATATTGATTTTAGTTCCTTTGTAATTGATAGAAACGTTTTTGGAGAGAATCGTTATTCCTCGTTCACGTTCCAAGTCGTTGTTATCCAGCATTAATTCACCTGTGCTCTGGTTGCTGCGGAACAGATTTCCCGCCAAGAGCATCTTATCGACAAGTGTCGTTTTCCCATGGTCAACATGGGCAATGATTGCAATGTTTCTAATATTTTGCATACAATACCTATATATTTGGCTGCAAAGGTACGAATTTTGCATTAGATATAACTGTAGCAAGAGAAAAATTTCATTGAATATCATTGCAGTATAAAAGTTTATCCCTATCTTTGCACCCTCTTAAAAGAACATTTATATATCAATTTAATTAAAAGTTATGTATTTAGACGCTGCTAAAAAGCAAGAGATCTTTGGCAAGTACGGAAAGTCTAACACTGATACTGGCTCAGCTGAGGCCCAGATAGCTTTGTTTTCATACCGTATTTCCCACCTGACTGAGCACCTGAAGCTCAACAGAAAAGATTATAGTACTGAAAGAGCCTTGACAATGTTGGTAGGAAAACGCCGTGCGTTGCTGAACTACCTGAAGGATCGCGACATCACAAGATATCGTGCCATCGTTAAAGAGCTCGGTCTGCGTAAGTAATCCGTTACCTACAGCAAAAACATTAAAAAGGGAAGCCGTTAAAAAGCTTCCCTTTTTGTTTTTAAATGCCTCTAACCCTCATACATAAATAAGGTAAAAACTATACTAGACACATTCCCTCCCTGTTATGACTTCCTTAGAAGACATATTTCATGCTAAATATGCATCTTATAGAAGTATTTTCCACATTCGGTTACAGGAATAGAAGAATCGCGAAAACAGGAATCCGACAAACAGGACAATTACATCCGCTTCGTACCCTCTTCGCATCTCCTTCGCACCCTCCTCGTACCCCCTTCGCTCTTTTCGTCCTCCTATAGAAGCGAAGGAGACGCAAAGGAAGTACAGTCCCAAAGAGAAATGGAACAGAACACAAACAGAAGATATGTACAGTCACTTTTAATCCGGAGGCGAAACTTTTCTCCGTGTATTGTTGCAACAAGTAAAAGTTTGTTTTATTTTTGCAGTTTAACAATACAATTTATAACCTAATAGGCGAAAAACATTATCAATTATGGATACAAGCAAGATTGTCGGAGAAAAAATCAAGTCACTCCGTGAAAGCCAGTCAATCAGCATTGAGCAATTGGCCGAACGTTCCGGTTTAGCCGTAGAACAGATTGAACGCATTGAAAACAACATCGACCTGCCTTCATTGGCCCCGCTCATCAAGATAGCCCGCGTGCTGGGTGTGCGACTGGGTACATTCCTCGACGACCAGGATGAGACAGGTCCTGCTATCTGCCGTAAAACGGAATCAAAGGACACCATTAGTTTCTCTAACAATGCTATCCAGAGCCGCAAGCACATGGAATACCATTCCCTGTCCAAGTCGAAAGCGGACCGCCACATGGAGCCATTCATCATCGACGTGGCTGCCACGGAAGACAGCGACTTCGTGCTCTCTTCTCACGAAGGAGAGGAATTCATCATGGTTATGGAGGGTATCATGGAAATCAGCTACGGCAAAAATACATACTTGCTTGAGGAAGGAGACAGCATCTATTATGACTCCATCGTTCCGCACCATGTACATGCCTACGAAGGACAGGCAGCCAAAATTCTTGCAGTAATCTATACACCCATTTAGTGATAAACGATTAGTGATTAGTGATAAGCATATTGCCTATCACTAATCTTCTATAAGTTATCCTAATACTAATCACTTATCACTAAACAACTAATCATTATTTTCATGTTATACGAAAGAACGCTCGGCCAATGGTTGGAGCACTGGGCAGAAACTACGCCTGATAAAGAATATATTGTTTATTCCGACCGTAACCTGCGCTTCACCTGGAGCCAGTTCAACCGACGGGTGGACGACATGGCAAAAGGACTAATCTCCATCGGTGTGGAACGCGGAACTCATGTAGGTATATGGGCTGCCAATGTGCCCGACTGGCTTACACTGCTGTATGCCTGCGCCAAAATCGGTGCCGTCTATGTCACTGTAAACACCAACTATAAACAAGCCGAACTGGAATATCTGTGCGAAAACTCGGATATGCACACTCTTTGCATCGTGAATGGTGAAAAGGACAGCGACTTCGTACAAATGACCTACACCATGCTGCCGGAACTGAAGACATGCGAACGCGGACATTTGAAGAGTGAGCGTTTTCCGCACATGCGCAATGTTGTGTACGTAGGACAGGAGAAACATCGCGGTATGTACAATACGGCTGAAATCCTGTTGCTGGGTAATAATGTGGAAGATGAACGGCTGAATATGCTGAAAAGCCAGGTAACCTGCCACGATGTGGTGAACATGCAATACACATCGGGAACCACAGGCTTTCCGAAAGGCGTTATGCTCACCCACTACAACATCGCCAACAATGGTTATCTGACGGGAGAGCACATGAAGTTCACCGCTGATGACAAACTTTGTGTTTGCGTACCCTTGTTTCACTGCTTCGGCGTGGTGCTTGCTACGATGAATTGCCTGACGCATGGTTGCACGGAAGTTATGGTAGAGCGGTTTAATCCGCTGGTAGTGCTCGCCTCCATTCATAAGGAACGTTGCACGGCTCTGTACGGTGTACCCACCATGTTTATTGCCGAGTTGCACCATCCGATGTTCGACATGTTCGATATGTCCAGCCTGCGCACCGGCATCATGGCAGGTTCGCTCTGCCCTGTGGAACTGATGAAGCAGGTGGAAGAAAAGATGTATATGAAGGTAACCAGCGTATATGGCCTGACCGAGACTTCTCCCGGTATGACGGCTTCGCGTATTGACGACCCGTTTGATGTACGCTGCAACACCGTAGGACACGATTTTGAACACACAGAAGTTAGGGTTATCGACCCCGAAACCGGCGAGGAATGTCCGGTAGGCGTGCAAGGTGAAATGTGCAACCGGGGATATAACAATATGAAAGGTTACTACAAGAACCCGCAGGCTACTGCCGAAGTTATCGATAAAAACGGTTTCCTTCATTCCGGAGATCTCGGCATAAAGGATGAGGAAGGCAATTACCGAATCACCGGACGCATCAAGGATATGATTATCCGTGGTGGTGAAAACATTTATCCGCGTGAAATAGAGGAGTTCCTCTACAAATTGGAGGGCGTGAAAGACGTGCAGGTGGCAGGCATTCCATCAAAGAAGTACGGTGAAGAAGTAGGTGCTTTCATCATCCTGAAGGAAGGTGTGGACTTACATGAATCAGATGTGCGCGACTTCTGCACAGGCAAGATTTCACGCTACAAGATACCAAAATACGTATTCTTTATTGATGAATTCCCCATGACGGGCAGCGGCAAGATACAAAAGTTCAAACTGAAAGATGTGGGATTACAACTCTGTAAAGAACAGGGAATTGAAATCATTTAAAAATTAAGCATAAAACAGGCTGCAACTTAATCGGGCAGCCTTTTTTATGCTTAATCCACCACACATTATAATTCATCAGGCATAAGAACCTTTTGTCCTGTTGCCCTCACGGTAGGCATTGGAGCATCCCAACTACGAAGACGGGTGCCGAGTTCTTTTGCCATTTCCTTGACTATTTCCGGATACTGAACAGCCATATTGTTACGCTCACCAATATCTTCACGAAGATTATAGAGTTCAAGTTCGGCAGTATGCATACGGTAGACCAGTTTCCAATCGCCTTTGCGGATGGCACTCATGAAGTCGATGTCATCCTGATCCTCAAAACGAAGCTGATGAGGAAAATGGAAGATGATGCCACGTTCAGGATCAATGTCTGAAATAGCTTCGGGAATAACAATGGCATTAGCCTCGCGTTGATTGGTAATTTCTCCACGTTTCTGAGCTTTAGCCACATATCGGGAACCTTTCTGAATTAGCTTCACCAGACTCCGACCATCCCGTTTCTGAACAGTTTCGTATTTCTTCACTCCTGCCATTTCAAGGATTGTGGGGAACATATCCTCCGTTGAAACAGGGGTATTGATGCGCGTTCCGGCACTAACCTTGCCAGGCCAGCAAAAGAGCATAGGAACACGAATACCACCTTCATAAACCGATCCTTTCCCTTCACGTAACGGAAGGTTCTGAGTGTGAGGTTCTCCACCCTTCTCATTCCCAACGCTATGTCCTCCATTGTCGGAGTAGAAGATGATAATAGTATTGTCGGCCACCCCCTTAGTTTCGAGGAAATCAAGTACATCTCCCAAACTTTTATCCATACCTTCAACCATGGAAGCATAGCGCGCCTGACCTTCATCCATTCCGGCATCAAGATAGGGCTGAATATAACGTTTATCACGTTGAATGGGAGTATGATTAGAATAATGAGAAAAATAGAGATAGAAAGGAATCTTTTGTCTTATGGGATTTTCAAGCGTTTTGAGTGCTTCACGGGTCATAGCTTCAGTTAAGTGTATATCAGTGCCATAATATTGTGACATATTCTGTACCGAACCATAATCCCCCTTGCCCGGCAAGTTACCAAAATTATCTTCTGGAAGATAGCTTTTGGGATGGCCATTGCTCGAACCGGCAATGTTAACCACAAAGCCCATATTATAAGGATTTGAACCGGGTGTTCCCGCAGGTCCCCAATGTGCCTTACCTACATGAATGGTGTGATAGCCGGCATCACGTAGAATTTCAACCATAGGAGTTGCATAGAGAGTATGATTGAGACCATATGTTTCACGTTCCGGTTCAAGAGAAACAGGACAGAAAGCATTATAATTCCACTCCGGATGAGCAAAAATATCACCAAGATTCTCATTGGTGGCACCAGGATGACCGCCAATTGCATCCGGAACAACATCCTTATAAAGTGAAATGAACGATGTAATCTTCATGTGGGCAGGGTTCATACCTGTCATTAAAGATGCACGTGTGGGCGTTGAAACCGGACAAGCATAAGCATTTGTCATCATAGTACCCTTTTGGGAGAGACGCTCCATATTGGGCGTTTTGAAACGCAAGTTATTGGAGTAAGTTTCTTCGCCGAAAGACAGAGAGGATTCTGTCCACCCAAAATCATCTACTAAAAAGAAAACGATATTAGGCCGCTGTCCGGCATAGACACTCTGAGAGAGAGCGAAGGGAGCAGCCAACGCCAGACTGTATATTGATTTATTGATTTTCATATGCATTTATTTTTTAGACCATGAGTCACTACGGAACGGGGTAGCTGGTAACCCTTCCTTATTATAAAGATTCGCACGAAAGAAATTCGCAAACGCATAACGTACCGCCACGGGCTCCTGCACCTGAGAGGAGGATACTTCAATGCGGTTACCGTTAATAATCGCTTTTGCAGGATAGAATTTCCGATCTGCACCGGCTATATAGAAACCTTCCACTGGTTCATCATTAGGTGTCATTAAACCATTATCTGCATAATCAAAGCTCAGTATAAGTTTGCTCCCAGATAATTTCATAGACTTAAACAGAGGACCGGAACAGACAATATTCTTACCATATTGTTTAGCCAACGCCCATAAAGCTAATCTTTCTCCTGGAACACGTTTGTTGCGGGGATGGATATCAAGCGAATCGCCTACGTCAGTAGTAACCACCATGCCCAGATTCTTCAGCCCACCCTGCCACGTTTGAAGCTGAGCTTCCCGGATACCGGCAGGCTGACCTTTGAAAGGAGCAATCTGAACGAAGTAAAAAGGCATGTCCGGTTGCTTCCACTCCTTACGCCAACTATTAATCATATTGGTAAATACCTGTTGATATTGCTCATAGCGCATAGCATTGGCTTCCCCCTGATACCAAACAGTACCCTTGACGGTGTAACCCAGAATTGGTCTAATCATGCCGTTCCATAGTGTGGACGGAACTTTATAGAGTTTATTCTGTTTCACATTCTCTACTCCAAACTCATCGAACACATCTGCATAAAGTGGGTTATTTTCCATCACCTCCATTTTAGTCCATGATTCCACATGTGTATCACCTTTGGCTGAAAGAATGAGTCCGACAGGAATATGGAGTTCTTTGAAAAGACGTCGACCGAAAACAAAACCCACTGCTGAGAAATTGTAAGCATGGTCCGCAGTACAAACAAGCCACTTCCCCTCACAATCATCACGTTCACCGTCAGGTGCCAGGCAATAAGGCACGGTGAAGAGACGGATTTCAGGATAATTGGCGTCCTGTAGTTCTTTACCGGCCCCTTCCATACCGGTTTGCCACTTCACTTCTTTTTGTTTGCCAACTGGAAAAAGCATATTACTCTGTCCACCGCAAAGCCATACCTCACCAATCAAGATATTGCTGACTGTTACAGTGTTCTCTCCACTAACGGTAATCGACTGATTTTTCATCGTTGCACGAGGCGTTTTCAATTTCACAATCCATTTGCCATCTTCAGAAGCAACCGCAGTCATAGCCTTAGTAGCCCATGAAGGTTGAACAGTTATGACTTCATCCGGTTCTGCCTTACCCCAGATATTAACTCTGGTATCTTGTTGCAAAACCATATTATCAGAAATGATAGCGGGAAGTGTTACTTTAGCCAACACAGGGCAACAAGTAACAATAGCCAACACCACCAATAATACCCATTGCTTTTTCATTACTCTATTCATTATAGTTAACCAATTCTTTTTTCTTTCCAATACAACAAACAAGGAAACTGATACTACCACCAACAACAACCCACCAAGGCCAGGCCAGCTTGAGAGTTGCACCGAATAAAGCTGTGCTCCACCAGCCCAAAATGCCGGGTTGAAGAAGCAGAACTACCAAACAGCCGGTAACCAATGCGGCTACCACACTATAAACATTGCCACGACGGGTCAAGACAGCACAAAGGAATATCCCCAACATGCCGGCATAGGAGAAACTCATGATGCCAAGCGCAAAATCAACCAACGACTGATCGCCTGCTTCTTGCATCAAAGCAGCAATAATAGCAAAAGCCGTCAATACAATCCCCATAATGACTACAAGGAAACGTGATTCCTTCAACTCTGACTTAACTTTCACATTACCCTTATCGCGTTTTTGTCTCCAAGGAAGATAAAGATCGGAGAACAAGCTACTGGTCATTGAATTAATGGCCGAATTAAAGCTTGACAATGCAGCAGCAAGTAGCCCTACCACCATCAGACCGAGAACACCCGTTGGCATGTGGTTGAACATATATTGCGGGAATACCTGACGGCTATCATTTAACATGTCACTCGGCGCGGTTGCACCAAGTAGCTCCGGACGTGAATAGAACACATACAACAACGATCCGATGATCATAAAGATCACAACAACGGGAAGAGAGATAACCTGAGAATATACAAGTGAACTTGCTGCCTTTTTCACAGACTTGCAGGTCAGTTGGCGCTGTACAAATTCCTGATCCGTACTATATTGTGCAAACTTAAAGATGGCACAGGCAAAAAGAGCACCAATCAAATTATAGGGTTCGGTTAGTGACAACTTCGGATCAATCACCTGTAGCTTGTCACCGGACTCCGTATTTTCAAGCACATTGACAATCTCACCCAACGATAGCGGAATGGCACTAAATAACAAATAAATGGCAACCAGACCAGTACCGATTACGAGCAGAATTTGAATCGTATCAATATAAATCAATCCTTTTATGCCTCCAGCCATTGTATAAATTGTACTAACAATGCCAAGAATCACAATCGAAGCAATCAGGTTAGGAAACAATATATCATTATAAAGCATTACAGACACCGCAATGGCAGCAATGAAAAGGCGTGAGCCTGACGTAAGCAATTGCCCCAACAAGAACATGATACTGGTCGCCGTTTTAGCGCCATCACCAAAACGATTACCCAAATAACCATAAATGGTTATCGTATTGGCTTTATAAAGGGCAGGCAAAATAATATAAGCTGCCATTAAGCCACCAATTATCGCCCCAACACTAAGCATGATATAAGTAAAGTTACCGTCGAAAGCAATTTGAGGTGCGCCAACAAATGTACCGGCACTGATTGATGTTCCAACCGCAGCAAAAGCTACCAACCACGTCGGCATACTTCGCCCGCCAAGGAAATAATCTTCAACATTTTTATTTTTACGAGAGAAGAGGAAACCTATCATTGTCAAGGCTCCCAAAAATAGAATTACTATAATCCAATCTAATAATTGCATGGTATCGGGTTTTAGTGTATTAATTACAGATATAAGGTCCATGAATGGAGGTCACAGCATAGTTGTCACTTGTATCATCGAGGGCATAGACATAAAATTCATTACCTCCGGGTTGTACGCGAATTACAATATGTCCCTGCTTAGCAGCCATCTGTTTGGTGTTAGGATAGGCAACAAGCGCTGTTGCAGGATGGAAGTTGGTTGAAAATACATCCTTCTTTCCTGGATAAGCCTTTGTCGCAGAAAGAATACGACGCAACACTTCAATATCCGGCTGCTGTGCCTTGCGATTATGAACTACAACGACCTGGGGCCGAAGAGCTTTGAGAAGTGTAACGCCCATCGCATCGTAATTCATGTGATGATTACTCTTACATGCTTCTACCGGACCCGTCACCGAGCCAACCGGCAATTCCAAATTCTGCCAGTCTAAAGTGGTTACGGCAGGTAAGTCTGCCCCGGTAAAGTAATCAAATTTGCCATAAGAAACACGAAAAACAATGGAACACTGGTTTTCATCCGGCCATTCACTTTTGGACAGTTGGTCAGTGGGAATGAAATAATTACGCTCAATATCTTCAACCCCAATCCACACACGTCCGTTGGCCGCTATATTACGAATTTCGAAAGTGGGATATTTAGCAGCATTATGAACAAGCACAAGCTGATCTTTTTTGCCAACTTTAAATTGCTCAATCTCCATACCATTTTTCTCCTTCTGCCATTTTATAAAATTCAAATAGTTCGGAAATGCTTTACTTATAGGCGCTATTGGATCGTTATAGTCCGGCCAACCACGGTCAATGGCCTTCCTAAAGGGGATACAATCGCCTACACCAGATATACCGGTTAGCTGATAAGCCTTATTCTCCGCCCACTTGCATCCTTTATTAATTTCACCCATGTGATCGATATGAAAGTGAGTCAGAAGCATATAGTCAATTGCCTTCTGTTTAGTTCCCTTCATGAAATGTGCAATATATTTTGCATAGGTTTCATAAGGAGCTATTTCTTCATTTGGTTTTTGTGGCACAATGTTGGGTGCTTTTTCTCTAATTTCACCGGCATCAACCAACATCGTAGTACCGTCGGGTAATATAAAGAAAGTACACTCCCCTTGTCCAGTGTTGATGGCATGAATATCAAGATAGCCTTCCTTCCACGCAGGTAATACCTTACCTATTTTTACTTCCTGAGCCCGAATAGTCATTGAAAAGAGAACTAATAATGCTATAACCGGTATTTTAAATGGGATATTCATAGTATCTTCTTGTTATTTTATTCAATAATAGCCTTTTGATTCAATATTTCTTTCCGAACCTCATTGTAAGAGAGATTACGGGGAGTACTTCCCGTTTGCGCCGCCAAAGCTGCCGCCACACCGGCTGCATGTCCTGTAGCTCCACAAGTAGCCCCAACCCTGACAGTGCCGAGAGCCTCACGATCAACCGAGATACAACGACCACCAACCAGCAAATTATTAATCTTGGCAGGTAACAAACTGCGATAAGGTATTTGGAATGGAAGAGGTACATACATGTCATGCATACCGTTTTGATTTTTAGGAGGATGCACATCAATGGGCCAAACACCCAATGCTATTGAGTCCTCAAACTTACAGTTGGATACAATGTCATTTTTGGTCATGGTATAGACCCCATCAAGCCTACGGGTTTCGCGAATGCCAATGGTGGCCGAAGTATTCATAATCCAACTATTCTCAAAGCCTTTGCAATGTTTTTTGTAATAGTTGACAATACGGTGAGCATCACTACGTGCCTCCATTTCAGCAGCAGTCAGCTCGTTTGCATTAACCGCCGATCCATAAACACGTGTCGTATTAACCCAAGGATAGTTTTTTCTTAAACCGCCAAACCAGGGACCACCAAAGAAAGGAAGTTCACCGGCCTCACAGGCATTACTGAGCATCTCACGGTCAATTCCGACATCTCTCCTTCGCGAGGTATATTCAGTTAACAATTCTTTCCCTAAGAAGCCGGGATCGGGACCAAATGGTATTGTCAATTCATCTTCGTAGTCTACACTTCCCTGTGGGTTAACTTCCGCAAGAAAAAAAGGTAATGTCATGGGCTGAAGTTCAGGTGATATATTAAATCCGGCTCCGGCACGCGCTATGACATCCCCATTTCCGGTACAATCCACTACGATCTTAGCCATAATTGCTTTACGCCCATCTACATTCTCTACAATGGCACCCTTCACTTTATTCTCTTCAACAATGACATCGGCCATCCAGGTATGCAACAGACATCTTACCTGATATTTCAACAGTAGTTCATCAGCAGTCAGTTTCATAATCTCAGGGTCAGAGCTCAGTACCCAACTACGGTTATTTTCAACTCCTCCCTTCTTTTCAGCCATTGCAATCCATTCACCCATAACACCATCTACACAACGGCGATAAGGACGCAACCAACTGTTGAACCCAGCCAATGTGATTACCAGACCATTGGTCCACATGCCACCAAACGCCCCCATCGCCTCAACAAGCATGGTCGAAGCTCCGGCCTTGGCAGCACCGATAGCAGCACCGACACCGGCAGGGCCACCACCAACAACCAAGACATCAACGTCATTGATGACTTCTATTTGCCTTTCTTTTTCTGTATACGTTTTCATTAATTCCATGATGATAATATGTTATAATAGTATTTTCAAAATTGTACGATTTTCAACATTAGTCTCTTAATTTCAGATTCATCAGAAAGCGACTTAACCTTAAATACCGGAGAAGTATTATATATAAGAACTTGATGTTTACCAATATTTCCGGTTTTCACATTAAAAATCTGATTTCCCAACTCAATTTCAACGTTTCCTTTCAGTTCAATCTCTAAATAGATTCCACCAAAGGTTACGCAAGGTAACGGCTCGTTGAGTGCTACCGTTTGATTCTTTTTTAGCAATATATTCCCAACCGTAGTTATGGTCGGGCAAATAAAATCTTTAATTTCATGTTTATCAACCAAAAGGATACCCTGACCGTTCAGGTCGGGAGCCAACAAATCCGTGGAGATGAAATTAATATCATTACGATTAATTTTATTGAAATGCACGAATTTGTCAGCATGTGATTCTCTCATAAGACCATGCGACTTGGCTAATGCAGCGTATCGGTCATACTCATCCTCATCAAAGCGGGAAGCACTAATAGCCATAATACAATCTCCTTGGTTCTGTATCTTTTCAAAGACAGTCTGATATAAAATTCCCATTAACCGGACATCGTAAACTCCAAGATCTCGAATAATCTCATTAGCACGATTATTGGAAGTAATAACGTAATTTCCCTTTCCAAGCACTTCATCTGCAAGAGCGATTATATCTTTATAATACCGACCAGTTTCATCGAGCAATTTAGGTTCAATAAATGTATAAAGTCCGTTCCGTTTACATCCGGTTAGAAATTCCTTTAATGTCGGTATTCGACTTCTCATTTCCGATTTATCAGCCTTTAAGATAAAATCCTGTTTCAGTTCTATAAGTGTCTTTGTTTTAACCGGAACTTGAACGGAGAGTGTTGTTCCGTCTGCATTCAGGCAGGTACGGTTTAGTGTACTGTCATGCATCACTACCAGATATCCATCAGCTGACAGGCGTACATCAGTCTCAATAGCTTGAAAACCGGCGCGTTTGGCCAATGAAATAGCCTCCAAAGAATTCTCTCCGGCAATTGTGCCATGCATATTGACACCTCGATGAGCTATAAAGACGCGCTGAGCATGTAATCCCGTTGTCCAACTACAGATTATAAAACAGAAAAAGATGAATTTCTTCATTGCTAATATACATTATTCACTGAAAATAAGTAGCAGAACTCCAGATATTTTTCCATACTACCATTAGCTCTGCCACTTATATCATTCTTTAGATAAAACAATTTATGAACTAATATCCTGGATTCTGAGTCATATTAGGATTAATCACCAGCTCTTTCGCCGGAATAGGCCATAAATATTGTCTTTCAGAGAAAGCTCCCTTAGAACAAACCTGTACATAGCCATCGCTTACCATTCTTGAAAAATCAGCAATACCATCTTCATCTATTTCTGGAGCATAAGGCCAGAACCAATGTCCCGGTTTTACCACTTTATCTATCAATTCATTTCCGGGATAGAGTACACCACAGTTTGGT
Organism: uncultured Bacteroides sp.; assembly: GCA_947071285.1. Lineage (GTDB taxonomy): Bacteria > Bacteroidota > Bacteroidia > Bacteroidales > Bacteroidaceae > Bacteroides. The sequence continues at coordinate 10,647 of CAMTFK010000042.1, read as the reverse complement.
TTATTCAACGCTTTTTGAGCCAATCCCCAACGAATCAAATCGTAATAGCGAAGCCCCTCAAAGGCCAACTCAACACGCCGTTCACGACGAAGAACCGTTCGGAGTTCTTTCTGATTAGTTGTTGTAATAGCAGGATAATTAGAAACATCACTCAATTCCACGCCATAGGCACGTGCACGCACCTGATTAATAGCATCCAAAACGCTTTGGTCAATCTGGTTCAACTCAATCTTAGCCTCAGCATAGATCAAAAGCACATCGGCATACCGGATAATTATCAGGTCATTCTCGGGGGTAAAATTGGTATCGGGCCCCCACGTTCTGTCAACTGACTTTCTCCAAACCAAACCGGTAAAGGAAGCAAACTGAGCTCTGGCACGAGTATCATTGTTATTCACCAGCTTCCCTGTTGAATAGTCCATTACTTTAGTAACCTCCGGATGAGGGTTATATTCATAGCCAACGAACTCACTTCCAAATTCCACGATCGAAGCTGTGCAGCGAGGATCTCGATTCTGAAAAGGATTGTGAGAATCAAATAGAGGCGACTCATCAATCAACTTACCATCGGTACACTCGTAAGCTGCAAGTAGTGCCCACGAAGGAACCTTGCTCGAAAAACCGCCCGCTGTACGTGGGTAGTAGCTTTTTGCATCGCCGATATTACCAATCAGGAGAGCTGTTGAACGAGGCAATAAAAAGATTGACTCTTCAGCATTCTTCGTATAGAATAAATCTCCATAATCTTTATGAAGCTTATAAACACCCAGATCCATACACGCTTTTGCTGCTGTAGCAGCGATCTCATAATCACCGAAATACAACGCATAGCGTGCTTTCAATGCCAAAGCGGCACCTTTGGTTGCTACCTGTTTTCCGGTGTAAGAAGCCGGAAGATGTTCAGCAGCATAATCAAAATCATCATAAATGATTTTAATCACATCGGCTTTAGGTGACCGTGCCATTTTAGATGCGGCTTCAATAGTTAACAGATCTTCCACATAGACTACATCACCAAAAGCAAAGACCAGCATAGCATAATGTGCAGCACGTGAAAAACGTGCCTGGGCTTCATAGGACAACAGAGTAGCCTCATTGATTCCATTTTCACGACCACGATCCAAATTAGCGATGATAGCATTGGAACGGGCAATGGCCTTGTATTGGTTGGTATAGAATGTTGCCAGCTCAACACTACCGGACGTATTTGTTTCACTGTTTAACGTTCCATCGACAATGTCAGGACCGGCAACGTCACGATAAAGGTAGTCATCAGACCAAGCTTCTTTGGCAACAGGCCAAAATGCAGTGCGATACAAATCATTCACCGCCATTTCATACTCGGTTTCGTTACTGTACCAGGTTTCACTTGAACCTTGGTCTAGTGGATACAGGTCTAAGCTGTTGCACGATACCAATGAAAGTGCAAATACTGTCAGTATAATATATATATTTTTCATTGCTCTAATCCATTAAAAATTAATATTCAGACCAAACAACACCGAAGTGGTCATAGCATAAGAGGTAGTTCCGCGTTCAGGATCCCAACCGTCAGGATAATGACTCAGACAGAACAGGTCATTGGCCGATACATAGAAACGAACCCGCTCAATCTTAGCCTTTTGCGTAAGGCTTGCCGGAAGGGTGTATCCTAAGGTAATGTTTTTCAAGCGAAAGTAACTACCATTGAACATCCAGAAGGTTGACATAGCGTTATTACTATCATTGTTCTGATAAGTGAGACGTGGATAACGTGCCGCCAGATTCTCTATTTCAGAATTGAAGGAACTCCAATAATTTCCATCTATAATGGCAGGAATGCTTCCCCACTGGTTGTGATAAGGTTGAACCATCTTAGAGTTCATACGTACCTTTTGCTTACCAATGCCTTGGAAAGCAGTACTAAAGTCAAAACCTTTATAAGCAGCCGACAATGTTCCACCATACATGAAACGAGGTTGTGAATTCCCAAGAAGTACACGGTCATATTCGGGAGAGATAATGCCATCAGGCACACCATCCGGACCAGAGATATCTTTATATTTCACATCACCAACCTGTGTATTGCTATTTAGTGTAGCAGATTTGTCCAGTTCTTCCTGGGTTTGAAACAAGCCCTCAGAGATATAACCATACCATTCATCAAATAAACTACCGGTCATCTTCACTTGATCACCCATGAACTGCGTACCACTCAGATCATCCATTTTAGAAATATAGTCAGAAAGGTTAGCAGAGATGCCATAGGTAAACTCACCAATACGGTCATTCCATGACAGTTCGAGGTCATAGCCTCTGGTATGCATTTTACCCGCATTCTGTGACGGATTAGAATATCCCATATATTTAGGTATTTCAAGATCAAGCAACATGTCTTTTGTACGCTTGTAATAATAGTCGCCCACAAAAGATAAACGCCCGTCAAAGAATCGCGCATCAACACCAATATCGTATGTTTCAGTCGTTTCCCATGTTAGATTGCGTATAGGATATTGGATTTGAGCGGCCCCTTTGTAGTAGGTAGATTCACTTGCATCAGCCTTGTTATAGAACAACGAATTAGTAAACTCCATCAATGAGACATAGGGGTAGTTACCGATACGTTCGTTACCCAGAGTACCGATAGAAGCTCTCAGCTTTAGGAATGAAAGCGTTTTGCCATTAATTTTTTCCATGAAAGGTTCTTCACTGATAATCCAACCAGCTGACACGGAAGGGAATGTACCCCAACGAGAATCTTTATGGAAACGTGATGAACCGTCACGACGAACATTAACCTGAAGCAAATAACGATGATTGAAGCTATACATAACTCGACCAAAGAATGAACGATAAGCATTCTCATATGCAGAACCGGAATTTGCTAAATAGTCCTTAGGACCTGCATCCAGATAAGGATAACTGTCCAAATCGTAATGGTCACTTGAAGCACCCATTGTTTCATGATGGTAATAATAGTTTTCGTAACCAAGCATAATATTAAAGTCATGCTTACCAAACTTTTTCATATAGTTTGCAATAAACTGTGTAGTTAGCGAACGGGAGTCGGCACGTTTCTCTGTCAGCTTAGTAGAGCCGCAACCGGCAAACGTACCAATGATGGTAGTAGGATCATCCTGTGATGTAAATCCAGCCTTTTTCTGAAACTTCTTACCTTTAGAAATCGAGAAATCCGGAGCAAGTACAGCTGATATTTTCAAATCTTTGAATGGAGTGAAGTCAATAGAAACACGCCCACCAATCTTTGTAGAATAAGTTTCATTGTAGCCACCCTCAACCAGACGGCCATAGAGATTATTACCACCCTTCACATCAGCCAGACCGCCATGCTCCCACTGCCATGCATAAGCAGGTGAGGCTACCAAAATACTGTTCCAAACATCCGAAAACATTGGTTCGTGATTCTTGGTATACTTTACATTTAAATCTAACGAAGCGGCAAGATACTTACTGAATGTCAAGTCGTTATTTAACCTTGCCATATATCTTTCGTAGTAGTTTTCGGCATCTTTATAAAGCCCATCTACTTTTTCGTAACTAAGAGATGCTCTCGTCTTGACATTTTTACTACCGCCAACAAGGTTCAACGTATGGGTTTGGCGTGGTGCCGAGCCCTTAATCAAGAGATCATACCAATCAGTTATCGGATAGTTATCGGGATCGGTTTTATTGTTTTTTACCCAATTATTAACCTGATCCTCAGTATAGACCGTGTAAAGGCCCCCAGCAGGATTATCATTGTATTTCAACTCGTTAACCATTTCAAGATAGCGTTGAAAATCAACCTGTTTCGGTTGGGCAGTGGGGATTTCAATACCATACTCGAAGTTATAACTGATGCGCAAGTCTTTCTCAGTCGCACGTTTGGTCGTCACCAAAATTACACCTGCCGCTGCACGAGACCCATAAATGGAAGCAGAAGCTGCATCTTTCAATACCGTGATACTTTCCACATCATTGGCATTAACATCGTTAATATTATCTACAGGAATACCATCGACTACAATCAAAGGTGATGAATCACCAATTGTAGTTACACCACGTACCAGAATATTGCTTGCACCTGCTCCAGGCTCACCACTTGAACGAGTCACTAATACCCCTGATACAGCACCTTGAAGAGCCGTAGCCAATTGTGTAGTACGACGTTCAGCAACCTTATCACCTTTAATATTTGCAGCAGCACCTGTCAAATCTTTTTTCTTAGCGGTACCATAACCAATAACAACCACTTCATCTATAAGCTCTGAGTCTTCCTGAAGAATTATATCAATAGTATTATGATTACCCACTTTCACCTCCTCAGTTCTGTATCCAACGAAAGAAATAACTAAAGTTGATTCATTTGTAACTTTAACAGTATAACGGCCGCTCACATCAGTAATGGTACCGACAGTTGTTCCTTTTACCCTGATGCTCGCTCCAATGACCGGTTCGCCCTGAGCATCCTGGACGTAACCCGTTATTTCCCGCTCTGTTCCAGAAGAATCTTCTATACCATTTGCACTGGCTATAAATATGCTGAAAAATGAGCACACCAGTATTAATGTAGCACGACCTAGTTGGGAAGGCTTCATTCTGAAAGTCCCTAATAAACTATGTATCATATCCATAAAAAAAGGTTAAACATTTAATTCTATTTATAATTTACAATTCTATCTCATATGTACTCTTAAGTCGACTTAAGAACATTAAGTTACCCAAAAAACAATCTTAAACCCTAATGATAAATGTTAATTTTCCACCCCATATCCACCTATCTCTGCGATCTTTCTAGGTATTTCGGCATTATCAGTACGACTTTGAAAATCCTCTGCACCAACCCCGAGAGCAAACACAGGCACGAAACTAGCCGAATGACCTTTGCTAATCCAGTCCACAAGAGCGATTTCATTGATGATTTTTTTTGCTTCAGCTGCAATCGCTTCATCTTTTTGATACTCACTTTCAACCAGACCGGCACTGTTGATAAACGAGCTTTCATAGGCCATTTTCAATCGCTCCTCTTGTTGCGGGGCCAACTGAATCTTTTTCCAGAAACCAAAGTTCTCACTGAGAGATTTCTTAACTATATCCCACGAAACATTACCGTTGTTTTTCTTTCTTAAGTGATTAAGTACCTTTGAAAACTCACGCTCACTGATTTTTTGATTACCAAGAACACCAAGATTTAATTCGTACGACCCGGTACCCAACCCAAGACCACCGGTTTCATGGTCGGCTGTCACCACAATCAATGTTTCATCAGGGTGTTGTTGATAGAACTCATAAGCAACCCCTATAGCTTTATCCAAATCCTGAACCTCATGAATCACTGTCGCTGCATCATTGCTATGACATGCCCAATCAATACTCCCACCCTCAATCATGAAGAAAAATCCTTTTTCAGGGTCTTTCGTTAAGATATTAATACCTGCACGTGTAATTTCCGACAATGTCAGATCCGTTTTTTGGCGATCAATGGCATAGGGAATTGTGCGGCTATCAATTTTCGACACTGCACTCCTTTGAAACAGAATCATTTTATCCGATGTACGGGCTTTCTTCTGAAATTCTTTGTAACCACGAGTTATCGTATAACCATTATTATAGGCAAGGTCATAAAGTCCTATTGAATCCTGAGGAGTGACACTCCAAAAATCAGCACCTCCATAAAAATCAAATCCGGCAGCTACAAGGCCATGGCCAATTGCATTGTAGTTTTTTCGATTTTCATTGTGGGCATAGAATGCAGCCGGTGTTGCATGATTGATAGCCACACTTGATGCCACACCTACCTTACAACCAGCTTCCCGAGCCCTCACTGCGATGCTCTTCAAAGGGGTAATCTTATCTTTCATCACCCCAATACAGCCATTACGCGTTTTCACACCTGTAGCCAGTGCGGTACCTGAAGCTGCCGAATCGGTGACACCATTCGTTGCAGAATAGGTGGTTGCAATAGTTGCTATTGGGAATTGAGTAAATAATAAGGGAGTTACCCCAATATTACCCTGAAGTTCAGCACTGTATAGTTCAGTCAACTGTATCTGATTTATTCCCATTCCATCTCCTATAAAGAAGAATATATATTTGGCTTGCTGGGCATAGAGAAAACAAGTACACAACAAGAATAAGACAAATAGCTGTAATCTGATGTTTTTCATTATATCAACTGTTGAAAGTATTATTTAAGATAGTTCGGCAAAGCTGGCATTGCACCTGCCTGGGTACAAACATAAGCTGAAACATCAACTGCTCTTCGGTGGGCTTCGCCAATTGATTCGCCTTTCAAGAGTAACGTACAAAAGGCAGCTGTAAACGAGTCACCTGCTCCAACAGTATCAACAACTTTCACTTTGGGAGTTTCCAAAAACGATACCTCATCAGGGGTAACGACATAGCTTCCCATCTCGCCACAAGTCAGGACCAGCATTTTCCAACCATACGTTGCAAGAAGTGTCCGGCACTGTTGGATTGGAGTCCCCGCAATGTTAAACATACTGCAAACCTTACCAAGCTCATCATCATTTATTTTTAGGATATTACACAAGAAGAACGATTTTTCAATCTGCTCTTTCGTATAAAAATGCTGTCTCAAATTAATATCAAAGACCTTAAAAGAACAGGCAGGCATATCATTAAGAAACTGTTCAATAGTATTTCGCGATACTGAATTGCGTTGAGCCAACGAACCGAAACAAATGCAATCAGTACGGTTTGCCAGTGCTTTTAATGTTTCGTTATACAGGATATTATCCCATGCTACACCTTCTTCGATTGTATATTGAGGAATACCACGCTCATTGACACTAACCTGAACTGTTCCAGTAGGACACGACGAGCTTTCAAGCATGTGTGGTAATGCCTTGTCCTCAAAACAGGCTACAACCTCATCGCCTAATTCATCATTACCAATGGCACTAACCACGATAGCATCAAGCCCCAGTTGAGCTGCATGATAGGCGAAATTAGCAGGCGCTCCGCCCAACTTCTTTCCTTCAGGGAAAACATCCCAAAGAACCTCCCCTAAACCAACAACTGTTTTCGTCTTCATAGTTTACCAGATTTTAATTACTGATTTTACAATATTCGATTTATCACTAATACTCATATCCATTGCATTTTGGATATCATCAAAGTCAAAGATATTAGTCACGATACTTTTCAAATCGATTTTCCCGGAAGCCACAGCCTCAATAGCCATTGGATAGATATGACGATAACGAAACACCGACTTGAATGTGAGTTCCTTATCTATTGCCAGACTAATAGGCAATACCATCTCTCCTGTTTTTGAATACCCTACCAAGACGATATTCGAACCTTTCTGAGCAACACTAATGGCCTGCCGAGTAGTAATTTCCATACCGGCAGTTTCAATGACAAGATTAACACCCTCACCAGCAGTCAGCCTATTGATTTCCTCAATAGGATTGACCTTACTTGAATTTATCACAGCAGTTGCACCTATTTCCAACGCTTTTTCCAAACGCTTCTCCATGATATCTACAACATAGACTGTGTTGACACCTTCGGCTTTAAGTGCCATTAACGAAACCAAACCAATACATCCTGCACCAAAGACTACCGCTGTTTGACCTGCATGTGCCTCACCTTGGTTGGCTGCATGAAAGCCTACAGCCAACGGCTCAATAAGTGCCCCCTCAAGCGTATCAACATTCTCAGGAAGTTTAAAACAGAGATCTGCTTCATGTGCCACATACTCCGCAAATACACCATCCACCGGAGGGGTAGCAAAGAATACCACATCAGAACAAAGGTTGTATTTCCCTTCACGGCAAAAACGACAATGACCACATGTCTTACCTGGTTCGAGTGCCACTTTATCACCAACTTTCAAATGTTTCACGTTTTGCCCTACCTTAACTATAGTACCACCAGACTCATGACCTAATATAAAAGGAGGTTGGACAATATAGTTCCCAATTCTTCCTGTTTCATAGTAATGAATATCTGACCCACAAACGCCCACATAGTCCAACTTAACCAATATTTCATTGGGCTTAACTTTTGGAATGGGACGTTCTTCAAATCCCATCCGACCAATTCCCAGCATCACTGCAACCTTCATTGTATCCTTCATCTTATTATAGCATTTAGTTAATTAGTCTCAAGCAAATTGTTTCATTCGCTCTCTTTACACCACAAAACTAAACTCCATTTAGCTGTGTCACAAGGTTTTTCTTCGGAAAATAATCCGCAACCGTTCCCGCAACCGTTCCCATTTTCCGCAACCGTTCCCAACGTTAAATCATACATTTTAGAAGATATTGGCGTTTATTTTTAGCATATGAATAGATAAAAGTCCTAATTTTGCAGAAAACACACCATAACCATGAGATACGTTACAATTAAAGATATAGCAGCTGCATTGGGACTATCAAAATCTACTGTGTCAAGAGCATTAAGTGGAGACAGCAAAAATGTCAGCAAGGAAACGTTAGAAAAAATCGTTGAAACGGCTAATAAGATGGGCTATCGCCGCAATGAGCTGGCCGTTAACCTGCGTTTGAAAAGTACACGTATCATCGGAATTATGGTTCCTGAGATGACAACCACATTCTCCATGAGTTTTATTACCGCTGCTCAAAATCTATTAAATCAGCAAGGCTATCGTGTTATTTTGGCATTGTCTGATGAAGACCCTGAAACAGAACGCGTAAACCTGACAATGTTTGATAATGCGCGCGTAGAAGGCATCCTGATTAGTGCCTGTCACAATACTGCCAATCTTGATGTTTACCGGAGTTTCCTGGACCGGCATATCCCAATAGTCCTTTTCGACCGCACGATTTCCGACATCTCCGTTCCGGCTGTAAAAAGTAATGACTATATCCAGTCATTCTTCATGGTTGAACATCTTATACGTTCAGGAAAGAAACAAATTATCCATCTAACTGGTCCTCGGCATATCCAAAACACGATTGACCGCAAGAAAGGTTACCGCGATGCACTAGCTAAATTCCATATTCCCTACGATTCACGATATGCTATCGAATCGGGCGTCAGTGTTAATGATGGTGCCAATGCCATTGAGAAAGTCTTAAGCCTTGAAATTCCTTTCGACGCGGTTTTTTGTTTTACAGAGACTCAAGCGTTAGGTGCAAAACAAACACTGCAAGAACACAACATCGCTATTCCAAGTAAAGTTGCAATCTGCTGTATGTCGGGAACCGCTTTATCAACCTTGGTACACCCACCACTGACTGCTGTTGAGCAACAAGTTGATGAAATGGCCACAATTGCCGTCCGCCTTATTCTTGAAAAAATCAATGATTTCTCAACTCCCAATCAGACCATCACATTGGAATCGAACATCATTATCAGAAAATCAACAGTTGAGTAATCTGTATCGACAAAAAGCCGTAAAGAGTTGGGCAGCATTACCCACTGTATAGCAACTCCTTTTTTCTATTTATTCGCTCATCGGCAACGTAAAGAAAAACGTCGTCCCTATTCCCATGCCCGACCGCACCCAGATTCTTCCGCCCATTCGTTCTACCAGCATACGGGAAACAGTCAGTCCCAGACCGGTGCCTTGCGCAAAGTTATTAATCTTACCGAAACGTTCAAAAATCTTCGCAACTCGATTGGCGGGAATACCAAGACCTGTGTCTTTTACATAAACCTGCACAACATTGCCTCGTTGTTCATATCCCAAATGGATTTCTCCGGCAGGAGTAAACTTTACAGCATTGCTCAATAAGTTCATCAACACCTGCATAACACGCGACCTATCTCCCGCAACGTACAGATTCTTATCACTATCATCCAATATCAACCTGACTCCTTCGTTCACCTTGGTCTGATATCTGGTGTATTCTTCAAGGCAAGCGGCATACATATTCACTTTATCCTTCCTGAATTCCAAAGAACCCGCCTCCATTGACGACAAGTCTAGAATATCATTAAACAGGCATAACAGTAATTCGGAGTTCTTCTCGATGATATTGCAATAATCTTCCTTATCCCCCTCATATCCCGGGTCAATCACCAGTCTCGAAAATCCAACAATCGCATTTAGCGGTGTACGTATCTCATGGCTCATATTGGCAAGGAAAGCAGACTTCAACCGGTCAGCCTCTTCCGCTTTTATACGGGCGGCAGCCAATTCACGCTGGGCATTCACCCGGCTCGTAACATCCCGGCACATGCACAGCAGATACTGGTCTCCCAACGGACACACCAGATTTTCATAATGGTGCATCTCTCCTTCAAACAGCAATGAATGTTCTCCGATACTGGGCCGACGGGTACGTATCACTTTCTCCATATTGGCACGGATCTTACGGTATTCTGACTCCGGCACTATATCCTTAAGGTTAGGGCGTGATGTATCATCACCGGACAAGCCTTCCACATGATTCGTTTCAGGAGAAGAAAGTAACTCGATATAGTCCAGATTGAAGTCGAATATGGTCAACATATCCGGGATAGCATCCAGTATTTCTTTACCGTATTTTTTACTAAAGGCCCCCGGATTTTCATCCGGACATGGGGCTTGCAGGGGAGGACGACTTGCCAGTTGCTCTTCCAATTCCCGGATTATATCCAGTAGTTCTTCTTTTGTTTTATCGTTATAATCCCTCATTTCAAGGTAAATATGTTGCTTAGTATTATTTTGGAGAAGCAAATATACATATC
>CAMTFK010000041.1 GCA_947071285.1 uncultured Bacteroides sp. | reverse complement strand
CATAATTGTATTTTGACATCCTTAACTGATTCTTTCCACGTTATCACCACTGCATGAATCACTGACCCAAAGCGAACCGTTGGTAGCCGTATTTTTTTGTACCTCCAATTCGTAAATCCGCATTTTCTTGCGGATGGTCAACTCGTCAAAAGTGGCCGCGATATTTCCTGTTATACCATTTTTCAGTATCGCCCAACCATAACCGGCAAAGCCGGAAGAGAAACGCTCCGAACTGAGGCTGTTCAGGAAATAGGCATTCCCAAAATGCTTAATTCCGTCACTGGTGGATAACAGGTAGTTTTCGCTGGTGAAGAATAGGTGTTTGTCTGTCAATCGGGTGAATGATCCGTCAATTCCAACCGATTTTTTTGCTTCTATCGCCTGGTCGAAAGTGATAAAATCACAACCGGTCTGGAGATAGAAAGAACGTGAGCCGCTTTCCGGTAACTGGAAAACAGAAGTTGAGGCCCGGAATCCGAAAGCCGCTTGGTCTGATAAGCCGGATAACAAAACTTTCTCCCCATCCCCGGATAGAAACATACCGCTCTTGCTGCCGAACCGCATTCTCTTGTGGACGACAAGACCTTCGTTGTCATCGTTTTCCCGGTAGGTGGAAAGTAAATCTGCCCCATAGTTATGGGCTACCCGCAAGGAGTCCGGGAAATAAGCCGCTCCGTATTTACTGATTAATATATTATCCCCGTCTATATCGGTCAGCCCGGCAAAAAGCCGTAGCTGCTGGGTATTCTCACTTCCCAATAGCAAATGCCCGTAATCACACGAAAGTTGAATGTCACTTTCGTTTACACGGAATAGCACCGGCGTATCACCAATCTTTACACCGTACCCACTGTTAATCGTGAGAAAGCCATTTAGCAGTGCCTCTTCTTGACGGATATGCAGGACTGTTTTACCGTCAAAGCCTAATTTTACTCCATACAAAGCCGAGAGTTCACTCAAGAGGGTGACATTGCCCGAAACTTGAAGGGTTCCAGTCACCGTAGCATTTTGCATCGACCAATTGACTGTAGCAAGATTGGCGTTCCCGGCATGGTACACTTCCTTACCTTTGATATAGATCGTATCCGGTGAAAGTGCCACCCCTTTGGCTTTACTCTCTCCAAAGACCATCTCGCCACGGCTGAAAAGGCTGGAACTACCGAATGAAAGCACGGGATTCTCAAGGATCGCTATTCCATCCCCGGCACTGTAACGGATAAATTGCCGGCCACCAAGATACAGGTTGCTACCGCCGATATGAATATCCCCGGATACCTGCAAGCCGTAAACAGGGGTTACACCGTCTTCTGCGATTTCTTCATAGGCCCATAATAACCGGGTGTTTCCCATACCGGCTTCAAAGCCATAATTCGCCCGGAGTGCCCCCGTCATATTTCCGCCCGTCTTTTTCAGGTAATCCAGCAAAATACCGCCACCGCCTTCTCCGCCTTCTCCGGCAACCGCTCCCGCTATGGCAGAAGCAAAGTTATAAGCGGTATTACGTAAACGGATCGATGTATCGTCGCCTTCCTCGATGCCGTAAGGGTTATCCTCGCTTTTCTTATCCTGGGCATTAAAGAAATTGTGGTACAACTCGGAATAGATGGAATAACAAAGGCTGTTCGGGTCTAATTCCTCAATATCGGGTAATAGGATGACACTCATTTCGTATAGGCGGTTTGGGATAGGAACTTCTGAATCTTAGAGGCCAGCGAGGGGAAATTGGGCGCGTTAATGGCAGGCATGGTGCCCATCAGAGTGGGTGTCATTATTTTGCTGCACTCTGTGATGAAATCCAGCATTAGTTGGGCAAGGGCGTTCCCCAACACCAACGGTTCGCTTGCGTCTTCACCGCCAATGGTGACTTTCTTATCCGCTACCACGACCGTTGTCCCGTTTACATTCTGTTCAATCTTATCCGTAGTCTGGTTAAGCTGGGATTTATCGACCTTTTGGGCGATGCTTTCCGGCGTAACGGTAATCTCGGCTTGCTTGTCGTCTTTATTTTTGACGGTAGTCTGAATGTTTTCGGCTGTATATCGGGTAGAACTTTCATTGCCGGTCTTCTCCAACTGGTCATAATCGGGCGAGTCATTGCTCTCCGCATCCAGTTCTTCGGTCTCTGCCACCCCGATCACGCTCTCTTTGTGAGCGAGTATCTGTATAAAGTCCGCATGGGAGAAATTGACAACATAGGCGCATCTGGTCGCCGCATCCGTGACGATTGTAACGTCTGAAAACAAGGTGGGAATAATCAGGAACCCACCGGAATTATCCTGTAAGCCTGACAATAGCACGCCTTTATGAATGATAGGCTCCGAACTGGCGGTCTCGTCGGGAAATTCACCCACGTCAATAGTGCCGAGATATTCATCGTCATCACTATTCACCTTTGCAACATACCCATGAATCAGTCGGGCTGTTCCTACGCCGCCCGTACCGCAATGCGACATATCCACCCGGTCAATGCTACGCCCCAAAGCTATCTTTCGGATAGCTTCACTAATCATCCGTTGGCTGTTCTTCGTTTCCATTCTTCTTCTTTTAGTCGAAGAATAGTTCAATTACAGCCCGGAGGTTGAATCAGGGAAATCTATCGGGCAAAAAAAATACCGCAATGTGGAAACACTGCGGTAGGAATAATGACTTATTTTTTTACACTTACTTTCGATTTTCCAGATAACTGCAAAATTCATCTAACGAACGCTGCAATACATCTTTCGGAATCAACTGTCGTTTATATTCGGCAATCATTGTCGGACTTAGACTACGGCTGAGAGCATATTCAACAACCTGCCTTTTCGCACTCTCACACAATAAAATGCCGATACTCGGATTCTCATTGCTTCGTTTTACGTCCCTATCCAAAGCCTCCAGATAAAATTCCAATTGCCCCATGTAAGAGGGCTTGAATGGAGTCGATTTTAGCTCCACACAGGTGAGGCATTGTAAACCTCTGTGAAAAAAGAGCAAATCAATTTTATAAATTTCTCCGTCCACCTCCAAAGGGTATTGGCTACCCATATAAATAAAGTCCTTTCCACCTAATTCCAGAATAAACTCCTTCATGTGTTCCAGAATACCCTTTTGTAGTTGCTTCTCCGTATGCTTGGCCGGTAATCCTAAAAAATCCAGAATGGCCCGGTCTTTAAAATCATAACCGTTATTCGGATAAATCTGCTTAAATCCCACAGACTGACTCCGGGGACTTGAAAGGACTATGGAATAAGCATCTTTAGCTATAGCATTACCGAGTTCTTTCACGTTCAACCGTTCTTTATTTGCATAAAGCATATAAAAAATCCGTTCCGGAAACGTGCGGCAGGAAGCCATAATTTCTACATGGCTCGTCCAGTTTACCAACAGTAAAATACGGGGAAAACTTACGTTCGGCTCTAATTGTGTCATTTGAAATGACACAATTTCATCGTTCTGGTTATCAGGTATTTGTAATTGTGTCGTTTCTGATGACACAATTGACTTTACAAATGGAAGAGCTGCAATTTGCTCCGCAAACTCAGCACTGGAATAGGTCTCATAAAAAGAAACCATCCGGTAGAGGTTTTTCCGGCTGAATCCTCTGAGTGACGGGTCATTACGACGTAGAAATTCAGATAACTGTGTGACAACCTTACTGCCCCATTCTGAACTTTTTAACTTGGAAGAAACATAACTTCCTACTTCCCAACTCAAACGTAAGTTCTCTTCATTGACATTCTGTAACGCACGGGTACGATGATAAAGGATGATTTTCTGTACATCCCCGAACTGTCCTTCCAGGCTTTCCTGTATATTATCATTAGCCATATACTACTTATATCTTATTGTCCTTAAATTAATTAGGCGAATTAGCGCATAAACGCAAGTGTATATAGCACTAATCCATTCTGTCACAAATACTTTGCTAAGGTACAAATAAGATTTAATAAAATAGGTATTCTTGAACAAATCTCTTAAATCCATCTATTGTGTTTTTCGTTTAGCATCTTCTGCTTCTATTAATGGTTTATGCCACTGCCATAGCTCGTCCAAAGTTTTAATGTCTTGAGGAATAGGATTAGGCTTTCGGAAAGCCTCTGATGGCGTCATAGGCTGATACGCAGAAAAATAGGCTTCACTGGTTCTGCGTGGATTCCATGCCAAAGAAGAATCAAAATAACTTCTCGCAATATCATAATGTGTACCACAAATAAACCTATCCCATTTGTTTCTCAACTCATCTTCTGGTGAAATATCAATAATCTCAAATTGCTCCATAACTCTTTCGTCACCAGTTCCCCAAGCATCATTCAATAGTGTTACGGCTTCTACGTCCGTTGCAGGCGCACCAAATCCGAATATAGTAGCTCTGACGGCTTTGTACTCAGGGGAAAGATGATCTTGTAGATATTTCCATTGAGTCTTTATAAACTCATCTTGTTGATAATTCTTTTGAGTTATCGGATATAATAACCTTGAAGCAATAAACTCTTGCATATTTTCTGGGTTATACATCCCCGTTGGTCCAAATCTTTTTCCTGTCGAATCCCAGCCAATAGAAACATTCCCATGTAGGAAGAATATAGGAGGCAAATCATCAGTATATTGTCTGCATCTGCACCATGCTTGATATAGAAAAGGGTCCCAATTGAAGGTAGCAATAGCATCTTTAGCCCTTAGAGATAAGACTAAATAATCATAAATGGTAGGTTCGTCAGGCAATTTCATTGAACTAAAATAATCAAAGACTCTTTTTTCTATTTCTTTAATAAATTCAGAGTTGGGATTATCATTATGAAGATTACTATACAGTTTCTCGAAATTTGTGGCTTTTAGATTATCCGGGACTCTGGCTACAATATCTTGTAATCCCACAATCTCTATGAAGTTATTCATTGATGGTAACTTCTTGCCGTTTTTTTCAGGATTGCGTAATGAAGAAGCAATACTGGCTCCAGCTCCTAATATTACCACATGTCCTCCTCCATTATATACTTGCTTAATGCCTTCCTCTTTTGTCATTCCTACCATACTATTATTATTTACAATTATTTTTTTCACTGGTGTCAAAGGAATATTTTTCTTTTTTCTATTTCTATTCCTTCTTAGTTTTTTCTTGCGTTTAACAAATCTCTGAATTTCACTCTGTTTCATAATGCTTTTTTGCAAAAATACGATATTACACTGAAAACAATATTATGTTAGAAAAGAAATTCTAAAAAACAAATTGAAAATTTGAACAGAAATATATAAAAATAAAATTAGGAAATAAATAACTGGGATTGTGAATGTTCGAGCTATTAGTTAAGATAATCTCTTTCATCTCTTAATCCACCGACTTAATCTTATACGGTATTGTAATCTTCTGACGATACCCATTCACCCCGAAGGTGGTAGTTACCTCTTCCGTGATGTAAACTCCGTTTTTTGAAGGATTCCTCTCGTCAATCAATTCAACTTGCACCGCCGTATTGAGTGCCAGGTCTCCGAACAAGGTCAGACTGCCGGTTATCCCGTTCAAATTGTAATTTCTGAAATACTCGATGGTTTCTTCAACCAGTTTATCCGAATCGATTTTCATATTGGGCGACATATACGGCACAATAGTGTAAGTGCTCAAATCAACCTTAGTCTTGGTTTTCGCCCCCTCTGCCGTCTTATTCCCCGTTACCTTGTGCGTCTTCTTGCTGATTTGGGTGGCGTTTACTGTTTGAAACTCTTTGCTGCCTGCCACCGTAGGGTCGTAATCAGGATTCATGCGAATAGTCACCTCAAAAAACTTTTCATCCGAACCCAATGCTTTTCCCGTCACCGCTAAAAACTTCGGGTTGGTTTTCACCACTTTCAAACCGTCTTCCGCTACATGGTAATTGAAATAAATGGAGAAAGGCTTTGCCTCGCTGTCCTTCGGAAAAACGGGCTGGCTCTTGGAGGACGAATAAGGACGACCGATAGCGATGGTTGGCATATCGTCCGGTGAATTTTCATCGTATTTGAGAAAACAGTAAACTTTGTACTTGCTCCATTCCGACAATACATCCGCTACGGTAAAATTATCCGTAATCTTCACTTTTCCAATCTGAATATCAAACCGTTTGGTTTCGGAATGGATGGCGAACCCCGTATCTTTCAGTAACCCGTACTTGTCACCCAATACATCGTTCACGCTGACCGACGATTGAGTCTCGAATTTCGGAGCCTGTTTTAGTTTTAATTTGTAGGCCATGTTTTCACACTGAATCTCGAATTTGGATGCGGAATTATAGGCTGAAATATACCCGTCGAACATATTTTTCAATATTCCGTTGTAGCCGAGTTTAATGTTTACCCGTTGCCCGACTTTAAAGCTCACATCATTCATGGCCTGTTGGGAACTTCGCTTCTCAATGACTACACCGTCCTGCATGATTTCCGTACTTATCCGGCTGGCATCTTTGCCTTCGATAGTGGCATTCCCGATAACCGTACTTTGGTAAACTGTGCCTTTAGGAAAAGTAATCTTTGCCGTACCAATCAACTTTTTATAAGTCTCGACAATCTCCACCTCTTCCACTTCGGTCAGCACAATGGGGTCCTTAATCACCAGCGGGTTACTGGAATCTGCATCCCCGATAGTGATTTTGCAGCATAACACATCTATCATATCTATAGCCATAGTTTCGACACTTTTAAGAGGGAAGCCGGATCGATAGCCTCAGCTCCCAGTTTTGCGTATTTAATCCATTTGTTAGAGTGCTTGATAGCAACATCCACCTTTTCCTCGGCTGCCAGTTTCAGTTGTATGCTTTCCGAAGGTTCAACAGCCACGCACGAAAGGCTGTAAGGCTGCACATTCCGGCAATCCGTGGCGGAAAGCGAATAATTCAGCACAATCAGCTTGTCGATATTGAATTGCCGGAGTACCGTGTTCTCGCAATCAATCACCCCCTTAAACTGCATCAGCTTTAAAAACTTCGAGACTTCCGCCTCCGGATAAACATCGGCGTACTTGCTCGTGATTTTTCCGCTAATGGAAATTTCCAGGTCGCCGCCGCTGATATATTCTTTGCGGCTGCAATCACGGCCTTGTACCTGTGTCATCACAACGTTATTCTTGCTGCTCACCTGTACCATGGGCTGTAAATCCACGAAAGTGAACAGCCCGTATTTGCTGTTTTTCTCCACTTTGCCGGTAGCGGTATCGAAGTAATTCCCTTCTTCTGAAATAACAAGCTCCAGGTAATCCTGCACCACACGACCGACTATTGAATCCGTGTAATTTTTCTTTTTCGCTACGGCCTGTTGCTCACTGATTAATTGGTAGTATTGCCCGGTCTTATTTGCAATACTCGTCTGGGATTTGCTTTGCAGATACTGGTCACGTTCCTTTTGTTCCCAGTATTGCAGGAATCGGGGATACGAGCGCAATGCGCCGTATGCCAACTGCGAGGCCGTTTGAATAAGAGCTCTTTTCAATATCTCTTTATCCTTTGAAAAATAATGTACGGCACCGTCTTGGAACTCTGCAAGCCCCATACCCAAACCACGGCGGGCGGCATCGCTGATATAGCCGCCCAGTGATCCGTTGCTGATAATTCCCCCGCTTAGGAGAACCGACTTTCCTATATTAAATAATCTACTCATTGTCTTTACTTTTTAACCGTTCCAACTGCTGTCGAAATCATGGACGACATCGATTAACGCCTGGGCAAGCTGTTCTTTCAGATTCTGTACTTCCTCACCTTGTCCTTCCTTGCTTTTCAATAGATTGATAGCTTCCACACTTAGCAAATTGGTGATATTCACGATAACTTGCTTCGGCGCTGCCGAGGAGAGTTTTCCCGTACCGGAATAATTTCCACCGGCCAGCCCGTCGTCTGCTCCGGAATGATAACTGAACCCGTTCGCATTGAAAGGTTGGGGATCGGCTTCATCCGGCTCATTGGAAGTAAGCGAAGTCGTGAACCCCGCTTTTTGCATGATATTTTCCGCTATCTCTGCCGAACCGCCCCAGGTCTGACGCAGGGAAGAGGTGAAATTCACAACCGCATTATGGACTTCCTGATACCCGGCGAGTGCATTTTCCCGCTCTTTGTCCGTAGCTTTCTTTCCCAAAGCCTTTTGTACCCAACGGCCTTCCTTATCCTGATAGAAACCATTTTTGGTAAGCAGGTCAAAATCAAAGCCGTTGGCTCGTAAAGTAGCTTCAGCATTAGCCGGTGACGACATGATTCTCCGGTATTCCTCGGCTATCCTTGAAATCTCCGGCACTACCTTCGTATTCATGTACACCGCATAATCATACAGTTTGTAGGCATCCGCTTCCTTCATCTCACCGACACCTTTCTTGTAGATGATTTTGCCGTTCCGGTCTTTCGTCCAAAGGGTATTATCCAGGTTCTTTTCATCCTGACCGAACTTATTTCGGATGTTTTGGATAAACGCACCGATTTCTATATCCGTCCGGGCTTTTCCTAATTCAGCATAAGCCGAATTGACACGACCTTGGCTGTCTTTCTTGGCAAGTGTCCGGATAGCTTCACGGGTATCGTCCTGCCTGGCGTCGGAAAAGTTGTAAAAATCGTCGTATTGCGGACCGCCGTACTGTCCGGAATGGGCAGCACCGAAAGAAGAAAGAAAAGCCGTCCACCAGTTCCCGGTAAATGCACCGATCTTCTGACCGGATGCCTCTTCAATCGACTTCCCGGCTGTCAGTTCCTCAACTGCCTTTTTCGCATTCATGGCCTGCTTGTAGGTTTCCGTCAAAGATTTATTCAGTGCATCGATGGAAGGATAACGGTACTTCCGGTTCGCATCAATCTCTTCCAATACAGCATCTTTCGCCTCTTTCACTTTCCACGTCTTGTAGGCTACCCAACCCAGAGCGCCTACTAAGGCTGCTATCCCGGCTGTGGCAGCTACGGCAGTGGTTCCTAACGCACCGATGGAAGCACCGGCTCCGACCAGCCCGTTACCGGTAGCTACCTGCGTGGAGAACAAGCCCAAAGCTCCCCGCGACACCATACCACCCATGCCGGTGGATAGCAATGCCTGTCGCATGGCTCCTTTGCCTGTAACCCCGGCTGCGCTCAATGCCGAAACAATAGCGCGTTTACTTGCAAATGACATTCCTCTACCACCTCCCATCAGACCGCCCACCATTTGAATCACAGAACCTGCCGCCGACTGTTTACCGATAAAGCCTAAAGCAATTCCGATGTTGGTAAGTGCTCCGGCCAGTTTGAATAACTTTGTCGCTACAAATCCGGAAAATAGGAGTGGCTCAATCCAATGAAAATTGCGGGTGAACCAGCTTGCCACACTTCCCAAAAGGGAAAGTATATTCAGGATAGACTGACCGATAGATGTCAGTCCACGGGCAAATTCTGGGGCGCTGAATTTTGCAAGGAAGTCACGTAATGTCGATTTGATAATCGGCTCCAGGACTTCGTACCCTTGCATGAAACTTTCGGTAAGCTGTGAAGTGACCTGAGCCCACAGACCTTTTGTATTGTCTTGCTTCACTTTAGCCAGTTCGCTCGAAATTCCATGTGAGCCCCGGTTCTGTACGGTAAGTGTACGCAACTGGTCGTAATTACGCACAAACATCATGGCGGCGTTACCTCCGATTTTGCCGAAAATGGCCTGCATGTCACCGACGGTCGCGCCTTTCTTGTTCAGGTCTTCGAAAATGTCGGCAAGGGGACGGAGTTTCTCTACTTGCTTCCCGTAAATATCCCGGTATTCCGTGAATTTTATGCCCAACCGGTCTAATACCTTTTGTGATTCACGGGTGGGTTTGGCAAAACGGGTCGCCATGGCACGAAGCGAGGTTCCCGCCATGGTTCCTTTTACACCCATGTTTCCTAATATACCGATAGCTGCCGCACTCTCTGTAAATTCCACTCCGGCCATACGCATATATCCGGCGGCCATTTTGTACGACTCTGCCATTTCCATGACATTCACGTTCGACCGGGAAACAGTGGAAGCCAAAATATCAGCCACCGAGCCCATGCTCGTATTCTTAATATCATAGCCTGTTTGAATATTGGTCGCCAGGTCTGCAATCTGGGAAACATCGTTGTCGCCAATCAATGCCAGATTGACAATCGGACGGATAGAAGCATTGATAGCGTCTATTCCCATGCCCGCCATACTCAAATATTTTACCGCACCGGCAACCTCAACCGCCGTGAATTTGGTTTCCACTCCGATTTTACGGACATACAAAGCCATTTTCGTGAAGCGGTTCTCGAAAGTGGTTAAATCATTATCCGCTACCCGGAGGATACTCTGGGCGGAGGTCATTATGTTGGTGTACTCGACAGCCTTCGTCAGTTCCGATTTCAGGAAACCGTACATGGCATAGCCGTTGAGCATATACATCATCGGCAGGTTACGGATCGAAGGGGTACGCACGTATTGCAGGCGGTTGATAGCTGCCCGCTGCTTATTAGTCTGCCCAGTGACGACAGCCCGCTGTTGGCGTTGCGCTGCCGTCACTGCACGGGCGGCGCCTTGTTGTTCCAAACGGGTTTTCTCGCGTATGGCCCGTGCCGCATCGCTGGCGGCTTTTCGTTGTGCAGCTTCGTTCGCCTTGACCTGCCGCTGGCGATCCCATTCTTTCCCCTTCGCTTCAATCACGGCTTTTTGAGTCGTGAGCCGGACGGCTTCGTCCGCCCGGCGTTGCTCCGCTTTTTGCTTGGCTAATTCCCGGTTTGTTGCCAGCTTTTCCTGCAATTTCTCCGAAGCCTTCGGCGATAATACGTAAGGCTTTTCCGGATTATATAGTAAAGGAGGATGAAAAAGGGTATTGGCTGTCTGCGGAGCTACAAGGACATTCCCCTTTCCGGATGAAGGTGAGCCCATTTGCACACCCATGGTCATTTTGGAAGCACCTTTAAGCTGGCGCATCAGCCCCAGTAACTCTTTCAACCGCTCTTTCGCTACATCCGTTTTAATATTGACTTCACGGCCTTTTTCCAATGTTACCAGGGCAGCATTGATTTTTCCGACCGCTTTAGTAATGCGTTTTTGCGTCTCCATCATTGTTTTGACAGATGCAGCCGCACTTTTTTCAATTTCTGCTTTCCGGCTTTCAGATAACTTTTTATCTAAAAGAGTCTTGGCATTCGACTTTATTTTCTTGGTATCCAATGGGGCTTGTCCGGCATTAATAACCAGACTGATTCCTTTGGAAAGTTCCCCGATTTCTGTGAGTAAAGTCTTCACACGTCCCAGTTTTTCTTCCGTTCCCGACGTGTTAATATCCATTTTATAAGTATAATCCCGCTTCTTTCCGCCTTTTGTTCGGAAAATCTTATCAACTTCATTCACCATCTTCTGAATGTTTTTGATCGCGGGAGTCAAATCATTTTTAGCCAGAATCAGACTTTTCACCGAATCGGCAAACGCCTGCACCTTTTTAGTACCTTCGGTGGCCTCTACATTAATGGTATAGTTTACCTGATAGTTTTGCTCTTGGGACATACTTCTTTATTTCGGGTAGAATAGCCCATTACAGCAAATTCCGATTAAAAAGAAATCCCCTGCCTGCTAAAAAAAGCTGACAGGGGATTGGCAAGAAATAAATTAAGGAGCTGTTGTTGTAAGAGCGTTTGTCATCCGGCTTACGG
The DNA here is from genome assembly GCA_947071285.1 of uncultured Bacteroides sp. Classification (GTDB taxonomy): domain Bacteria; phylum Bacteroidota; class Bacteroidia; order Bacteroidales; family Bacteroidaceae; genus Bacteroides. The sequence continues at coordinate 15,762 of CAMTFK010000041.1, read as the reverse complement.
TCATCTGTTGATGGAGCCATAGAGCCTCTTCGGAAAGCATCGCAAACTCTTCATCCGAGATGGTATTCAAATTGACGCCGGGAAAGTAGTGACGGATATAAATCGCCCGCTGGCGTATCCGTTGTTCATCCTTTACTTCCCAGCTTTGGATAAATTTACCAGCGTGGATTGGCGGGTAGTGATGATTTCCGATAACTGTCCCATTAAACCGAACAGGAACAGCGATTCATTATCTACCAGTTCCTTATCCCCGTCGAGAAAACAATCTCTGGCAAGGCTGCGCATGGCAGTCACCTCATCCTTTTTGGAAGCGGCCATAAATTTTGAGAACTGGGGAAAGGTCGGTTCGGCGAGATAAGCGACATACACTTCTTTCTCTTCACAATCCGGATCGCCCCAGACCACCATCGGATAGACTTTTCTGAGTTTCTTCTCCGCTTTGATTTCCAAAGCCTTTTTTCTGATTTGCTCTTCCTGAGCGAGCGTGAGTGTTTTTTCTTCCATTGTTTCTAAAATTATGATTCAGCCTCAGACTACCTGCTTTCCGGAAAAAAAGTTTTATAGCAAAACAAATTTTCCTTGAATACCGCAATTCTTTAGTACTTCACTATTCTTTATATCAAATGAAATCAAACACGACGGTGCTCCGGCAGTTCCGCCACGTTCACCGCTTACATGATGAAAAGATAATCTGCCTTTAATGAATAAAATTGAATGTGCCTTTTTGAATATCAATTCCTGAAACAACCTCGTTTCTGTCCGGGCAAAGGTCAGTGCTATCACATTCCGGTGTTCGGCACAACGTTCTATAAACTGTGCAATCAAAGCCGTATCATAGGGTGGATTGCAAAACACCCGTCCAAACCACGGTTGTCTCAATCCATCATCTTTAATCGTGTAGTGATTTGCTGCCGTCGGCCACGGTCGGTTGATAGGGGAACAAGGGTCCAAGTCAAAATCTCCCAGCTTTGCCAATAATTCCGGCGGTGTCAGCCATTCATTTTTGCCGGTACTCGAATTTCCTTCAAAAGTTACGTCCATTTATCTGTTTTCCGTTTATTCTTTGGCACAGAATAGAGGAATACCCTTTCAATAGTTTATTCAATCCTTTTCGACCACCCTTCAACATCCATTCGGAAAGAAAATCCCATCATTGGGAAATCCTTTTTCCCTCTTTCCTTTTAATTCTCTACCTTTCCCACCGTAAGTTCACACAACAAACGGCGTCCTCCGAAAAGCCGACGATAGAGTAGGAAAACTTAAAATTTGAAATTATGCCAACTGTACCTGATTGTTTAGGGATGGAATTCGAACTATCTACGCCTACAGTAACATTAAATTTAGGAACTGGTCCAGTAGAAGAGGGGGTTATTAAGGGAGTTTCTTTGGGAAAAATATTAGACGAAAAAGTAGATGTAACATTGGACCCTCGGACTGGATTTAGCGGACGGGGCAACGAACTTGTGGTAGTAGAATTGGTTTTAAACCATAAATTCTTTCCAGTTAAAGGATTAAAGAACTTTGGAGCAGAATTAGCAAGTGAAATTGACAGAATTGATATAAATAATTTTTTGTCATCTCTCCCGTATAAAACCAAAGAAGAAATTACGGCTACCACCTCCAGTAAAAAAACAAAAGTGGAACTAATGGTACATGTTACATGTAGCTGTCCGTTGGAATTTATATACGAAACGGATTATATGACTATGGAGGGAAGTATAGTAGAGGGGGCATACCATGTGTTAAACTCAAAAGGCATAAATGGAATCCAATATAAACAAATAATGTGTTTTGTCTTGTTATTCCAAAAAATGACTGAGGGGTGTGGACCAGTTCCAGCTAAGAGTGACCCAAAACAAAAGATGTATGTAATGAATAGAACTTCTTTTGGTGCTATATTTGCAAAATTTGATAAAAAACTTCAACCTATCATTATAGAGGCGTTGTCCGGATTATCTTACTATTCAGCCAAACAAATAAGCGAACATGCTGGTACTATAGGAGAGCTTTATCAATATTTAATTAAATTAAATGAGGGAACAAAAGAAGTATCCGATGATCCTACGTACTTGGCTAATGCAATGGGTGAAAAACTTAGTATTTCTGCATTAGGGGACACTTTTTCAGAAAACGGAGATTGGCCTATTTTTGAATTTAGAGGTTGCGGAACGGTCGCAAAAAGCGAATTAGTTCCTTATATAGATTTTGTACTAAAGGAGCTTGAGCGTCGAATAAAATGTTGTGTGACTTTTAGTACTTCTCCAAGAATGTGGGGAAAATAAATCTCCCACTTTTGCATTGTAATTATTGAGGCTGTCTCATCCTATCAGAGACAGCCTGGCTTGTATGATGTTTGTATCTAACTCATATTTCTTGCTTTCTTTCCAATCTCTTCCCGGCTCACCGCCCCAACAACCTTATCCACCACCTCACCGTTCCGGATAAACAATATCGTCGGCACACTCCGTATCTTAAACTGTACCGCCAAATCATTATTCTCCTCCACATCACACTTACCAATAATCACCCGCCCGTCATATTCACGGGCAAATTCTTCCATCATAGGAGCAAGAGCCTTGCAAGGACCACACCACTCAGCCCAAAAGTCAATGACCAAGGGCAATTCCGAACCGATTAACTTCGGAAAATTTTCTTCAGTAATTTCTACCATATATAAATGTATAATTTGCTAATTTTCAAAAGACTGCAAAAGTAGCCTTTTTACTCCATAAACAAAAGAAGCGTTACCGTAAAAAAGTAACGCTTCCCAGTTTTAACTTTTAATCGTGTCCCCATCACCGATTACAATGTCAAACGGGTTCAAATCGAACTCCTTCGTAATATTGGTATCGTCCTGCTGCGACTCTAAACCGTCTTCCGAGAAAATACAACCTTTCAACGTGACCGTCGTTGTCGTCCAATCGTCACTCGCCATCGGATTGGCAAAACTGACTATCAAATCGAATTCGCCTATATCCATCAAACTGCCGTAAGTGCTGCGTAGCATTTGCTGGGTAGCATAGTCCATAGTGATTGATGCAGAGTAACTTATGTTTCCAAACCCGCGACTCACTGGCTTTCCGCCCATGCCGTAATTGCTCTCGATTTTTCTCTTTTTATTCCATTTGATACCGGAAACCCCTTCAAGCGTACTACTTCCTTCCTCGATACCGAGGGCTGTCGATGCAAGGGTAATCATCGACCAGCTATACGCAACGTTATTAATTATAGCCATATTCTGCGATTATTTAGCGGTTAGTGATAAGCCTTCCTCGACATAGATTTTCACGGCGACACCGACCGGCACGATGACATAGCTGATGCGCAGCGTATCGTCAACCAGCACATTCTGATTAGCGTCGATATTCACGGCATAACCAGAAATTTCTTGTGCCGCTTGCATCTTTGCCAGTATGTCACCGATTAAAGTCTTGAAAGAGGAGATTTTAGAGGGAGCCAGAAATCCGGTAGCCGGATTAACCATAAGTGGACTGTTCACGTAAGGCAACAAAGCGGCACGAACAGCCCGGCGGCTTTTGTTGATAGTACGGTTACGGGCAATTGTGCGATAATCCCCCACGGAACAGGTCTGGTCTTTACTGATATAAATACCGTTTTCTCTCCCTGAATATTTTATCGGGAAAATATACCCCTTTTCGTCCAGGTCATCCAGTAACACGGGCGAAAGCGATTCGTACATGTTCAAGCTCGTGAAATCTTCATCGGCGGTCAGATTAATATCTCCGAAACCAAGCTCGATATTCTGGAAATTATCGTCGAACAGATTGAACGTGCGTACCCAGGCTACCGATTCGTGAACATTGGCACGGGCGATTGCTCCCATCATAGCCCCAAGGAACCCTACCGGAGTATTATTCACGTTTCGCTTTTGCATCATGGAAACCGGAGCGCAACGGGCCTGACCGAATATCACGCTGATGCGGCTCGCTTCACATATTGCGGTCGGTATTTTATTCAGGTCGATTTGCTTGCCGTCGCTGGTGTCACTGCCGGTATTAGACGGATTGGCACACAACACAATCGAAAGAGGCTGGTGCAGGTCGGCCATTGCTACAGCCTTGTCGTTTAGCGTCTTGACAATATTCAGATTGTACTTCTCTTCCGCACCGTTCAATTTCCAGAGCGGTTGCTCGGTCCATACACCCAACTGGTTAATCAGCCCACCGGCAACTCGTTGCATAACATCGATGGCATCCCACGAAGCGGAACAGTCGGCAAACATGACGTACAGCTTCCCGTTGCCATCGACATTACCGCTCATGCGGAAGAACTCACGGATGTGATATGCCGGAATACCATGGAAAAAGTTTACATTATTCTCGTCTTCTTCCGTTGTTTCAACACGTTCGATAATACCGAAATCCTGAATGGCCGATTTGAAGTTCGTGATGTAAAGTACATCATTGAGTTTCAACTTCCCTTCGTTATTCTTGCCGTACCCTTCCCTGAAAAGGTCGGGTTGCATAGACACGTCGAAGAGCAACCCGGTCACTTTTTCCTGACCGGATGCACCGCTGTAAGGGATATTCCCGTCGGTGTCTTTTATAATTACGTTTCCTATTGCCATAAATTACTGATTTTTAGATTTGAAGAATGGATTTTTGTACAGTACGGCATCCCCTCGGATAGCGGCGGGAGTGTCGGGAGTATAGGCTCCTCCGTGACGGTCCACGTACAATGCCTCGTGAGCCGGGAATGATTGAAGTACGCCAAGAACGAAGCTATCCGGTTCCGGCTCACCTGGTTTCTCTTTCCCTTTTTCAGCGGGTGGAACAACTTGCGGTTGCGGTTCGGACGGCTGAATTGATGTATCGGTGTCAATTGGTTGAAAGGATTCAGCCCCCTCCGGGAGCTGTGTTTCTATGGGATTTTTTTGTTTAGCCATGATAAATGATGAATTAAAAAAGGGAGATGGAGATTGCTCCACCTCCCTGTGATTAAAGAATTTGATAAAATGGTTTTAGACTGTTTTCTTGTAAGCCGTATGAATGACAATCTCTCCCGGACGCACGATATTTACGTCCATTTTCATCCTAAGCTGGAAAAAGAATAATTCGGAATTGGATTGCAGACGGTCTACTTTCAAGACTTCAGTGTCGTTGGCAAAATCTACACCCATCCAGAGGTTCGACTCCATGCCGGTGTTGAACTCTCCCAACGTAATCGTATGTTCGGGGATACCTACAATCGGTATGATTCTCTTGCCTTTGAAGCGGTAACGGTTCACTTCGGTATTTTCAGAATATTTCACCTGCTTGTCGGAAATGTACTGGTCGTAGGCATCCCAAGCGTCCCAGCCAATTACAAATGCAAGGCTTGTCTTTTTGCGGATCTGTTTAGGGCACTTTTTCCACATGGCGTAAAGGGCCTTCTCAACAGCCGCACCGTCGGTCAGTTCCGTATTGCCGGACACGATACACTGTCCCCCCGCGATAGTTGCAGCATCCGTGGCATTGACATTATCAATGATTCGTTTAATGATGCCGTCGAAATATTTTTCTTTACCTCTGCCGATTTGAATAGAATCTGCCGGAGCAGTGATACCGGCATTTGCCGCTCCACCTTTAGCCGCCGTCCAGATAGCATTTCCGATGTACTCGTTCTTCTTATCCATTAGCAAACGGAGCATCGTAGCCTGAATCTTGGGGTCTAATTCCCTGAAAACCAGATTTCCGTCGGGCTGGGCGAACTTCCAGTATTTTTCGTAGTCTCTGGGATTAAATTCGAGATAAATCATAAAATCGGAGGGCTCCAGATAACGCTCTGTAAAGGTGTATTCGTTCTCTCCGTTTTCACCTTTCTTCCCGTGGTTACTGGTAGGGGTCGGAACATTATCCTGGATAATGTCGCCTAACTTGATGGCAGGCAGCGTGTATTTGTGCTGGATGCCCGATTTGATATGGATAAGACCTTCTCTGAAAGTGTCGTTACCCTGCGCGGTATAGGAGATTAAATCTTCTAAGACTTCGCCATTATACCCGTTTTGCAAAAAAGTTGTTGTATCAGCCATTGTTATGGTAGTTTTTTGATTATTCGTTGATCTTCAGCTTAATCTGCACTACCGTATGCGCCAATACGTGTGTTGTGTCTGCCAGCGGGCAACACGTCATATAATAAAGGTAGAAGTTACTGTATCTTCTTGAACTCGAAGTTTTCACCCACGACCTGCGTCACCTTTTCAGCTATCTTGTCCTCGGCGGTTTTCAATGCGCCTGCCGCTGCCTGGATATTCGCCGGATCATTGGCAATCTCTTTCGAAATCTGTTCCCGGTTCGGAATGGAAGCCAGTGTCCTTTCCACCAGTTCCGGATTGCTCTCGGCCATAGCCAGCCAACCCTCTTTCGATTCAAGGGTAATCTTACCGGCTTCGATAGCCGCCTCGATAACAGACTCGTTTTTCGCTTTCTTTTCGGCTGCCTCTTTTTGCTGGTAAGCCGAAAGCGATGCCGTGGCGGTGGTGAGGTCTTTCTGTAAATTGGTGATAGTGGCATCTTTTCCGGCTATCACGGTCTGGGCATCCGTGAGGGACTTTTCCGTCTCTTTCAACTTCGCTTCAACCGATACCAGAGTATTCAGACGGGCCATTACATCCTTCACTTCATAATTGTCTTTTAACCCAAGCGTAGCTGCAACGGCAGCGTATTCCAGTGAATTTGTCTTTTCTGTACTCATGTTCTTATTAATTTCGTGTAGATTAGTGGTTTCTTCATCAAAAAGTTTATTGCCCTCTTCCGCCGGAAGGGAAGCACTGATTGCAGTCATCAAAGTTTGAATGCGGGTAACATCTTCAACCCCCGATAACTCGTTTTTTACACGTTCGCAAATCTGCTTGGAGGTGTGCAACACACTCTCTGCCGGGATAATTCCCGCCCGGACAGCTCCGGCTGCATCGAAAAAAGTTCCGTCTTTCTCTGCCGCCCCGTCCATGATTGCCCTGACAAGCTCGGCCTTCAAACCGAAGCGCTTGCGATAAATGGTTTCAATTTGCTTGGTAAAAGCCTTCACCAGTTCCGAAGGCTCTTTTTCTTCTTCGCCATCGGGCTGGAAAGGGTTGTGAATCATTAGAATGGAATAATCTCGCATCAAAGACTTATTTCCGGCTGCCCAGATAATCGAACCCATAGAGGCGGCCATACCCTCGATGATACACTCCGTGGGAACCGTCGAGTTCTGAATGGTAGAGTATGTACCCATGCCGTACAGCACAGAACCGCCCTCGGAATTGATAAGTACCCGGATTAGGGAAGGACGGACTACATTCTCCAGATAATCAAATTCATAATTAAACTGGGTGGTAGAGTCTTCTGTTACTTTGCCAAAAAAACGGATCGTCGCGATTCCCCCGTTTTTAGCTTCACCGACTATGTTTTTAAATTTTTCCGTATCCATAAATTTACTTTGCGGCAGAATAGGCATTTCAAAACAAAAAAGTTTTTTCGGGAAGCTGAGGAGCGTGGGTACGTGGACGCGGGCACGTCAGGAACGGAAAGGAATAAGAAAAAGACTTTTTTAAGAACCTGGGAAAATAGCTGGTTTGAGTAATAACCTTAGCAGTCTTCTGCTTGAAGTGTGATACTGGAAGTGGCTTGAAGCTCGTAATAACAAGAATACTTCAAAAGGAGTCCTTCATAGTTCCCACAAGTGGAAACTATGAAGAAAGAGAAGAGAGAAAGGGGTATAAAAGTAATAATCTTCACTTCGTTCAGATTATACTTTTATACCCCTAATGACAACCAAATATCCCTTGCGGTCTATTTGGTTGTATTGATTTTATAAGTTCCTTTTATAAAGATAATATTATAATATATATATAATACATGGTAGTTGCCGGAATTAAGGTAATCGGAATATAATACCATCAACCAGTATGTTACAAAAAAGAGATGTAGCCTTGCCGTACATCTCCTTTCCTTTTGAAATCGCCTTCCCTTATTCCTGCAAATTTGGATTCACATAACAGAAATGCCGCTGCCGGTCCACCATCCATTTGTAAACCTGAAACCCTTTCATACGGGCATACTTCCCGACGTTCACCCGGTTGATGTGCTTAAAGGAATGTTGAGCCATGTGTGCGGCCATTTCCTCATACGTCATTGTTCGCTTTAGTTTCATACCATTGAATTTAATTAGTGTAAACTAAGGCAAGATTAGTTCAACTGGGAGCAATTAGTTTAATCCGGAACTTTTTTATTGCTACCCATCCTCGAAATAACTGAATACCTCTTCAATCACAGGTAAATTTTCTTCTGCCAGCCATTCTTTCGCCACATTATAAGCCAAACTTTTACTGAAACTATAATTTTCCTTTGTGATTGAGTGGTGAGATAAGCGTCCTTCCGTAGGTTTCAGGCCCTTATTATGAAGTTCGCACAATCCATCGTGATAAAAAACACACCAGCCTTCCTCTGTCGTGACAATCTGCACCATGACAATAGGGTGTCTCATCCGTCCCAAAAGCATACCCACACACCAGAAACTTACAGCAAGTTTATCCCGGTAATCGGCTTTTATCAACCGTAATATATCCTCCGGTGTACCTAAACAAGGAGTACGGCATTGGTTACGGCAAGCCTCACATTTACAGGCACTGGGTTTGCGTCCCGTCTTACGGATTATTTTATGAATGATACTTTCCCCCATATTAATATTCTTCCGGATGTTTGGAGCGCCATAACTCAAGAATATACTCACGACCGGCAGGAGTCCACCGTTTAACGCTACCGGTAGGATAAACCTTACCATTCTTTTTCTCCCACATATACGGCACGTCACATTGCAAAGCCTGATAAGGAGTGAAAACCACCCATTGCTTCTTTTCAAACTTCACGATATTATTTTCTGCCAGAAAACGATGCAACTGGACAGTTGTAATTTGTAGCTCCTCGGCAATTCGCCCGCTCTTAAAACAATCCCGATCTTCCACGTACTCCTTATAAAAAGCAACTTTAGGTTCGTCTTCACGAATCTTTTTCGCTTGGTCCGCAGCCAACATCAAAGCCTCTTCAAAATTCTGTGGAACGGGGAAATTACTCACGGCCTCACTGAAACTGGAACAACGGTTGCGATGAACCGGCATCGATGCGTAACCCTTGGTTACTAATTCTTCGATACGACTGTTACACCAGGCAGAAAAATCCGGGGACAACCAACGGGCAAACTCCATGGCAAGCGATTCCTCAATCCAGGTCGCCCCGGTGTTTCCACGGGTAGTCATAATCTGACTTCCCAAAGAAATTGAATCTCCTCGACGTACAAGTGCCTCTCTGAACTCCTGTGTCGCTGCGAGACGTAACCACTCCGCTGGTAACTTACCGAAACTACGGGCCATCTGCGTGGCATTAATCATCGTTTTTCCGCCATCCGTCTTAAAAGTAATTGGAAACTTGTCTTGATAGTTGAAAATGATTGCTTCCCTCGTTTGGGATTGAATGGATGGTCTGACTGATATATTCGATTCCATACCTACAGGCAATCCATTAATCCATTCCTGCATACGATCACATACTTTTGCAATCTTACCGTTTTCCGTTCGGATAACCTGAAGCAGGTTATGCACGTCGTAGGGTTTCACTCCCCAGCGGTTACGCCCCCCTTCTTTGAAAGCTATTCGGAAAGAGGTTCTACAAATCCGCATCGCCTGACCGCTATCCATCATACATACACGGTCTAATGCTTTCAACAGGTCATTCAGGCAAAGCCAAACAACGGTTTCGTCTTCATGGAGTATCGCGCGAATGGATGACTCCTCAAAAATCAAGCTCTTTAAAATATCATTTGTCATCATGGTCGTTATTTTCAATATGGTTGTTTTTACATTTCTGGTCATTTATCTTTTTACGTCTTGCCATCTCCCGGACGGAATGATAGCGTCTTTCAACATGACACATCTGGTCATAATCCTGCAATTTCAACGTATCCAAATCCGTAATTTCAATCTCAATGTCCGGATGAATATGTCTGAAATAAAAACTGCCTGCCGAAATATATCTTCCTGTACAGGCAAACGATATCGCCTGCGCGTTAGTCTTGGATATTTCTGAGGCGCTTCGAATAGATCGGGTTATACCGACTAAGATGTAAGCCCCGTTAAATATCAGAACGGGCTTAGGTTGATGAAATGGACTTCTCTTCATTCGTCTATCAATTTAAGTAATTCGTCTTTCGTTAATCTGTTTCTGATTGCCTGTACAATACGAGTGTCCGAAAGAGTAACACCATCCAGAAATAGTTCTGACATCCTCTCTGTCATATAAACCCCGAAAGCTGGATCTATATAGCCGACGAAAAGCAAGGCCAAAGACTGATCAATTAATACGTGCCCCGTTGCCTCATCCGTTACCATAATCTCGTAGTCCGGTATCTCGTAAATATCCTTTACACTCTCGAACCAAAAAGAAAACTTTCGGGCGAAATCAATTGCCGAATGCTTCTTACTGTCACCTTTTTCAGCGATGTAAGTCGTTGCGTCAAAATAGATTAACCCTTTTTCGGATGTTCCGAAAAGCAATTCCGGGAACTCCATGTACTTTACAGTAAATGGAGCTTTTGTTCTAACTTTCATTCATAACTTCCACTTTGTTTTAAATTTACTGCTGCAAATATAGATAAAAACACGTAATAAATTTAAGTTTTTAGCTCTTTAAATATTTGTGTTTCAGCTAATTATAGCACAATAACGCACACAATGATACTATTTCAATGTACATACAAAATGAAAATTTCCCACCCTGTCTCCGACTGGAATACAACCAATCCGATGTGTAAGTAAATAATGCCATCAACATTTTTTTTCGGATAAAGGTATTCTGTACGAAATAACAATAAATGCAAGTAGTTACATCCGAAAACTCATTCAATGGAGAACTGTTGGAAAGCATCTTTCGCACTTCCAAAAAAACTATCGTCGAATACGTTCGCGAAATCGAAAGGAACAATCGTTATAAGTCAGTTCGACAAGACATTACGTTAGGAACGATACTGGACGACCGTTCCCGGTTAATAGACCTCTACGAAGCCTGCCTCGAACAGGACGCACATATACGCTCCGTCGTAGAGACGTTGGAATCCCAAATCTTAGGAGACCGGTACATGCTGGCCCGGATCAATGAAAAAGGAAAATACATCAAAGACGTAAAATACACACAGAAAATTCAAGGCACACAATTCGATAAAATTGTCAGAGGAATCGTTGAATCCAAACTCTACGGCTACACGCTGATAGAGATAATGCCTTATATCGATCCCAAGACCGGAAAATTGGCAGAAGTCAATCTGATTGAACGGAGAAACGTACTGCCCGACCAGTACACCGTGGTCAAACGGCAAGGCATTTGGTTGCCCAACTGGAATATAGCCTCGCCTGCATATAATCAAAACTACATTTTGATAAATTCCGGCACAATCGGCTTATTTTCAGCAACAACACCTCTTATCTTGGCGAAAAAATTTACCGTCGCAAATTATGTCAACTTTGGGAGCACGTATGGGCAACCGATTATCCATGGGAAGACCATCTCAGAAAGTAACAGCGACCGTAAACGCCTGGCGAACGATATAGCCAACGCCGCACAAAACAAAGTGGTAATCACGGGGATAGACGACGAGATAGACATCAAGACCTTCACAATGAGCAACAGCGAGAAAATTTATACCTCGCTGATTGAATTTGCCAATAAAGAAGTTGCCAATTTGATATTGGGTTCTGAATCAATGGCAGGTGGTATGCAAAGTTACGTTGGAAGTACGAAAGCCCATCAGGACATTTTCAGAGACAGGATCGAGGTATATCGCAGGTTTATCGAAAATGTGATGAACGAAGAAATTATACCTCGTCTGGTCGCAATGGACTATATTCCTGATGGATTGGAATTTAAGTATTCCAACAGGATTGAAATGAATAACGAAGATAGAATCAAGCTCTATCAGTTAATCACAGATAAATACGAAGTCAGTGCCGACGAAATTGAAAAAGAGTTCGGTATCAACGTGGGAAAACAACTCAACGTCGTCCCCACAATGGGGGCAGCAGGAACCGGAACACCTGTTCCCTCTGGAGGAACCCATGACAGAGGCATTATGTCGGACGAAGAGTATTTTAGGCGCTACGGTCATTCCAGAGGCAGCCGGATAGCCAACTTTCTTAAAGAGTAATTACATGGCAGAAAGAGTAGAAATAAAACAGGAAGACAAAAGCCGGGAAGAGTATTTGCTGATTCTCGATGCGTTCCGCCGCATGGTCTATAACTTCGAGAACAGTGCCGAACGCTGGGAGGTATTCGATGACATCGTTACCTTCCGGGCATCTTTCCTGATTGACCGGGCACTTTCCGGTTTACGGATAGATTTTGACCGGGCTTTGGAAATACTGAAAGGGGGCAACAACCATATAACGGCAAGGGAAGAATCCGAACGGGACACCCTGATAGCCGCTATCGACAATCTGGTCGATTTCGCCACAGCCGAGGAAACAGCTATGATGCGGGAGTTGCCCGACGAACTTGATTTGAATGATATGGAAACTTACGAAGAAGTTTGTCGGAAATATAACGAAACCTATGCGGAAACAGAGAACAGTCAGGTTCTTCATGCGGCCACTATCGCCGCATGGTGGATGGGAACCTCTGCCGAAACCATTATTACATTCAATACGCAGTCTGACGAACGGGTCAGGCCCTGGCATCTGTCGCATGAAGGAGTATCCTATCCTAAAAGTGAATTTCCGCCCGAACTCATTCCACCGATAGAATGGGGTTGCCGGTGCTTCTTGACAGCAAATGGTTTCGGTTCTGTTTATGGTGCTCTGGTAAAGCCCGATTTTAAGGGAAAGGTAAACCCGATATTCGCTGAAAGTCTGGCAACGGGTGGACGGATATTCTCACCGGCTCACCCGTATTTCTCACATACACTGCCGGTAGAAGCTCTGAAAATCAAACAACGCATTAAAAACAAATTCGGAATAGTATGCCTGCAATAACACTGGATGAATTTTGTAACCAATGGGCCCGTGGCAAAGATGTTCGTCCATTCCATAGCCTGCTGGCAAAGAATGCCGAGGATTTTGTCACCCTGGCCGGAGAATATGCCCTGAGTCGTTTTCGTACCTCTTTTGCCGAAGGTGGTTTTTACGGCAGCGGAACAAAATGGGCACCCCGTACTTCCAAGTGGGGAAAGAAATTCACGCATCCGGTATTGATTGACAGTGGAGAATTGAAAAGTAAAATCAAAGGACAAAAAAGCGAACTCGGTGCATACAGCACGTTCGGAAAACGGGACTACCGCCGACGCTACCATTACGACATCTGGACGGAAGAAGAAAGTCAGACCATGGATGGGCATCGTGGAAAGAAAAAAGGAAAATACAAGAACTACGCAGCCGTACACAACACCGATCCGAAGTTCGGATTATATACAGTGCGTAAAAACTCGCTCAAACGTCCGGTGCATAGACAATTTATAGGGCACAGCCCCAAACTGCTTGATGCTATAAACAAATTATTCGTGCCAAAAATATTTGATGGATTTCCCAAATGATTAAAGATAAGAAACAACCCGAAAAGCCAGTCGAATCGCCGGAACAGCCGACTATCCAGACTCCCGAAACAGTGCAAAAGAATCCTTTTGCAGAAATGTACTATGCCGTTAAACGAGCGATACTCACTATCCGGGAAGATCCGGAAAACCCGCTATCGCCCCCGTTCTTCAAAACCATTGCCATAGACAACGGACAATACCTTCGTATCATCCGGGACACCAACATGGGAATGGAAGTAGCGTTCCCCGCTATCTTCGTCCATTTCGTCAATGTCCGCTACCTCGTCCAGCAGCAGCGCATCGGCGAAGGACGGGCAACCATGCGGGTACGTTTCATCCTCAACAACCTCAATAACTCCGACCCGGAACAGGAATGTATTCCGTTCGATGTTTTTCAGAGAGTGAATGTTGCTATTCAGGATGCTAAAAACCACGAACCCGCACTTAACGAGCGTTGTAATTTAACCTACTTCGACATGCCGCAAACCACTAACATGCTCCAGGCGTACTGGGTGGATTATGAAGTCTGGTTCCGGGAAACCTCAGCCTGGAAATACAAAGACTGGATTGAACGTTACCTCGTCATGCCCCCCTTCACCAACCACTCCGACGCCCCGGAACACAACGAATCCGCCCACGGCAACCACCCCGAACCAACCTACAAGCAAGCCACCGGTTACGTCCCCTCCGTCGAAGTCGATGAACCCGAACCACCCGACGACATCGACAAAGCTGATGCTACCAGTGCTATTTCCTAAACACCCCCACTCATTTCTTCCATCCAGAATCCGGCACACCAACCGGATTCTCTCTTTTTTCCATTCGGAAGACCATTCGGTCATTCGGAAAATTCATTTCCCATTCTCCCTCTAATTCCTTACCTTCCCCCTTGCAAACTCACAGGGCGGTCTCCGAAAAGCCTAATAATAAACAGAGTAGGAACAATTACAATTAATATTATGCCACAAGATCATGATTGGGCTTTAAGAGCACCTAATTTTCATTTTAAACCGCAAGATTATGTAAATTCATGTTTCTCCGCATGTTTACAAATGGCAATGGCTAATTTTGGTATTATTGCTCCTGTAGGCAGACCAATTGAGGACCAATTTAATAACTATATGACAAATGATTTGCAGCTAAATAATCTTGATGTTGCAGCTCCAACCCCGGCCCAAGTCCAAAACTTTATATTGAATACTAATTTTCTTGGAAAAGACTACCTTACCTTATTAAATTGTGTAGATAATATAGATGAAAATGCTTTCGAGTATATAAAACAATTATTCCAACTTCGACGTAATATTGCGCTGATTGGTGCTATTAGAGTCGGAGGAGGACATGCAACTGCAATTATAAAATGTAAGGGATTCTTTGTCGCAATAAACCCTGCTGAATTTGAAGGAAATTGTGTACCTACAGCGTTTAATAATATAGTCTCAATAGATGTAAATGATAATATAGTTGGAATTGATTGTAACAGTACATGGTGGTCGAACATGGATTATTGTTATATCATTAGTAATCGTTAATTAGACAAATAGAAATTCTAAAAAACTGCCTATAATGAGGTTGTGGAAATAATAATTATGGATTTCCGCAACCTCAATAGAGTGAAAACAATATTTTATATTAATCATTATTGATTTTCGTACTAAACTAAGCAAATAAGTATAATCCAAACAACGTCTAACAAGTTTCAGTATTCTTCATATATAATATAGCTACTCCTATTTACAATATAGTATATACATTCCCTCGAGACAAAATATTCCCGACATCAACACTTTACCTTATATAACCCATACATATATTCCTATCTCTGTCACCATGTATAAGGTACTTTTCCCTTTTAGAACCATTTTTTCAAGTCGTTTCTTCTTAATTTCCTCACTGAAAAAAAGTAAGTTTCTCAGTACATAATCGCTCAGTTTCCAAAACGAGACTTGAAAATTCGGGCTTTGGAAGCGTATGCCATCCGCACCGGCAAGCATACCCTCCCTCGTCTTTTTTTTCTTCTTTCAATCCGAAACATATACTGATTATCAGTTAATTATAAGGTTTACTTTTGTACAAAGTAAACCTTTTTACTCTTTAATCACCTTCACAACTTTCAATTTGTAACCAAAAAAAATATTTTCTTTCTGTTTACCCTATTACATTCTGTCTCTTATACACATCTCCGAGCCCACGAGACATGCGCAGATCTCG
>CAMTFK010000040.1 GCA_947071285.1 uncultured Bacteroides sp. | reverse complement strand
AAAGATGGGGTCATATGGCAAAGACCTTTACAAGACTGGGTAAACAAATTGCTATTGCTGTGAAGGCTGGTGGCCCGGAGCCGGAAAATAACCCGACTTTACGTTCGGTGATTGCTACCTGCAAGCGTGAGAACATGCCGAAGGATAACATTGACCGCGCTATCAAGAACGCGATGGGTAAGGACCAGAGCGACTACAAAGGAATGACTTATGAAGGATACGGTCCCCACGGTATTGCTGTATTTGTAGATACGTTGACAGATAACACCACTCGTACAGTTGCCGATGTTCGTTCCGTATTCAATAAGTTTGGCGGAAACCTGGGCACTATGGGCTCATTAGCTTTCTTGTTCGACCATAAATGCATGTTTACTTTCAAGAAGAAGGATGGCATAGATATGGAAGAACTTATCCTCGACTTGATTGACTACGATGTAGATGATGAGTTTGAAGAGGATGAAGAAGAAGGTACAATCACTATTTATGGTGATCCGAAGAGCTATGCAGCTATCCAGAAACATCTGGAAGAGTGTGGCTTCGAGGATGTCGGTGGTGAGTTTACCTATATTCCGAACGATACGAAGGAGGTGACTCCCGAGCAACGTGAGACTCTCGATAAGATGATAGAACGCCTCGAAGAATTTGATGATGTACAAACGGTTTATACCAACATGAAGCCGGAGGAGAGTGAAGAGTAATGAAGTATACTTATAAGACTCAAGGTACGTGTAGTTCTCACATCGAATTGGAAATAGAAAATAATATAATAACGGATATTGCATTTTGGGGAGGTTGTAACGGTAATTTACAAGGCGTTTCCCGGTTGGTGAAGGGAATGCCGGTGGGTGATGTGATCTCTCGCCTGGAAGGTATCCGTTGTGGAAGACGTTCTACTTCTTGTCCGGATCAGTTATGTCGGGCACTGCATGAAATGGGATTCTAATTAAATCCCCGTACTTTTAGAAAACATAGGTTTGCCCTCGGTATTTCAAAATGCCGGGGGCTTCTTTTTTGAACTGAAAGTATGTATCGCTTGTTATTATTTCGTAATTTTACGCCATTAAAAGAACGAACAATGAAAAATATTCTGAAAGACTTGAAACGTAAAGACCATAAGCGGTATCTGGGTGGTCTGGACGTATTTAAATATATCGGACCGGGACTGCTGGTGACGGTTGGTTTTATTGATCCGGGAAACTGGGCTTCTAACTTTGCGGCAGGTTCGGAATTTGGTTATTCCCTGCTGTGGGTGGTGACCTTGTCAACGATTATGCTGATTGTATTGCAACACAATGTGGCTCACTTGGGTATTGTGACCGGTTTGTGTTTATCGGAAGCAGCCACAAAGTATACTCCTAAGTGGGTGTCCCGTCCAATTCTGGGTACTGCGGTGCTGGCGTCCATTTCGACTTCGCTTGCCGAGATTTTGGGAGGGGCCATTGCATTGGAGATGCTTTTTGACATTCCGATAATCTGGGGAGCGATATTAACGACTGCTTTTGTTGTGATTATGCTCTTTACAAACTCATATAAGAAGATTGAACGCTCCATTATTGCGTTTGTTTCTGTCATCGGACTTTCCTTTATTTATGAGTTGTTTCTGGTGAAGATTGACTGGCCGTTGGCAGTGGAAGGATGGGTGACACCTGCTTTCCCGAAAGGAAGCATGCTGATAATTATGAGTGTGCTGGGAGCGGTTGTGATGCCTCATAACCTGTTTCTGCATTCGGAGGTGATTCAGAGTCACGAATATAATAAACAGGATGATTCTTCCATACGGAAAGTCCTGAAATACGAATTGTTTGATACGCTCTTTTCTATGATTGTGGGTTGGGCTATCAATAGTGCCATGATATTGCTGGCTGCTGCTACTTTCTTTAAGAGCGGTATTCAGGTTGAAGAACTGCAACAGGCAAAATCGTTGCTGGAACCCTTGCTTGGAAGTAGTGCGGCTGTAGTGTTTGCCCTGGCATTGCTGATGGCTGGTATATCTTCCACTATAACCAGCGGTATGGCGGCAGGTTCTATCTTCGCCGGTATTTTCGGAGAGTCTTATCATATTAAGGATAGTCACTCGCAGGTGGGTGTGTTGCTTTCATTGGGTATCGCATTGTTGCTGATATTCTTTATTGGAGATCCTTTTAAAGGGTTGCTGATTTCGCAGATGGTGCTGAGTATACAGTTGCCGTTTACCGTCTTCCTGCAAGTGGGACTGACATCTTCCCGCAAAGTGATGGGGCAATACGTCAACAGTAAGTGGAGTAGCTTCGTGCTTTATACTATTGCCGGTATTGTAACGGTGTTGAATATAATGTTATTGATATCTGAATTGTCGTAGAGTATAATACAAAAAATAAATAATATGAAAATTATTACATACAACGTAAACGGACTGCGTGCAGCTGTCAGCAAAGGTTTACCAGAATGGTTGGAGCAGGAACAAGCTGACGTAGTGTGCATTCAGGAAACGAAATTGCAACCAGACCAGTATCCGGAAGAAGCCTTGAAGGGGTATAAGCATTATTTGTACTCCGCGCAGAAAAAAGGATATAGCGGGGTTGCCATTCTTAGCAAGCTGGATCCAGATCATGTGGAATACGGCATGGGTATAGAAGAATATGATAATGAAGGCCGTTTCATTCGTGCCGATTATGGCGATATATCTGTTGTCAGCGTTTATCATCCGTCAGGAACCAGCGGAGACGAACGCCAGGCATTCAAGATGGTGTGGCTGGAGAAATTTCAGGAGTATGTGACGGAACTACGGAAGTCGCGCCCGAAACTTATCCTTTGCGGTGATTATAATATCTGCCATGAAGCAATAGACATTCATGACCCTATCCGTAACGCTACTAATAGTGGCTTTTTGCCGGAAGAGCGGGAGTGGATGACACGTTTTCTGGATGCGGGATTTATAGATACTTTTCGAGCATTGCATCCTGAACTGCAGGAATATACCTGGTGGAGTTACCGCTTCAATTCACGTGCCAAGAATAAGGGGTGGCGTATTGATTATTGTATGGTGACCGAACCGGTTCGCCCGATGCTGAAAGAGGCGCGTATACTGAATAATGCCGTACATTCCGATCATTGCCCTATGTTGTTAGAAATAGAAGGATAAAGAGGGGGAGAGGAACAATGTTTGAAGAAAGAATAGAGAAAGCAGTAGAAAATTTTAAGAGCGGCTTTAATTGTTCCCAGTCCGTTGTGCTCGCTTTTGCCGATATGTATGGATTTACAGAGGAACAAGCAGCCCGTATGGCAGCCTCTTTCGGCGGTGGTATAGGCAGGATGAGGCAGACGTGTGGCGCGGCATGCGGCATGTTTCTGCTTGCCGGGTTAGAAACCGGTGCTACAGATCCTAAAGACCGGGAAGGAAAAGGCGCCAACTATGCTTTGGTGCAGGAACTGGCTGCTGAATTCAGAAAACGGAACGGTTCTATCATCTGTGCCGAATTATTAGGCTTGAAGAAACCTGAAGGAGTGGCAACCCCCGAAGAGCGTACAGAACAATATTATGCTAAACGCCCCTGTGTCAGGATGGTAGAGGAAGCTGCACGCATCTGGGCTGAGTATCTTGAAAACAGACGGTCTATTTGCTCCAAACAGACCGTCTATTGAGGGCAAACAGACCATCTGTTTGGGTTAAACAGACCGTCTGTTTTGATAGAATGGATTATTACTTTTGGTCTTACTCGCTGAAAAAATGCTCTTTTTATGACATATAATGCAAAAAAGCGGATAATAACGTGTTATATAACATAAAAATAACTATCTTTGCCGCTGAAATAAAATCTGAACCTCCTCAATGAGAGAATTTAGATGAAGCATGTATAACTAAAAACAAAAAGAAAATGTTGAAAGAAAAAGCTGGTGAAACTGCAGGAAAAATTTGGAATGCACTGAATGAAACTGAAGGTTTAACTGCTAAACAAATCAAGAAAGCTACTAAGTTGGTAGACAAAGATTTGTTCTTAGGCCTTGGCTGGTTGTTAAGAGAAGAAAAAATCTCTACTCAGGAAGTAGAAGGCGAACTGTTTGTTAAGTTGGTTTAAGAGAGAGATTGACATTTATCTTATAAAAAGAAGCGTTGATACATGCAGATGTTATCAACGCTTCTTTTTGTATACTGTTCCATACTCAGGGGACACTCAGGGAGCCAGTCTTTCCTGTTTCCAACTGCCGTCTTCCTGAGGGATATATTGGATGCGGTCGTGCAAACGATTTTCCCGTCCCTGCCAGAATTCGAACCGGATAGGGGTTACAGCAAAGCCTCCCCAGTTATCAGGACGTTTGATTTCGTGTCCTGCCAGTTTGAAAACCTCTTTTACGAAAGCCCGCATAATTTCCATGCGACTATTTATCACCCGGCTTTGCGGAGATATTCTTGCACCTATCTTACTCTTATAGGGCCTGTTTGCAAAGTAGGCATCCGATACCTTGCCGGAGCATTTTTCAGCCTTTCCCTCAATGTGTACCTGCCTCTCGAGTTTGTGCCACACAAAAGAGAGGGAGATATATGGATTTCCTGCCAATTGCCGGCCTTTGCGGCTCTCATAGTTCGTAAAGAATATGAATTTATCTTTATCTAATCCTTTTAGCAGAACAGTACGTGTGGAAGGATGCCCTTCTGCCGAAACAGTTGCCACTATCATAGCAGTGGGCTCGTCTTCTTTACTGTCGATGGCTTCATTGAGCCATTCTTCGAATTGCTTGAAAGGATTGTCATTGATGACACATTGCGTCAACTTGCCTTTCGTATACTCTTTTCTGATTTCGGATATTCTGACTTCTATCATTTTACTTTGCTGTTGTATTTTAGTGATGTAGATTGAGTTATTTATTTTTGTATAGGGTAAATGGGGTTTCCGGATTCATCCACCTCTGTCCAGTCCTTGATGCTTACATTGGGAAATGATACGGAATTTCCGTCGATAATGGCACTGAAAACGTATGAGAATCCACCTGCCAGTTTACCGGGAATAGGGATGTCGGCTGTGTAGGTGCGTGGAGTGGTTTCACCGTCGGCCAGCACTTTTAATGTCATTGACATGGGGCTGGTTGCGCGTGTTGGAAGGACAATGACTTGTGCAAGAAGACCGTTTTTGCCCATGTTGAGCGGAGTGGTGTCGTAGGTGGTGGTGGCTTCGATGATGCCGGTACGCAGGTCAAGACTGGCACCCGGAGTTGGTGGAAGAATGGTTGCCGAAACCAGACTGTCGAGTTTCAGTCCTTCGCCCGCCGACAAATCAATGACTACCTGCGAAGCCACATGTTGAAATACAATGGGCATTTGAATTTGTGAAGCCATAACATCCTGTTGCAGGCTTTCCCACCACAGATAGTCCACACCATTCTTTAAAGGAGCAGATACACCATTGGTAATGGTAGGCGGATAAGTTGATGAATTCTTGGAGAATGCATACATATTATATGTACCGTTGCTAAGGAACATTTTATATCCATCCAATCCTGTCAACAGGCCTGCGGAAGAAGTGGTGTACAAACCTTCGGCAAGTGGATCCCTAAAATTGCTGTCTGCTGTTTTGAAGGCATAAACTTGACTGGCTAACCCTTTGGGCATGGGCGACATGGACCTGGTCACTTTTCGGCTTTCGAGTGAAGCGGAAAATGTGATGAGCGCCTCAAAATCATTTGAGGATTCTCCGTGTCCCGATTCTTCATTTTCAGGAGTTGAACCATAAATAATGATTTCGTTTTTAGAGCATCCGGCAAGCAATAAAAGAGTGCATGCAAACATAATATACTTTCTCATTTCTGTTAAGTGGTTTAGGTTATTGTCCATACATAACAGCGTAACGATGGAATAGTTTTCATATTTTTCATTATCTTTGCGCACGAAAAAATAGAGTGAATACAATTAGATAATTGATTTAGGATAAACATAGATGAAGAATATAAGAAACTTTTGCATTATCGCCCACATTGACCATGGTAAGTCTACTTTAGCCGACCGTTTGCTTGAATTTACCAATACTATACAAGTGACCGGAGGACAAATGCTTGATGATATGGATCTGGAAAAGGAGAGAGGTATCACCATTAAGAGCCATGCCATCCAGATGGAATACGTATACAATGGTGAAAAATATGTTCTGAATCTGATTGATACTCCGGGACACGTGGACTTCTCTTATGAAGTATCCCGTTCCATTGCTGCTTGTGAGGGTGCGTTGCTGATTGTAGATGCTTCGCAAGGTGTGCAGGCACAAACCATCTCCAACCTTTACATGGCGATTGAGCATGACTTGGAAATCATTCCAATTATCAACAAATGTGATATGGCGAGTGCCAATCCCGATGAAGTGGAGGATGAAATCGTAGAATTGCTTGGCTGTAAACGGAGCGAGATTATTCGTGCATCCGGCAAGACGGGTATGGGTGTGGAAGAAATTCTGGCAGCAGTTGTCGAGCGTATTCCCCATCCCGAAGGTGACGAGGAAGCTCCGTTGCAGGCTTTGATTTTTGACTCTGTATTCAACTCTTTCCGTGGCATCATCGCTTACTTCAAGATTGTGAATGGTGTGATTCGTAAAGGAGATAAAGTGAAGTTTTTCAATACCGGTAAAGAGTATGATGCCGATGAAGTCGGGGTGCTCAAGATGGAAATGGTGCAACGCCAGGAACTACGTACAGGAGACGTGGGGTATATTATTTCCGGTATTAAAACCTCTAAAGAAGTAAAAGTGGGAGATACCATTACCCACATTGCCCGTCCGTGCAAAGAAGCTATTGCCGGTTTCGAGGAAGTGAAGCCGATGGTCTTTGCCGGTGTATATCCCATTGAGGCGGAAGATTTTGAAGACTTGCGCTCTTCTTTGGAAAAACTGCAATTGAACGATGCCTCGCTGACTTTCCAACCGGAATCCTCGTTGGCACTCGGCTTTGGTTTCCGTTGCGGATTCCTTGGATTGCTGCACATGGAGATTGTGCAGGAACGCCTTGACCGTGAATTCGATATGAACGTGATCACTACCGTACCGAACGTTTCTTATAATATCTACGACAAACAAGGACATATGATGGAGGTGCATAACCCCGGAAGCATGCCCGATCCTACAATGATAGATCGCATTGAGGAGCCTTATATTCGTGCTTCTGTTATCACAACCACCGATTATATAGGTCCCATTATGACCTTGTGTCTGGGCAAACGCGGCGAACTGGTGAAGCAAGAATACATTTCGGGCAATCGTGTGGAGATTTACTATGATATGCCTTTGGGAGAAATCGTTATCGACTTTTACGACAAACTGAAAAGTATCTCGAAAGGATACGCCTCTTTTGATTACCATGCTAGCGGTTTCCGTCCGTCCAAGTTGATAAAACTGGATATCTTGCTGAACGGCGAACCGGTGGATGCGCTTTCTACACTGACACATTTCGACAATGCTTACGACTTGGGACACCGCATGTGCGAGAAGCTGAAAGACTTGATTCCGAGACAGCAGTTTGATATTGCTATTCAGGCTGCCATCGGAGCTAAAATCATCTCTCGCGAAACCATCAAGGCGGTGCGTAAAGATGTAACGGCGAAGTGTTACGGTGGTGACGTTAGCCGTAAGCGTAAATTGCTGGAGAAGCAGAAGAAAGGAAAGAAACGTATGAAACAAATTGGTAATGTTGAAGTGCCGCAGAAAGCGTTCCTTGCGGTGTTGAAATTAGATTAATATAAAAAAGCCTAAAAGCTGATTCATATTAGCCGGGGGATTGTTCTCTTTCTATAGGACTGTCTTGACAATCCCCTTTATGTTGACAAATTCTAACTGATAATAAATGAGAAAAGTTCTATCGTTTTCGGCCTTCCTGGTGGTTGGTCTTTTTGTGGCTCAATATCTTCCTGCATGGTCAGGTAGTGATTATGGTACGGTGAAAACAGTGTCTAATGTGCTGTTGTATATCTGCCTGGGATTCATTATGATTAATGTGGGGCGTGAGTTTGAGGTGGATAAATCCCGTTGGCAAACTTATGCGAAAGATTATTTTGTGGCAATGGCTACGGCAGCTATGCCCTGGTTTTTTATTGCTATTTACTATATCTTTATTTTGCTTCCTCCCGAATATTGGAATAGTTGGGAAGCATGGAAAGAAAATCTGTTGTTGAGCCGTTTTGCTGCTCCCACTTCCGCAGGTATATTGTTCACTATGCTGGCCGCTATCGGACTGAAATCCAGTTGGATTTATAAGAAGATTCAGGTATTGGCCATCTTTGACGACCTGGACACCATTCTGCTGATGATTCCTCTTCAAATTATGATGATCGGACCACGCTGGCAGTTGCTGGTGATTATCTTTATTGTCTTTTTGCTGCTATCTTTTGGCTGGAAGAAGCTGAGTAAATACAATATGAGGCAGGATTGGAAAGCGATTCTTTTTTATTCCGTTCTGGTGTTTGCCGCCACTCAATCCCTATATCTTATTACAAAGAATTTATATGGCGAAGAAGCCAGTATTCATATTGAAGTGCTGCTTCCGGCATTTGTTCTGGGTATGGTCATGAAGCATAAAGAGATCGATACCGCCTGGGAACGGAAAGCTTCAACGGGAATTTCATTTATCTTCATGTTTCTGGTAGGTATGAGCATGCCCCCACTTCAGGGAATCAGTCTTTCAGGAGATGCGGCAGGGGTTGTTTCCGTCACCGGTTCTCAGGAAATGATGCCTTGGGTTCTGATTATCATACACGTAATTATGGTATCGTTGCTTTCCAATGTGGGTAAGTTATTTCCGGTATTCTTCTATCGCGACCGTAAATTGAGCGAACGTCTGGCACTTTCCATCGGTATGTTTACCCGTGGTGAAGTAGGAGCGGGAGTTATCTTTATTGCATTGGGATACAATTTAGGTGGCCCGGCATTAGTAATTTCTGTACTTACTATTGTGCTTAATTTATTATTAACAGGTATATTTGTACTCTGGGTTAAAAAACTGGCGTTAATGAGCTATAAGGAATAGCTCATTAACAAAGCCGGAATCACTTTTGGGAAGCTAATACTTAAATCAAACATATAATGATTATTCTACGTACTGTGAAAAACATCTCATCACTGAATGTGGTGGCGAGCGTTCTACTGTTCCTGACGGCTATTCTGGCTGCTGTTGTGGCCAATTCCTCGTTAGCTCCGGTATATCAGAGTTTCCTGTCGCAGGAGCTGCATTTGCGTATCGGTGATTTTAACCTGCTTTCGCATGGTGGTCATAATCTGACGATGATTGAGTTTATCAACGACTGTTTGATGACGATTTTCTTTCTGGCTGTAGGATTGGAGATTAAGCGTGAACTATTAGTGGGAGAGTTGTCTTCTTTCCGGAAGGCGATTCTGCCATTTATTGCGGCGTGCGGAGGCATGATATTTCCGGTTATCATTTATTCATTGCTGGTTACTTCCGGTACTCCCGAAACGCGAGGTATGGCTATCCCTATGGCTACAGATATCGCTTTTTCTCTGGGAGTACTCAGCCTGTTGGGTAAACGGGTACCACTGAGCTTGAAAATATTTCTGACAGCTTTTGCGGTAGTGGATGATATTGGCGGTATTCTGGTGATTGCTATTTTCTATAGTAATGAGGTCGCTTACGGTTACTTGATTGTGGCAGCTATACTTTATATATTCCTGTATTATATGGGCAAATTCGGCATGACACAAAAGATTTTCTTCCTTGTTTTTGGTGCAATCATTTGGTATCTGTTCTTGCAATCCGGCATTCATAGCACTATCTCCGGTGTGATACTGGCATTCGTCATACCTGCCCGCCCGCGACTGGATGCGGGTAAATACATAAGGCGTATTCGTGCCATTGTCAGTTCCTTTCCTGTGGTACAGTCCGATACTATCGTGCTGACTAATGAACAGATTGCTACGTTGAAACAGGTGGAGAGGGCTTCAGACCGTGTAATCAGCCCTTTGCAATCTTTGGAAGATAACTTGCATGGAACGGTGAACTTTGTCATTCTTCCCCTGTTTGCTTTTGCCAATGCAGGGGTAGTGCTTAGTGGCAGTGGGGATGTTATAGGAAATGTAGGACTCGCCGTCGGGCTGGGATTGCTCTTGGGTAAGTTCCTGGGCATTTATCTGTTTACCTGGTTGACTATTAAAAGCGGACTTGCCCGTATGCCCGAAGGCATGAATTGGAAGAATATTGCCGGTGTGTCGTTGCTGGGTGGCATTGGTTTTACCGTATCTTTGTTCATTGCCAATCTTTCTTTCTCCGGTGACTATCCTGAATTGCTGAATCAGGCTAAATTCGGGGTGTTGTGCGGCACGGCTATTGCCGGAATATTGGGGTATATCGTGCTGAATCAGGTGCTTCCAAAGAAAAAGAAAGCATAATATAATAAGGTATATTGATTATCTACTGGTAATATTAGTTAAACTACTGTTTGTTTTAGTTGAATAACTAATATTGGTAGTTGTTTGTTTGAAACTTATTTCTATCTTTGCATTGTTCACCCCGATAAATAGAAAAAGACTATGAAACGATTGACTGCAAAGGAAGAAGAAATCATGCGAATCTTTTGGGAACACGGGCCGATGTTTGTCCGTGAGTTACTGGCTTTTTATGAAGAGCCGAAACCGCATTATAACACAGTATCCACCTTGGTGCGTGGATTAGAGGAAAAAGGATTTATAAAGTACAGACCCTATGGTAATACCTATCAATATTACGCAGCCATATCTGATAAAGACTATAAGCGCTCGGCGCTAAATGATGTGGTAGCCCAATACTATAATAACTCCTATACCAATGTTGTGTCTACATTTATTGAAGAAGAAGGCATGTCGGTAGATGAGCTTAAAGCCCTGATAGCTCGTATCGAGGGTAAGAAAGCAAACGGATAAAGATACCCACCTGATAAACAAATGTATCATGGGAACTATATTATTCCATATATTTGAGTCGACTTTGTGCCTGACCATCCTGTATTTTCTGTTCAGGCTGTTCTTCAGGAAAGACACGCTCTTCCATACGAATCGGCTGTTGCTGCTAATAGGAACAGTGGCTTGCACCTTGTTGCCGTTGATGCAGATAGATGTTTCTCAATATACTCCTTTACAGTTGCCTGTGACTGCTGTCAGGAATCTGCTGACAGAGAAAGAAACTGGTATTGTTGATAAAGGAGAGGAGGTCAGTAAGGAATATCCTTTTGAAGGAACAGGTGCTTTCTTTGTAGACGAGGAGGGAAATTCCATAAAAGAATCTCGTGGCAGTGTAATGTCCGCCATTTCCGTAACTTTGCTCCTGGGGGGCTGCTATCTTTTGGGGGTATTCGTTGTATTTAGTTTCCTTTTGCTTTCCACTATCCGTATGTATCGGCTCATACACCGTTTTCCTGCTCACGAATATGGGGAGTACAGATTGGTCATTTGTCCGGAAAAGATAGTCTCTTTCAGTTGGGGAAAGACGATTGTCCTTTCACTGGAAGATTATGAAAGGAATCCCGGAGAAATACTATTGCACGAACAGATGCATTTGCAACATCGGCATACATTGGATTTGCTTTGGATGGAATGCCTCGTCATACTCCATTGGTTCAATCCTGCTGCATGGCTGCTGATGCGTGAACTCCGGGAAGTGCACGAATATGAGGCAGATAACAGCGTCATCAATCATGGCATCGATGCAACTCAATATCAACTTTTGCTGGTGAAGAAATCCGTAGGTACAAGGCTCTACTCTATGGCTTGCGGTTTCAACCACAGTAAACTTAAAAACCGTATCACAATGATGTTAAAAAGAAGAACGAACAATTGGGCACGTTTGAAGCTATTGCTCTTCGTGCCGGCGGCTGTCGGAACGCTCTATGCGTTTGCACGCCCCGAAGTAAAGAAAACAGTGGAACAGGTGATGACTCCTGTGGAGGTGAAACAAGATCCGATTCCCCAAAGTGAACTGGTACAATTAGAAGCCTTTTTCAAGCGGAAAGCTGAAGATGCGGCTGGCGAAAAGAAGGTATACCAAACTGATAAAAAGTCGGGAACCATTCATTCTTTTTTTGTAAATATGAACAATAAGATGATGTTGAATCAGAAATTGATAAAAGAATATGATGTGGCAACCTTATCGACCCAGCTTACCGACTTGTTGAGAGCGGAATATCAGAAATATGCGAAGGGAGATCCGAATTACTCAACGTATTTGCTTGTCAGGTATGATCGTGGTTCATCATCAGATGCCATTACTTCGTATCTTCGGACCATAAAAGACTCTTATCTGCAAGTACGTGGTGAAATATCCGGGCAGTTGGGTGGAGTTTCGGAAGCCCGTTTGGATAGTGTATTTCCTATATTAGTTCATTTTGGAGAATCTAAAGTTTATAGTTCCAAATATAAGACGGCTACGGATATTTCCTTGCCAATTCAGATATCTTTGTTCTCCGGCGGAAGTGCTGGTCCGGTTCTGAAGAATCCTTCTCTTCGGGAAGTGGAGCAGAGTCTTAAAGAATATAAAGCTACTACAGGCGCTGATCATTTAGCGATAAGTCTTAAGCTGGACAAGGGTGTCGCTATGGGAGTGGTGGAAGATGTGAAAGAAGTTATCCGGAATACTTTATATGGCAAATAACGAATGATGAGAAAATATGAAGGTGTGTCGAAAAGCTTTTGACACACCTCGTATTTTTATTTGATTTTAATTTCACAATTATCCAGACTCTCAATAATCGCCAAAGATTCTACATGAATGCCTTGTTCGCGCAATTCATCCCCTCCGTGCTGAAAAGCTTTTTCGATGATGAAACCCATACCCACCAGTTCAGCACCAGCCTGCTTCACAAGTTCCAGTATGCCTTTGGCGGCATTTCCATTGGCGAGGAAGTCGTCTATAAAGAGTACCCGGTCGCCCGGACGAAGAAAATCTTCACTGACACATACGTCATACGAACGCTGTTTGGTGAACGAATAAACAGAGGTAACCAGCATATTTTCCATAGTGCTGGGCTTTTTCTTTTTGGCAAACACTACGGGAAGCTCCAATAAGTATCCCACCATAATGGCAGGAGCGATACCACTGGCTTCCACTGTAATAATCTTGTTGATAGGGGTGGAAGCAAACCGTCTGACAAATTCAACGCCGATGGATTTCATCAGGATAGGGTCCATCTGATGATTGATGAAGTTGTCAACTTTCAATATACCTCCCGGATAACATTTTCCGTCCTTCAGAATACGGTCTTTTAGGATTTTCATGTTTTATATATTTGATTTTGAATACTTATTTTATCTGTTCGGTTTCTTCTTCCTCTTCCTCCGGCTCTTCTCCTCTGGGTAATAACCTTGCTGAAATTCGTTTCTTTGGTGTAAGGCTCATGCCCCTCAGCATTTCCGCTTGTTTCACTACACTTCCATTTCCATCGGAAAGTTGGTTGAAAGCCCTGTCATAGTCTTTTTGTAACCCGGTTAACTTGTCTCCGATGCTCAGGAAGGTATCAGTGAAGCCTACAATCTTTTCATACAGTGCCGTACCCCGCTTGATGATTGCCTGTACATTCTTTACCTGGTTTTCCCGTTTCCAGAGGTCAAGGGAAAGGCGCAGGGCACTGATAAGGTTGGTAGGATTCATCAGTACCACTTTCTTGTTGTAGGCATATTCCCAAAGATTGGTGTCACTCTGTATAGCCAGCAGGTAGGCACCTTCGGTGGGGATGAACATCATGACAAAATCCGGTGCTTTGCTGTCGTAGTGGGAGTAATCCTTTTGGCTCAACTCGTCTATATGCGTACGGACGGACTGTAAATGGGCTTTCAGCCAACGCGTTTTTTCATCTTTGTGCTCGGCAGAAGTATAGGCACTGTAGGCTGTGAGGGAAACTTTGGAGTCTATAATCATTTCCCGGTCATCGGGATATTTAACCAGAATATCCGGCTGCATTTTCTGCCCGCTTTCTTCGCTGGTGATAACTTCACCCCGTTCGTCTTTCAGGAATTCCTGACGGAAGTAATGCTCACCTTCAATCAGGCCGGATGCCTGGAGCAGGCGTTCCAGAATCATTTCACCCCAGTTGCCCTGCATCTTCGAGTCACCTTTCAAGGCACGGGTCAGGTTGTTGGCATCCTCGCTGAGGCGGTTGTTCAGTTCCACTAATTCTTTGATGCGTTCGCCCAGTGAGAAACGCTCTTTGGCTTCGTTGCTGTACACCTGTTCCACCTTTTCCCGAAAATCTTTCAGGTTGTCGCCCAGGGGGCGGAGTAAGTTGTTCAGATGTTCGGCATTCAGCCTGGTGAAGTCTTCAGTTTTGCTTTGGAAGATGCGGTTGGATAGATTTTCAAATTCCACATTCATGCGTTTATGCATGGCTTCCGCTTCTTCCATGTTTCGTTTCAGCAACTCCGTTTCTTTTTCCCGTCCCATGAGTTCGGCTTTCAGGGCGGTACTTTTGCGTTCCGCTATCAGATAGCCAACGCCGACACCTACTGTCAGTCCGATGATTAGAAAAACAATCTCCATGCTTATTCCGTCAATATTTCGTTTCCGGTTTCAGTAATCAGAAGCATGCTTTCCCATTGTGCCGAAGGCAGTCCGTCATCGGTGCACACTGTCCATCCGTCAGCTTCGTCAATGAAGACTTCGTAGGTTCCCATGTTTATCATCGGTTCGATGGTGAACGTCATTCCCGGAACGATGAGCATACCTGTGCCACGTTTGCCGAAGTGCTCCACATCCGGTTCTTCATGGAATTTGATACCGACGCCATGCCCGCAAAGGTCGCGCACTACGCTATAGCCGTTCTTCTCTGCATGTTCCTGAATAGCTGCACCTACATCCCCCAGTCGCGCCCATGGCTGTGCGGTCTGCACACCTATGTCGCGGCATTCCTTTGCCACTTGTACCAGACGTTGCATTTCCGGTTTCACTTCTCCGATCATGTACATTCTTGAAGCATCCGAGAAATATCCTTTGTATATGGTTGAAACATCCACGTTCACAATATCCCCGTTGCGCAGGAACTCTTTTGTACTTGGAATGCCATGACATACCACATCGTTGATACTTGTACATACACTTTTCGGAAATCCTTCGTACAGAAAAGGAGCGGGTATGGCGTCATGGTCTGTTGTAAACTCATATACCATGTGGTCAATCTCTGCCGTGGACATGCCTTCGCGTATGTTTGCCGAAATATAATCCAGCAATGCGGTATTGATTTTTGCACTTTCGCGGATACCTGCCAGTTGTTCTTCGGTGCGTAATAAATGGCGTGACGGCAGTTTATAACCTTCTTTTTTATAGTGTTGAATCTTCTCTTCTACCTCGTCGGAATAGTTTTTAGGAGCAAACCGGACTCCTTTTACAAACTTTTTCATTGTCTCTTTGATTTATAATTGCTACAAAAGTACATAATATCAATTAAAGAATGAAAGAATTAAAGAATGAAAGCGGGTTGCTCAGAATTTATAGAATAGTCACCGTCCTAATCTCACTCCTCGAATTATCAACCCTCTTCACCTGTATCTGTGTTTTTATCCGTTCCCGCAATCCCTCTACGTGGCTGATGATTCCTACTTTCTTTCCGCCCATCTGATGCAGCTTCTCCAGTGTATCCATCACTGTATTCAGATAATCGCTACTCAGCGTACCGAAACCTTCATCAATAAATAACGTATCTACCGACAGACTTTGCCGACTGAGTGAAGAAAGTCCGAGAGCCAGCGACAGGGAAACCAGAAAACTTTCCCCGCCGGACAACGTACAAGCCGGACGTGCTACACCTCCCTGATAAAAGTCGCGCAGCAGAATGGTGAGTGAACCTGCCTGACATTCCAGTTCATAACGATCCGTCAGGCGTTGCAGATAGAAATTAGCTCCACTGAGTAGCTCTTTCAATACGAAACTCTGGGCTATATTCCGGAAATTCTTTCCTTTCTCATCACCGAAGTGATGGCAGAGGCGGTCCCATTTTAGGTAGACTTCCCGTAACTCGTCCGCACGTTGCTTTTCATTCTTTATCCGGGCTATGTTCTTCACATTTTCCTCCAGTTGTATTTTCAGCCGTAGAGCGGTCTGCGTTCCTGCCGCAATCTTTTCATCTGAAACAGTGATGAGGCTGTTTAGGTTTTCAATAGTCTCCTCTTCCTCTATTTCAGGTTTCTTGCTTAGGTGCTCTTCCAGTTGCCCGGTTGTCAGTCTGACGGCCGTCTGTGCAGCTACTTCTTCCTCTTTAAGTTTTTGTAGCCCGGTACGCAGATGCTCTATCTGTTCACTGGAATAAGCGGAGAGGACAATGATGCGTGCTTCGTCAATATCTGGATGCGAGGCATAGAAAGTTGCCAGGTTGGTTTGTAACTCATCTATATTTTTGCGGGCAGACAGAAGTTTCTGTTTCAGCCCGCCCACCTGAGAGTTCAATGTATTCCAGGCTATCCCCAGATTCTTGATTTCCATTTTTTCCTCTATCGGAAGATTCTTCCATTCGGAGAAGGCATCACAGATTATTTCCCGTGTAGCCGATATGCTGTCCAGTTCTTTATCAATTAAGGAGAGGGTAGCCTTCAATTCCGCTTGCCTTTCCTGCGCCAGTTTGTAATGTCCTGCTGACTTTTGCAAACGTTCGATAAATGCAGTAGGGGAGTCGCTCCATTCTGTTTGCCATTCTTTCCAGAGAATCAAGGGAGTGACGCGTTCCAGAGTAGTGTGGATAATGTTCTTTTCGCTTTCTCTCAGCGAATGTTTGTTGGCGATGTCATTCTTCAGTTTTGTCAGACACTTGTCGGCGGTGTCGAACGCTTTCCGGGCAGTTTCCACAGCCTTTTGATATTCGTCTTTCCGGTGCTGCAACCGGGAGATATTATTGGCGAGGGTTTGCACTTCATTCAGCTTGGCATTGACTTTTTCAAGGTCTTGCTTGTTTTCCTGAATCAACTTTTCCAATATCTCTCCGGTATTCTCAGACCTCTCCGGAATATGGCATCGGCTGCATTTCTCTTGTGCCTCTGTCCGGGAAAGGTCATATCCTTTCTGGGCTTTTTCCGTTGCCAGACGACTGCTTGCCATCATTTCCTCATATGTTCTACTCTCTGTGCGGTTAGCGTTCAGAGCCTGTTCCGCCTCCTTATATTCTTTCTCCTTTGCCTCCAGTGATTGCCGGATAGGAGCAAGCACAGATTGAAAGTCTTCATCCTTGCAAAGCGATTTTATCTCCTGCCCGCATACCGGACAAGTATCTCCTACAGAGAGACGGGCACGGGCTTCTTGGGCCCATTCCTCTACTGCCTCTTTTTGTTTGTCGTAAAGCGTCTTGATGTCATCATATGCTTTCTTCCTGCTGTCAAATCCGGCTTTGAGTTCCACATACCGGTTCTTGCTGGTTTGCAGTTTCTTGTCCAGTGACTTCTCGCTTTCCTTTGCCGTATCCAGTGCTGTTTGCTTTTCTTGCAATACTACCAGGGAATTCCGGGCTTTCTGCAAATTTTCCCTGGCGGTTTCCAAAACGTTTTTCTTTTCCTGCAAGGCATTCCGGTTCATGGCTTCAAGCTGTACATTCAGTTGGTCTATCTCCTGCTGCCTGGTTTGGTTTTCCTTGTCTTTCAGGTTGAAGTCGTTTTCCTTGTCCATGCGTTCTTGTTCCAGGATTGGTTGCTGCCGGGTTAGTTCCGTTATTTGCTTTTCATAGACCGCAATGCGCGAGTGGGCAGAAAGTATGGCATTGAGGTCTGCAATGATGGACTGGCTTTGCTCGAACATAGGGAGGAGCGGAGCATGAGTTTGCAGATACTCCCCGGCAAGCACCAGTTTGGCCTGTTGCTCCTTCATATTCTCTTGCAGCCAGATGCAACCACTACTGAGGCGGATAAAGTCCGCTTTCAGACTTTCGGTTTGCCGGATATTACTTTCCTGTTGGCGTTGCTGCTGTTTTAAGGAAGAGGACCAGTTACGGGCATCCGCTGTACTGTTCCAATCCTTAATCAGTAACTCTTTTTGTCGGAAATCATCCGATTGCAATAGATCTTTTTTTGCCTCCCATGCTTTCTGCTGGTTCTCCTGGCTGCATATGAGTTCTGCATGCCTCTTCAACCAGTCACGTTTCTGGATGGCTGTATTCTTTTGGCGGGTATTTTCATTGATTTCTGTGCTTAATGCAACCATTGCCCCATCAATTTCGGCTATCTCTTCATCAGTCAGGATGTGGATACCTTCCAGTTTCCGGTTCTGATTCTCATAATCCATGCGCTTCTCTTTGGTGATGGCATAAATTCCGGCGCCTATTTCAGAATAGATGCCGGTGCCTGTCAGCTTCTCCAGAATATCCGATTTTTCACTTTCCTTGCTTTGTAGAAACTTGGTGAAATCTCCTTGTGCCAGAAGGGTGGTGCGGCAGAACTGTTCGAATGTCAGTCCTACGGCGGTTTGTATTTCAGCTTTAATTTCATTTTTCTTGGTGAGCTGAATACTTGTTTTCCGGTTCTCTAAAGTCCACTTGGCATCCTGGATGGCGCCGGATGCTTTCCGGTGTGCACGTGCCACGTACCATTTGGCAGTGTAAGGAATCTCGTTCGAACCCGTAAATTCCAGTTCAGTCCATGCCTCATTGGTATTCCGGCGCATCAATTGGCGGCTATCGTTGATTGCCACCTCCTCTTTTTTGGAAGAAAAGGCCTGTCCCACATCCCTGTACTTCTCATTCTCTGCACGCTCCATGCGGGGTGTTTCATTATAGAGCGACAAGCAGATGGCGTCGAGTAACGTTGTTTTTCCGGCACCAGTTTCGCCGCAGATGAGAAACAGGGATTCCTCGCTTAGTGGTCCGTTCTCAAAGTCGATGACGGCATCTTCTATGGATGCCAGATTCTTTATAGTCAGTTTTTGAAGTTTCATGATTCGTCACAGATTATGCGGATTAGCGCAGATTGTTCTTTTCTCTCACCCTTTGCACAGCAGCATCCATCAGCGCGCAAAGTTCCTTGTCCATTTCTTCTCCTTCCGCTTCCTGATAGTAGAGTTTCGCAATTTCCAGTGGAGACATCTCCTGCATCTCCTGAATGGAGATATGCCTTGCTCGGTCATCCGAAGCCTGTTTCTCCCGGTTGGACTTAATGTAGCAGTATTTGCACTTTTTCCCTTTTACTGCCCCCGATGCCCGTTCGTTGCAGTCGGGTGCCAGATAATCTTTTATCAGGACGTTCAGGCGGATATAAGCAGGCCTATCGTCCGGGTATTCCTCCAATAGTTTTATGGCTTCCTCAAAAGTCACCGCCTCTTTGGGCAACGTGACGAGCGGCATGGGATTTTCTATTTCTACCGTTCTTATTTCCGGT
Source organism: uncultured Bacteroides sp. (assembly GCA_947071285.1). Classification (GTDB taxonomy): domain Bacteria; phylum Bacteroidota; class Bacteroidia; order Bacteroidales; family Bacteroidaceae; genus Bacteroides. The sequence goes on along the minus strand of CAMTFK010000040.1, from coordinate 8,455 downwards.
GTTTTGTTTTTCCGGACTTCTACTATAGAAACAGAATGTGGATATGTTTCGTCGAAATTCACAGGCAGGGGAGTTCCGCAATACCGTGCATGGCGGCCATTTCCTTTGATGTTCTGTGGGCAATGAATGTGTCCGAGCGCCAGATAATCATACCCTTCGCCCATTGAGCTGATGGGAACATATTCTATTCCGCCAGTGGTTTCGTCATGACCGGTCCGGTCACTGCCTTCTATAGAGAGGTGTGCCATTAATACAACAGGCAATCCGTCCGTATTCATTTTCTCTACTTCGTCCTGCAATGCCTGGAAGAAGCGTGCCTGCCGTTCTTCGCGGGGTGTCTCTGTATCCAGCATCGGGAAATTCTGCGGATATACATGGGGTACTGCAATGATGTATCCTTTCAGTTCTCCTTTTTTATCCCTCACTTCCACAATATGCTTTCCCAAGTTCACCTCTTCCTGGTTCCGCTCGATGTTACCCACTACTTTCACTCCGAAGTGATTCCACAGATTGCTGTCTATCTCCAATTTGGAACTGCTGTCGTGGTTTCCGGCTGTCACCACGATTGCCATTTCCGGGCAAGCCCTGTGAATTTCGAGCATACCGTCCGTATACATCCTTTGTGTGGTTGCCGATGGGGTAGAGTAGTGGTAAATGTCTCCGCTCACTATCATTGCGTCCGGTTTCTCTTCTGCTACGATGCGGGTTAGTTGTTCCAGAAATGCTTGTTGTTCCGGGCTGCGGTCATAGTTATACAATGTATGTCCCAAATGCCAGTCGCTGGTATGAAGTATTTTCATGTTTATACAATTTTCTGCTTTCAAAAGTACGCAGAATATGGGAGATTACCTAAAAAAACTTTTTTCATAAAACTGTGAATTCACTGATTTTTAATTAGTTTTGCAATGTAAATCATCTGTGAGACAGCCTTTTTAGTCAATGTTCGGTAAAGAAAGGATACGCTTACGGAGTAAACTATGCCTTAGATGAGATATTTGTATAAAATGACCAAGACATTTATTATATTGATAATCTTTTTATTAAATGCCGTTAATGTTTTTAGCGAAGGCTCTTCGGTATTTAAACCGGGAAGTGAAAATACAATACTGATTATCAATGCATACAGTGGTTCTTCCCGTTGGAGTAATGACTTCATCATTCCCATTTATAACTCCTATCAGCATAAAAATTCTCCTTTTGTGGTGGATGTGGATCACATGAATACCCAAATGATGCAAATGCAGGATACGGATGAACTGTTGCAATATGAGAAAAGGCTCTTTGAAAGATATGCCGACAGTCCTCCGAAACTCCTGATTCTTTTGGGTAGCGCTTCATGGGGCTTACTGAAGGACAGTATTGAAAGAAAATGGAAAGATGTTCCCGTCATACTCTGCACGGAAACAAATTATGTAGGTCCGCAAGCTGCCTATCGTGAAAAAAGGGCAATTCCGGAGGAAGAAAGAACGCTATTGAGGGACTATAAAGGAGATTTGTCATTGACGGTTGTCTATGCACCGACGTACATTAAGGAAACCATCTCGTTGATGCAGGACCTGATGCCCCAGATGGACGAGCTGGTTTTCCTGTCGGATATGCGTTATATAAGCGCCCAGTTACGTTCGGAGATAAAAGATGTCATGAGAGATGACTTCCCCGAGTTGAAACTGAAAGACTATGTTGCCGGTGAAATAACCACCGATGCACTAGCTGATTCCTTAAACCACACAGGAGAACATACAGGGGTGCTCTTCTTTTCATGGTCTCAGCAGGATATGCAGAATGGCAATGTTGTGTTGACTAACAATATTTCCAGAATTCTCAGCTATTACTCTTCTTCCCCCATATTTTCATTGGATAACACCGGATTGCAACGGAACGGATTGGTAGGCGGTTATTTTATTGACGAGAAAACGGTCGGCAGGAGGATAATTGAGATTGTCAATAATGTCTTGTCCGGCGGATATGGAAAAGGGGTTCAGATACTCAGTTCTGGTACTCCTGTTCCCATGTTCAATTATCAGGATCTTGTGGAAGCCGGATTGTCACCGAAGTTGTGTCCTTCCAATACAGTGTTCTACATGATGCCACCCACTTTCTGGGAACAACATAAGTATAGTGTCATATTTGCAATTGTGGCTGTTGTCATTTTGTTCATGTGGATGTGGATGTGGTGGATGTATAAGGTAAGGAAAAAGCAGGCCGAGCAGATTAAACTGATGACAAGCTATCACAGTTTGTTCGAGAATATGCCTATTGTATATCTGAAACATCAGTTGATTTTTGACCAGGCGGGTAAAGTGGTGGATTATCTTACAGTGGAAGCTAATCCCCGTTTTGAGAAATATTTCAAATCGTCGGGGCCGGTCATCGGTAAGAAGGGAAGTGAAATTGACCCCAAGGGTACCGAAAGAATGGTTCATCTCTATAGCATGGTTACTTCCACTCAAAAAGAACTTTCTTTTCAGCACTATAGCGAAGCCGGCGGTAATTATTTCAATGTGATTCTGACCCCCTCCAAACATAAAGGATACATCGATGTATTCTGCGTTGACAATACCGAACTGGCTGAAACCCAGCAGATGTTGCGCTCTGCCAATCATAAATTATCAATGTCTCTTGATGTGGCAAACATTGTTCCTTGGAAGTGGGATTTGGAAAAAGGTACTATGCTTTGTGACGTCAACCGTCCGGTGGAACTTAGCCATGACGACGGTATGGTCAATGAAGAGCAGCTTTCCGTGCCCGATTATCAATATTTTGCTAAAATCTGCAAGCAGGACAGGGACCGGGTGAAGAAAGCATATAAAGAACTGACGGAAGGTAATGTTTCCAAGATTAAGGAAGAATACCGTGTGGTGGTTCGTAAGAATGGAGTTGCACGCTATGAATGGGTTGAGGCTCAGGCTACGGTGGATAAAAGAGACGAAAACAACAAGCCGATTACTTTGATTGGTTCTTCGCTCGTGATAACCGGACGAAAGAAAATGGAGGAGGACTTAATTATGGCCAAAGAGAAGGCTGAGGAATCCAACCGTTTGAAATCAGCTTTCCTGGCTAATATGAGCCATGAGATACGTACTCCTCTAAATGCGATTGTCGGTTTTTCCAGTATTCTGGCAGACACGGAAGAACAAGAGGAGAAGGAAGAGTACATCAATATCATTGAGAACAATAATACATTGTTGCTGCAACTCGTTGGTGATATTCTGGATCTTTCTAAAATAGAGGCGGGGACGCTTGAGTTCATTTACTCGGATTTAGACCTGAACGCTCTCTTTAAAGAAATGGAAGCGTCTGCACAACTCCGTCAGAAGAATGCAGCCGTCCCCATTCACTATATGCCGGAAATGCCAGACTGTTCCGTTAGCATTGAGAAGAACAGGCTGACGCAGGTGGTTACGAATATGCTGAATAATGCAATGAAGTTCACTCCTGATGGCAGCATCACTTTCGGATATCATCTTAAGGATACCGACTTCCTGTACTTCTATGTTACGGATACGGGATGCGGAATAGCGGATGATAAGAAAGACAGCGTGTTCGGGCGTTTTGTGAAACTTGACTCTTTTGCCCAGGGCACAGGTCTGGGACTTTCCATTTGCCAGAGTATTGTCGAACATATGGGAGGCGAGATTGGTGTGGATTCTGAGCTGGGTAAAGGCTCTACTTTCTGGTTCACTCTTCCTTATCGTCCTGTGGCGTTGAAGTCGGTGAAAGAGCAGAAAGAGCACCGGATGCAGAAGGTAGAGAATAAACTGACTGTTTTGATTGCCGAGGATAATAGCAGCAATTTCCAGTTGTTCGAGTCAATCCTGAAGAATCAATATAATATCCTCCATGCATGGGATGGGGAAGAGGCTGTGGAGTTGTTTAAAAAGTATAACCCTCATTTGATATTGATGGATATCAATATGCCTAAGAAGAGCGGATATGAAGCTACCCAGATGATACGCGAAATATCGCCGACTGTCCCGATTATGGCAGTGACGGCTTATGTTTATGCTGAAGACGAACAACGCATCCTGAACAGTGGTTTCGATGCATACACCTCCAAACCTATCAATGCGCAGAAATTGCAGAGGGATATCATAGACTTGCTGAAAAGGCAATTGATCTTTATGTAATACTAATATTGGAAATAAAAAAGGAGCTGTACTGTTTGACTCTGTTTTCAGGGTTACAGTACAGCTCCTTTTTATAAAGGTTTTATTCTTAGTAGCTTATTCAGTGATACAGATTGCTACACGATTTTCATCATTTGTAGAGAAAGGTTGTACCTTATCTCCCTTGAAGTCGAGCACGATTCTGTCAGCAGCGATACCTTTTGCTTTCAAAGCTTTCTCAACAGCTAAAGCACGCTCTTTAGAGAGGCGCAGGTTGATGGCTTGAGTACCGGTTGCAGCATCTGCATATCCACAAATGGAGACTTTTACTTCTGTATTCTTTTGCATGAATGCAACTAAGTTGGCAATTTTGCTTTCTTCAGTGGAACGTATAACAGCAGAATTAATCTTGAAGAAGATATTTTCAGTCAGAGGCTTCACTTCTTCTTTCTTCTCTTCCACCGGTGCAGGAACATAAGCCGGTTCTTCTTTCACTTCTACTACGGTTTCCACTACCGGTTCCGGAGTGTAAGTAACCACCGGTTTAGCCTTTTTGCCACTCTTTCCAAACTTGAATGTAAAACCTGCCAGTGCATTAAGCTGCCAGTCGGCATTGTCAGCCTTCTTGGAGTTAAACTTGTCCGACAGAACATTTGCATTCACTTCAAGATTGAAAGACACATGCTTGCTCAGGCGCAGGTTGGCACCCAAACCGCCACGGCCGGCCACAAAGACTTTCTTACCGCTCCAAAGGTATTGCATGTCGTAACCTGCATTGCTCAATGCGACTGCATCGTCATTATTGAATCCACCGGCAACGCCTACTCCCAAAAACATATAAGCATTGAAGAAACGCTTTGGATTATAGTGGCAGAACAAGTTGCTCAGGTCGAGTGTAGCATCTACATTTCCTTGCAGATAGTTGAACTTGTATGAGTCGGGAAGTACCGCCCATTTACCTTTTGCCTGCCAGCCACTTACTCCGGCACGTATTCCCCACAGCGGGGTAAACTTATATCCGGCAGAAAGAGCTGCTGTGGGAGATATTAGGTCTTTAAAACTTGCCTCACCAATAGTTTCTGCTGCACCTGCTTGTACTTGCATATACCAATGAGGCTTGAACGTTGTATTACTTTCTTCTGTGGCTTGCCCGGAAGATTGAGTATTTTGTGCCGATACGGCTAAAGTGCTCAGGCCTAAGACCATAAGCATCAGATTTCTTTTTAATTGCATATTCATCTTGTTTTTTAATTTTTTAGTTCGCAAAATTAAGCATTATTTGTTAGATTTATACTAAATAACAAAAAATAGAGGATTTTGTTTGCGTTGAATTACTTTCTGATAGGTGTTTTTTGAATGATAGCTTTATATGGCTTAAGGCGGTTGCTTCTTCCTCGGAAGCAACCGCCTTATTTTGCTGTCTGACTGGCTTTTAGTTTTGCAACAACTTCAGAATATATTTTCCCGGCATCACGATTCTTGCTTTCATCTGCGGTGAGTTGTTGATGTCATATAGAATCTTCCAAATCTTTCCTTTCAGTTTACCGAAATCCGTCAGTCTGAGGATGGCATTGATTTCTTTGATGACAGTCACTTTTTGCCGCTTCAATTCTTCCATCAATCCCTCATAGTTATGCGTCTGTTTGTCGAGTGCATACTCCGGAGGAACCAGAAGAATCTCCTCATTCTTCTCAGTCTCCCTTTGGGGAGATATAGAGGGGGAGTTATTTATCTTATTAGTTTTATTTATAGCTAAAGCGTCGCTTGGCATGCCTTGCCTGATTTTCTGTTGGTTAGCCAGTCCTCCACGTCTGCCCGACTCTCTGTTGGCTTCGCGCTTGGCTTCCAGTGGGCCCATGCGTCCATTGGCGTCATGTATCAAATATGCGTCCATAATCTCTTATTTTTTAATTTACTCCTGTCTGATAAGTTTCTTCCATAGACTTTCTATTCTTTCTTCTTTCGTTACATGATTTGGCTGGTGACCCAACGTTTGCTTCTTCATTTTAATGAATTTACTAGTTTGTAAATGATTAATAATCAACCTTCTGTAATGGCTACACCCTTTGCTTCGGATAGCTACACCCTTTTATGCTTAGGGCTACACCATCCGGTTGAAAGGGTGTAGCCCTTCCCCATTCAGGTTGACGGGGGCAAAGTTATGCCCTTTCTTTGGAGTAAACTATCAATGATTTATTCTTACATCATATCCGTATGGATTTATGTGTTCGGTATCTTCCTTTTGTATCACTGCCCACACTTTATCAATCTCTGTACTTAGACTGCTGTACTTTAGTGGTTTGCGTTCTCCTTTTTCGTGTTTTCGCATCATTTCTAAACCGTATATCCACTTTGTTAAATCGCTGATTGTTTTGATTCCCATGCATTCAAAACCACCTAACTTAAAGTGTCTCAGATAACCTACATAAAGATGGGTATTATCGCCATAATATACCCGAAGAGGTAATAGACTTTCATCTACAATACTCACTCTGTTTTGTTTCCTTCTATCGCCTTTTCTCTGATTTTCAGATTTGTACGATTTACTTCTCTGCTGATTCTTGTTCAGCTTCTCACTTTTTTAATTTCTGTCATAGCTTTAATGGTTATATACCCGTTGATTGATATTAACGTGATTAAAAATTGCGAAAGTATAAAATAATGTTGAATAACAGATGGTTAGGGGAGGAAATATGATAAAAATAAGTTGTTTAGAATTGTAAATAATGCATTGATTTATAGTGTGCTATTATGTGTTTTTATGGGTGTTCAAAAAACGTTCGTTTAATGGGCGCAAAGATAAAGGTCTTTTTTTGAATGACAAAATGCTTGATGAAAAATCTTTTTTAATAGGATAAAATCGAGACTAACAGCTTGATTATAAACGACAAAGAAGTTATAAAAATATCCGTTAATATTCATTCTTTTATTCTTTTTCCTGTTTTAAAATTTTTCTAAATCTTGACGCCCATTAAACGAACGATTAAAAGACGCTTGTTTACTTGTAGTTCGTTCGCTAACATCTATTTATAAGCATTTATATGCTAGTGCGGTTTTGAAAGAGCAAATGTCTCGATCGGGCCGCGAAGCGTACCCAAAACAAACTTCTTATCATCTAATAAACTTTCTCAAGTGTCTGAAACACAGAAATATTGGTTTGCAGCTCGTACACTAAGCAAACAGGAGTTTGCTGTTCAGAAACGTATCGAAAAACTGAATTTAGAGGGAAAAATGGATGTGGAATGTTATCTTCCTACCTGTACTATAGTCACACAATTAAAATATCGCCGGAAACGTAGTGTAGTTCCTGTTGCGCGTGGTTTGATTTTTATTCATGCTACCAAGCAGTCCGCTTGCGACATCCCCAACATATATGGTGTTCAAGTCTTTTATATGAAAGACCTTTCCACACATTCCATGTTGGTAGTTCCCGACAAGCAAATGCAAGACTTCATGTTCGTGATGGATTTAAACCCAGAAGGCGTTAGTTTCGACAACGAACCTCTCACCATCGGCAAGAAGGTTACAGTTGTTAAAGGCGAATTTAGTGGCATTGAAGGTGAAATAGCCACAGTAGCTAATAAAACCTATGTTGTTATCCGCATTACAGGTGTTTTGGTAGCGAGCATCAAGGTTCCTAAATCTTATTTGAAGATAATTGAAGACTGAAATCAATATTTATCAATAGTGTTGACACCTTGGTCATCCTGAACCTGTCGAAAGATCTTCTTTCTTGCCAGTAAATAATAAAAACTCAATACAAAGATGAACTCTTTACTTTCTCGTGCTCTTGAGCTTCAGCAAGTTGCTCATGATTTTATGTATTTGGAGACAAATACCGCCCCCATTTATTCCGATGATTTCTGCCGTCTGAATAAAGAACTTCTCGTTAAATCTGACTCCTTATTTTCAGAAAAGAGTTTTGATCTCGAAGAAGAAGCTAATTTGTGTCTTGCCCTTTTAATGGGATATAATGCTACTATCTACGATAATGGAGATAAAGGGCAAAAGAAACAAATAATTTTAGATCGTATCTCTGATATCTTGGAACAACTTCCGGCTTCTTTACTAAAAGTTCGTTTGTTGGCTTATTGTTATGGAGAGATATATGAAGACGTTTTGCTTCAGGAGGCTCACGCTATTATTAATAGTTGGGGTAGGGAGAATTTGACAACAGAACAAATAGGAATTATTGAGGAGCTGAGGAATTTTGAAGCAAATCCTTATCCATTTGAGGAGATAGAATAAAAAATGGTATAATTGTGTTTGTTTTTTCATACTTATCCTTAATTTAATATGAAATTTCTTGTTACGGGGGCTGCTGGTTTCATTGGCTCTTATGTTTGTAG
>CAMTFK010000039.1 GCA_947071285.1 uncultured Bacteroides sp. | reverse complement strand
GGACAAATATATAGCATTTTTCTAACAAACCCTAAGTTTTACCTTAAAAAGAGCTTATTTATTGTTGAAAGGATACTGTTCATCGACTTTCCCACTATGTTTTAACACTTTGGCGTCGATAAAGAAGACGATTTCCTCTGCAATATTGGTGATGTGGTCGCCCGAACGCTCCAACTTGCGGAAGACACTCACAAGGTTCAGGCAAGGAAGGGTGCTGTCAGGATGTTTGCTGATATAATCTGCCAAGATGGTAGTGGCTCCGGCATTAATCTCATCCAACAGGTTGTCCTTGGCAAAAACCGAGGTAGCTAAATCCTGGCTCTCATCCTGAAGGGCTTTCTTGGCAAGCTCCAACATGGAAAGCACCTGTGCCTGCATCTCTTCCAGACGTAATTGTTTCAGCAGTTCCGGGTCGAGAACAGGCTCTTTGCAGTTTAACACGAAACGGGCTATACCTTCGGCAAAGTCACCGAGACGTTCCAGATTGGTATTAATCTTTAGCATGGCGAGCACAAAACGCAGGTCGATGGCTACGGGGTTGTACAGAGCAATAATGTCTTCCACATCACTGTCTATTTTCAGTTCAAGGGCATTGACACGACGCTCGCGCACCAACACTCGTTGTGCCAACTCGCGGTCGAAGGTAAGGACGGACTCCCCTGCCCTGTCGAGCTGATTATATACCAAGGTCCACATTTCGTCTATCTCTTTTTTCAGCAAGACGAGTTCCGATTCGATAAACTTTACCATAAATTTCTATTTTAAGTTACTTGTATTGTATTTCAAAAACGCTTCATTATCCAAAACGCCCCGTGATATAGTTCTGTGTCTCCACTTTATCAGGGTTCGTGAATATCTTCTTTGTATCGTCAAACTCTACCATTTGCCCCAGATAGAAGAAAGCCGTCTTATCACTAACGCGCGCAGCCTGCTGCATATTGTGCGTGACTATGACTATTGTATACTGTTCCTTCAGTTCGTGAATGAGTTCTTCCACCTTGGCGGTAGAAATAGGGTCGAGCGCAGAAGCCGGTTCATCCATCAGCAATACGGAAGGAGACACAGCCATGGCGCGGGCAATGCAAAGCCGTTGCTGTTGTCCGCCGGAAAGGGCGTAAGCAGAGACTTTGAGTTTGTCCTTTACTTCATCCCACAAGGCGGCACCCCTCAGGGATTCTTCTACACGCTGGCGGATAAAGCTGTTATCTGTCACACCATTCACCCGAAGCCCATAAGCCACATTCTCGAAGATGCTTTTCGGAAAGGGATTAGGGCGCTGGAACACCATACCCACTTTCTTGCGGAGTTCATCCACCTGAATATCCTTTCCGTAGATATCCTTTCCATCGATATGAATTTCACCGGTCAGGCGGGTATTAGGGATAAGATCATTCATACGGTTGAATAATCGCAGGAAAGTGGACTTACCACATCCCGAAGGACCGATAAAAGCCACTACCGAACGTTCTTCTATCGACATGCTGATGCCCTTCAAGGCATGGAAGTCTCCATACCAGAAATTGACATTGTTTGCTTCTATTTTATCTATCATTTCGTTTACTGTTTTATTCCTGTTAGTTCATCTTTACTTTTTTCTCGAAATATTTCCGCAGAGCATTTGCCACAAGATTCACCAGGAGGATGATTACTATTAAAACCAAAGCGGTGCCATAAGCCAACGGAAGCTGGGATTCCATATCCGTGCCACTGGTTGAAATCACATATAGATGATAGGGCAACGCCATGCACTGGTCGAGTATGCTTGTGGGCAACTGCGGAAGGAAGTATGCGGCACAAGTAAACAAAATCGGTGCAGTCTCACCCGAAACGCGTCCCAAAGCAAGAATCAACCCGGTTATCACATTGGGCATTGCCATCGGCAGGACGACGTGCCAGATGGTTTGCAGCTTGGTGGCTCCCAAAGCCCGGCTCCCCTCACGCAAAGTATCAGGAATAGCTTTCAGTGCCTCTTCCGTGGTGCGAATGACCAAAGGTACACAAAGTAATCCTAACGTAAGCGAACCGGCAAGGATGCTATCGCCAAAACCCATATAATTGACGAACAACGCCATACCGAAAAGGCCGAAAACAATGGAAGGTATACCGCTCAGGTTGTTCGTCATCATACGGATGAGGCGGACAATCCAACCTTTCGGGGCATATTCGTTCATATAAATGCCACTCATCACCCCCACCGGGAAGGCAAACAGGGCACTACCTACCATCAGATAGAACGTACCGACTATGGCTGGCATAATACCACCCGCCGTCATGCCGTCCGTCGGAGCGGTGGTCAGGAATTCCCAACTGATGACTCCTATACCTTTATATATAATGAAGCCAAGGATGGCAAAGAGTACCCCCACTACCGTCAGGCTCAGCAAACGGAAAGTTCCGAATGCAATGCGTTGCGAAAGATGTTTCCTGTCTATCATATTTATTTTCCCTTTCTCTACGAAACACTATCTTTTCCGGGCCGATACCGCTTCTACCGTGAAGTTTATCAGCAAACTAATAAAGAACAACACCACTCCCAGCAGGAACAGGGCTTCATAATGTGCTCCTCCGGCAGGCGCCTCTCCCAATTCGGCCGCAATCGTGGCGGGAATGGTGCGCAAAGGTTCCAGAATGGTATGCGGGATAACTGCCGCATTACCTGTCACCATCAGCACCGCCATCGTTTCGCCGATGGCACGCCCGATGCCCAACACTACACCGGAAGTGATGCCCGATACGGAATACGGTATCACCACCTTATATATAGTCTGCCACTGCGATGCTCCCAATGCCAGGCTGGCTTCACGCATGGCACGGGGACAGTTACGCATGGCATCTTCTGTCACGGTGATGATGGTGGGCAATGCCATTATAGCCAGTACGATGCTCCCCGCCAGCCCGCTTTCACCAACAGGCAAATTAAACACTTTCTGTATGAGCGGCACAATCACTATCAATCCGAAGAAGCCATAAACCACCGACGGGATACCGCTCAGCAATTCAATAATCGGTTTCAACAGATTGCGTATCTTCGGATTTGCCACTTCGGACATGTAGATAGCCACTGAAAGACCGAACGGAAGAGCTATCAGAATGGCAAACAGACTCACCCACAACGTACCCGTTATCAACGGAAGAAAACCGAACTGCGCAGCAGGCGTAGCTGTCGGGAACCATTCCGCCCCGGCAAAGACATCTTTCACCGAGATGGTATTGTCGCGCAGCAAGTGCACGGAGTCTTGCCGGACAATGAACTGCTGCGGCACAAAGGCAATGATGCCCGGTGTACGTTCCACCAGCTTCGTTATCTTCGCACCGGCATGTTCGTAGGCAGGCCCCAGTTCTTCCTCCGTATAATACTCGGTGATGTCTTCCAAACGGAAAAGCCGGATAGGCATATCCTGCCCTCCGACCTCATTCCAGTTCGTTATCTCTTCGTCGAAAACATTCTTTATCTGAGCCGGTGTCAGCTCACTCACCTTATTATCTTTATTCAGTGCCAACACATACCCTTCTTCAATCACCCGGCTGTTGAACAGTCCCAACGCCTCGGAAAAAAGAAACAGGATAATGAGCACAATGGTGATGCTTGTTACAAACCCGCTACAAGCCAACACTCCTTCTACTATTTTCTCAAAAAGCTTCTTCATAAATGCCTATTGAAATTCTGTATGCAAAGAAACGGGGAGCGTGTTAAGAGAGTGTGACTAACGTTTGAAAGAAATGTTTCAAACATATTACAAATGTGTTACAACACCCGGAAACACCACCCCTGCAATAAAATTGTAATATACAATCGCTTTCTTTGCAAGTGATAAACAAGGAGAGCATCTGTTTGGTTATAGTATTAGTCATTTTTTTGATTATGATAAAAATCTATTTTGAATATAATAAAAACCTTTTTTGATTATAATGAAAACAATAAGCATCATCCTACTTCTGGCGTTGGCCGCAACCGGCGTACAGGCGCAACGCATCAAAGGCAGTGACACCGTATTACCCATAGCGCAACAGACTGCCGAAAGATTCATGGCACTCACCCCCGAAGCCCGCGTCACCGTGACGGGCGGAGGCACCGGTGTAGGTATTTCAGCCTTGCTGGACGGTACAACGGACATCGCCATGGCATCACGTCCCATCAAATTTAGTGAGAAGATGAAAGTGAAGTCCGCAGGCAAGGAAGTGGAAGAAGTAATCGTAGGCCACGATGCCCTCGCCGTTGTGGTGCACCCTTCCAATCCCGTAAAACAACTGACGCGCCAGCAACTGGAAGACATCTTCCGGGGAAAAATTACGAACTGGAAGCAAGTGGGCGGAGATGACCGCAAAATCGTGGTATATTCCCGCGAAACGTCTTCGGGTACTTATGAGTTTTTTAAAGAAAGCGTACTCAAGAACAAGAATTACATGAGCAGTAGTCTTTCTATGCCTGCCACGGGCGCCATCATCCAATCTGTCAGCCAGACGCGTGGAGCGATAGGTTACGTAGGTCTGGCCTACCTGTCCCCTCGCGTTAAATCAATTTCCGTTTCTTATGACGGAAAGCACTACGCACCGCCCACAATGGAGAGCGCCACCGACAAGAGTTATCCTATTGTGCGCCCGTTATACTATTATTATAATAAGGAAAACTCCGAACAAGTAGCTCCCCTCGTCAATTTCATACTTTCACCCGCCGGTCAGGAAATCATTAAAAAGAGTGGATATATTCCGGTGAAATAAGGATAAACGAAAAAAATGTCTTACTTTTGTAGCTTGATTTTTTAGAATATATACATACCACTATGGCAGATATTAAAAGCGAAGAAGTAGGTGAAAAAAAGAGCCTCAACTTCATAGAACAAATTGTTGAGAAAGATTTGAAAGAGGGTAAGAACGGTGGCAAAGTGCAAACACGTTTCCCGCCGGAGCCCAACGGATACCTCCACATCGGACATGCCAAGGCTATTTGCCTTGATTTTGGCATTGCAGCCGACCATAATGGCATCTGCAATCTGCGGTTCGACGATACCAATCCGACCAAAGAAGATGTGGAATACGTAGAGGCTATCAAGGAAGATATCCAATGGCTGGGTTACCAGTGGGGCAACGAATACTACGCATCCGATTACTTCCAGCAATTATGGGATTTCGCCATCCGCCTCATCGAAGAAGGTAAAGCATATATCGACGAGCAGACTTCCGAACAAATAGCGCAGCAGAAAGGTACTCCTACCCAGCCGGGTGTGGAAAGTCCCTATCGCAACCGCCCGATAGCAGAAAGCCTCGACCTATTTAAGAAAATGAATACAGGCGAGATTGCAGAAGGTGCTATGGTGCTCCGTGCCAAGATTGACATGGCTAACCCGAACATGCACTTCCGCGACCCCATCATCTATCGTGTAGTGAACCATCCGCATCACCGTACAGGCACCACGTGGAAGGCCTACCCGATGTATGACTTCGCACACGGACAGAGCGACTACTTTGAAGGTGTGACGCACTCTCTCTGTACGCTTGAGTTTGTTCCCCACCGTCCTCTCTACGATCTTTTTGTAGACTGGGTAAAGGAAGGTCAGGATTTAGATGATAACCGCCCCCATCAGTACGAATTCAACAAGCTGAACCTCAGTTATACGCTGATGAGTAAGCGCAACTTGCTGATTCTGGTGAAAGAGAATCTGGTGAACGGATGGGATGACCCCCGCATGCCGACCATTTGCGGTTTCCGCCGCCGTGGATACTCTCCTGAGTCTATTCATAAGTTTATTGATAAAATCGGATATACGACGTACGATGCACTCAATGAGTTCGCCTTGCTGGAAAGCGCCTTACGCGAAGACCTCAATACGCGTGCCACCCGCATATCAGCCGTAATCAATCCGGTGAAGCTGGTGATTACCAACTATCCCAAAGGACAGGTGGAAGAACTGGAAGCCATAAACAATCCGGAGAAGCCGGAAGAAGGCAGCCACTTCATCGAGTTCAGCCGCGAGTTGTGGATGGAGCGTGAAGACTTCATGGAAGATGCTCCGAAGAAATATTTCCGTATGACTCCGGGACAAGAGGTTCGCTTGAAGAACGCTTACATTGTGAAGTGCACCGGATGCAAGAAGAACGAAGCCGGAGAAGTGGTGGAAGTGTATTGCGAATATGACGCGAACACCAAGAGCGGCATGCCCGAAGCCAACCGCAAGGTGAAAGGTACGCTGCACTGGGTGAGCTGTGACCATTGCCTTGAAGCTGAGGTACGCCTTTACGACCGCCTGTGGAAAGTGGAGAATCCGCGCGACGAACTTGCCGCCATCCGCGAAGCCAAGAATTGCGATGCTCTGGAAGCGATGAAAGACATCATCAATCCGGACTCGCTGAATATATTGCCTCATTGCTACATCGAGAAGTATGCCGCCGGCATGAAACCGCTTACTTACTTGCAGTTCCAGCGCATCGGTTACTTTAATGTAGACCCGGATTCCACACCGGAGAAGATGGTATTCAACCGTACTGTGGGACTGAAAGATACCTGGGGCAAGATTAACAAATAAAGTAAAGATTATAAGGAGTAGACAATTAAATGAGTAATAAAAACCTGCTGTCCGGCAGAGATAAAGAACTGCAAGAACTTGCCGAGCAATATGAAGCGGCAATGTCTGAGAATAAACCGTTTTATCAGGACGCAGATGACTTAGCCGACCTTGCCGACTGGTACGGTACAAAAAAGAATTATGATAAGGCTCTTGAGATAGCAGAATATGGATTAAAGCTGCATCCCGACAGCACTGCACTCATGATTGAATATGCTTACCTGCACCTGGATAGCGGAAAAAGAGCCAAGGCGCGTGAAATCATCGAGAACCTTCCCGATACTTACTCGCCGGAAGCTAAGGTGGTGCGTGCCCACTTGTTATTGAGCGAAGGGAAGCTGAACGATGCCGAGCAACTACTCGACACGATTGAGGATAAAGAAGATTTGGCAAACGTGATCGATGTATCTTATATGTTCCTCGATATGGGTTACTCGGACAAAGCCTTGGAATGGCTGGAACCGGTGAAGAAAGAGTATGCTGATGAAGAAGCCTATATTGGCGTAGTGGCCGACTGCTATTATAGCAAAGGTATGATAGAAGAAGCTACTCCTTTGTATAACAAGCTGATAGACCAGAATCCATATTCGGCTCCTTACTGGTTCGGTTTGGCAAGGTGCTACTTTGAAGAGCAAAAGTTCGACCAAGCTATTGATGCCTGCGACTATGCATTGGTAGGTGATGATGAATTTACGGATGCCTATATAATGAAAGGACATTGCTTCTATCAATTGGGCAATGAAGATGCAGCACTGGAACATTACCAGAAAGCTCAACAATTACATGGGCTCAACACCGAATTTATCTACAGTTTCATCGGCTTATGCAAAGTATCCAAAGGTGAATGGAAAGAAGGCTACGAGAATCTGGAAAAAGCAATTCAGGAGAATGAGGCGGAAGAAACTCCTTCGCCTGCCCTGCCCAACTTATACGCCAACGCAGGACTTTGCCTTTCCAAGATGGGAAAGAAACGCAAAGCGCATCAGTATTGCAAGAAAGCTCAAAAACTGGAGCCTAAGGATCCGGAGTCGTACTTGATTGAAGGACGAATCTACGTTGAAGAAGGAAATTATGATAAGGGAATAAGGCAATGGGCGAAAGCTTTGAATTGTGCTCCTTATGCTGATACGTGGAACGAGATAGGCATGCACAGTATGGAAATCGGTTATCTGAACTATGCCAAAGTAGCCTTTGAACGTGTCTGCGAGCTGGAACCTGATTTTGACGGTATCAATGAAAAGTTAACCCTGCTCTACATGACTCTGCATGATAAAGAGAACTTCATAAAGTACAATCAGAAATGCGTCCATCCATTCGATTTGAAAGAATTGAAAAAGATGCAGGCGCTTATGGAGAGCGAAGACCGGGAAGAACTGGCAACTTATATGCAAGATATCATAAAAGCATTGCAATGAAAAAAGTAAAGGGTAAAGAAACGATTTCTTTACCCTTTACTTTTTTTATATCTTTAGAATATCCTTATTTTGCACTGCGTGTAGAAAGCTTTTCCAAGAAATATACCAAGAAGAAACCTACTATCATCAACACTACAGCTTCAATGATATGCTGATTAGGCAGGATGTTAGCTTCAACCAACGGTTTCACCACTCCATGACTATCTGTAAAAGTCTCAAGCGTTTCCTTCCAGGGCCACACTTTGTTTAGCGAACCCAGCATGAAGCCCGTCAGCACCGCCAATGTAATATTGCGGAAGTTCTTCAATGCATACGAAAGAACACGCGAGAAGGAAGTTATTCCGATAAAAGCACCTACAAAAAACACCAGTAAGACGGTTATATTAAGTGTCTTGACGGCTTCCATGATAAAGAAGTATTTACCCAATAACACCAGAATGAAACTACCCGATATACCTGGCAGAATCATAGCGCAAATAGCAATTGCACCACAAAGAAAGATGAAGAATAAATTGGAAGGAGTCTCAGCAGGAGTCGCCACTGTAATGTAATAGGCCACCGCCGCTCCTATGATAAAGGCGGGAATCGTTTTCTTATTCCACTCCTTTATATCTTTTCCCACAAACCATGTGGAGGCCAGCACCAACCCGAAGAAAAACGCCCAAACCATGATTGGATGATCCGTGAGCAACCATGTGATAACCTTAGCAAGCGAAAATACACTGATACCGATTCCCAACAGTAGGGAAATCAAGAAATTACCGTTAATAGCTTTCCAGAATGCTACCCATTTTCCTGTAAAAAACAACTTCAAACTGTTCCCGTTAATGCTTTTTATTGAATCTATCAGTTCATCATAAATTCCCACAATAAAAGCAATTGTCCCCCCCGACACTCCGGGAACCACATCGGCTGCTCCCATGCCCACACCTTTTAGCATGAGTAGGGCGTAGTCTTTTAAACCTCGTTCCATCTTTTTCTTTGACTGTTTAACCTATTAATACTTGATTTTCACGGCACAAAGTAAAACAAAAAAAGTCAGTTACTCACCATAAATCAATAAAAAATGGTGTACAATAGTCTCGCGACCTTTGTACACCATCTTTTTTCATTGATTATCAAAAAATCTGAGATTACTATTTCTTCACTGCTTCTATTGCTTTGTCATAATCCGGCTCCTGAGTGATTTCGGGCACCAACTCAGTGTACATCACTTTCCCATCTTTACCGATGACAACCACAGCACGCGCCAGTAAACCGCCCAACGGTCCATCTGCCATACGCACACCATAACTTTCATCAAAATCCGAGAAGCGGAAATCAGACAAAGGAACCACGTTCTCAATACCCTCCGTTGTGCAAAAACGCGCATGGGCAAAAGGCAAGTCTTTGGAAATCGCCAATACCACGGTATCGGGCAGGCTCGCAGCCAATTTATTGAACTTGCGCACAGACGTTGCACACACGCTGGTGTCCAGACTCGGGAAGATATTCAATATCACATTCTTTCCTTTCATATCTTTCAAAAAGAAAGAAGAAAGGTCAGTCTTTACTAACTCAAAATCGGGAGCAACTGTCCCCGCTTTTATAAACTCGCCGATAATCTTGACCGGCTGTCCTTTAAATTTTGTTGTAGCCATAGTTTTCTTGTTTTATATGTTTATACAACAAACAAACTGTTAGAAAAGTTCGCTCCAAAACTTTTCCCATCATAAATTGTTAGTCTACCAAACAAAAACCAATAAAAATTATAATTGCATGAAAACTTTATTTGACGAACTTCAATGCGAAGTAAAAAACTGGTGGATGTCCCTCCTGCTCGGTATACTCTATGTAGTAGTTGCCATATGCCTGATGTTCTCCCCTCTCAGCGGTTACGCAGTGTTAAGCGTACTATTCAGTATATCCATGTTGTTCAGTGGTTTGCTGGAGATTTCCTTTGCCGTGAGCAACCGTAAGAATGTATCCAGTTGGGGTTGGTATCTGGCGGGAGGTATCATCGATATGATATTCGGCTTCTATCTGATAGCCTATCCGTTGCTGAGTATGGAAGTCATTCCTTTTATCATCGCGTTCTGGCTGATGTTCCGTGGCTTCTCTTCTATCGGCTACGCCATGGACTTGAAACGATATGGCACAAAAGATTGGGGATGGTATATCGCCCTCGGCATACTGGCCGTGATTTGTTCGCTCATCATTCTGTGGCAACCGGCCATAGGCGCCATCTATGTTGTGTACATGATTTCGTTCGCGTTCCTGATTATCGGATTTTTCCGCATCATGTTGTCATTTGAATTGAAGAACCTGCACAAACGGGGAAAGGAAATGAAAGAAAGGAATGAATAAGGAAAAGAAGAAAAGAAGTAGTGGTGTAGAATAATCAAGATTCTGCAACCCGGAGAAACGAGTTGACTAAAGTACCCGGAAACAGGAACCTGTCAACTCGTTTTCTCATTAGTTAGCGTTCAGGAAGCGGGACATAGTAGTACGGGATACTCCCATCTGACGAGCCAGTTCCGAACAAGAAACTCCTCGCTGGGAATCTCTTTTCAATCGTCTTTTATTTTCACGAAGCACTCTCATAGCAGGGCAGGTTCCCTTTTTACGACCCAACTTGACACCTTCTTTTTTTCGTCTTGCCAATGCTTCTTTGGTTCGCATGGAAATCAGGTTACGTTCTATTTCTGCCATCAATCCGAAGGCAAACCCCAAGACCTTGCTGTTAATGTCGTTTTGAAACACATACCCTTCTTTGGTGCTGTACAAAACAACATTCTTCTTGATACACGAATTCAAAATCGTCATGATTTCCAGCATCGTACGGCTCAATCTTGAAATCTCCGTCACAATCAGCGTGTCCCCCTTTTGCATACGGTTCAACAACCCCGACAACTTTCTCTCTTTACTGCTCACACTGCCGCTCACCGTCTCGGTGTACCACTTGTCAATCATTAACTCATTCTTCTCTGCAAAGCGCAGAATTTCCTCACGTTGATTTGCCAGAAACTGTTTTTCTGTACTTACTCTTAAATAAGCTACTACCATAATTTGATTTTTTTATAGGTTTAACGGCGCCAAAGAACAGCAATAACAACGAAAAATCACAGCATCATTAAGCAATGAAATACAGCAAGTTCGCTCATTTTACCCCTTTTATTTTACATCACTTATTTCGAGGATGGCAAAGCAAATTATGTAGGAATACACATTTCCATACCGGAAGCTGGTTATAAAAAGGAACAAGAAAAAATCTCCTTTCTTTTCTACGACAGAGAATTTTTCCTTTTCAACTTCCTGCAAGTTCTAATATTGAGTTCACTAAAACGTTAGTTGGCTAATTATGAAAGCATTGCATTTACCAACTGTTTACGTCATTATGTAAAAGCATTTACTGCAGGATGTAACGACCTTTACCCTGTATTGTAACGCCTTTTACCCCGGTATGTAACGACCTTTACCCCGGCGCGTAAATGAGGTTACCATTTGGCGTAAACAGAGTCATCATGAGAGGAAACGACCGCCGTCTCTATATGGTTTCAATTCCGCTCTTCCCATAAAAAAATGAATAGATTCATTTCGTTCTACCCTCCGTTTGCATTATCTTTGTGGTCAGTTTTATAACAAGAATATAAATTCATAATTAAAAAAACAAAGAAATTATGGCAATGCATACATGGTTTGAGTGCAAAATCCGTTACGAGAAAGTAATGGAGAATGGAATGAATAAGAAAGTAACCGAACCTTATCTGGTAGATGCACTCAGCTTTACGGAAGCGGAAGCGCGTATCATAGAAGAAATGACTCCGTTCATCTCCGGAGAATTTACAGTATCGGACATCAAACGCGCCAACTATAGCGAATTATTTCCGAGTGAAGAAGAGGCTGCCGACCGTTGGTTCAAGTGCAAGTTGGTTTTCATCACTCTGGATGAAAAGAGCGGAGCTGAGAAGAAAACATCCACTCAGGTACTGGTACAAGCTGCCGACCTGCGCGATGCCGTTAAGAAACTGGACGAGGGCATGAAAGGCACAATGGCCGATTATCAAATCGCATCAGTCAGCGAAACAGCGATTATGGATGTATATCCGTATAGCGCCGAACCCAATGACAAACCTGAAGTTTAATTCCCTGTTTATCCAATTATGAACATTGCAGAGAATCTTCAACAGGTGCTTAATGAGTTGCCTGCGGGGGTACGATTGGTAGCAGTTTCCAAATTCCACCCCAATGAAGCGATAGAAGAAGCCTATCGCGCCGGACAACGAGTGTTCGGAGAAAGCAAGGTGCAGGAAATGACTGCCAAATACGAAAGCCTTCCTAAAGATATCGAATGGCACTTTATCGGACATCTGCAAACCAATAAAATAAAGTTCATTGTCCCCTATGTGTCTCTTATCCACGGAATTGACTCATACAAGCTTTTGATTGAGGTTAACAAACAAGCAGCCAAAGCCGGAAAGGTAGTCAACTGCTTGTTGCAACTTCACATTGCAGAAGAAGAAACCAAATTCGGTTTCAGCTTTGACGAATGCCGGGAGATGTTGACAGCCGGAGAGTGGAAAAGTCTCAGTAACATACAATTATGTGGTCTGATGGGCATGGCAACAAATACGGACGACAATGAACAAATAGAGAAAGAATTTTGTTCATTAAGTAGCTTCTTCAAAGAAGTGAAGGACTCATGGTTTGCCGATACGCCGGCTTTCCGGGAATTGTCAATGGGAATGTCCCACGACTATCACCAGGCCATTGCTGCCGGAAGTACCCTGATACGCGTAGGAAGCAAGATTTTTGGAGACAGAATTTATTAGATCATTCAATAAACATTATTACCATGGCAACATTAAAAACTACTTTTGCCGGGTTAGAATTAAGAAACCCGATTATCGTCAGCAGCTCTGGCTTAACTGACAGCGCTGAAAAAAATCAGAAATTCTATGAAGCCGGTGTCGGTGCCATTGTTCTCAAATCTCTTTTTGAAGAACAAATCATGTTGGAGGCCGACTGGTTGGGAGATCCAAATATGTATCCCGAAGGCAGTGATTATCTGGTAGAATACATCCGCCAACATAAACTGTCAGAATATCTGGAGCTAATAAAAGAGACTAAAAAGGTATGTCCCATTCCTGTCATTGCCAGCATCAATTGCTATCAGGATGCCGAATGGGTGGACTTTGCCAAACAAATGGAAACCGCAGGAGCTGATGCAATAGAAATCAATATCCTGGCTCTCCAAACCGATGTACAGTACAATTACGGTTCCTTTGAACAACGTCACATCGATATTCTCAGCCATATCAAAAAGACAGTAAACATCCCTATCATCATGAAGTTGGGAGACAACCTGACTAATCCGATAGCATTGATAGACCAGTTATATGCCAACGGGGCTGCCGCAGTTGTATTGTTCAACCGCTTCTATCAGCCGGACATCGACATCGAAAAGATGAAGCAAATATCAGGAAATGTATTCAGCACAGGAACTGATTTAGTAAAAACGTTGCGCTGGATAGGTATTGCTTCTGCGGCTGTGAACAAGTTGGATTATGCAGCATCGGGTGGTATTCATTCTCCCGAAAGCGTCATTAAGACAATCCTTGCAGGAGCCTCGGCGGTAGAAATTTGTAGTGCATTCTATCAGAACAGTTATGCCCTTGTAGGCGAATACATCCGCTTCATGAATTTGTGGATGGACCGTAAAGGCATGAAAACAATTTCCCAGTTCAAGGGAATGCTGAATGTAAGCGATTTGAACGGTGTAAACACCTTCGAGCGCACACAGTTCATGAAGTATTTCTCCAGCAGGAAATAAGCAGGAACTACACAACATATCATTATATGTAATGCCCCGCAACATATATTGTTAGCATATCTAACATATATTGTTACGGGGCATTACAATTATAGGTACTTCCCTTTACAGAAACTTCTCTTACTTTAACCCTCCTTCTTGTCCAGTGCTTCGAAGCATGAATTCTTGCTGATAAATTCAGGAACAATATCCTTCATTGCCGATACAATCTTCATTTGATCGTAAGTGTAACTTACGTCTATCAGCTTCTGGATACGCTCTTTCACTTCATCATAATCGTACTCACGAACCGTAGCAATCATAATCTTCTCATGATAAGTAGGCTTCGTCAATTCTTTCACATTAAGCAATTCTTCATACAGTTTCTCGCCATGACGTAAACCGGTAAACTCAATCTTTACATCCGTGCGTCCGGAAAGGCTTATCATACGTTTAGCAAGGTCCACAATCTTCACAGGCTTACCCATGTCGAAGATATAAATCTCACCTCCATTACCCATACTACCGGCTTCAAGCACCAGACGGCAAGCTTCGGGAATAGTCATGAAGTAACGGATAATTTCAGGATGCGTTACGGTCACCGGACCACCACGTTGTATCTGATCGCGGAAACGAGGTATCACCGAACCATTAGAACCTAATACATTACCAAAACGCGTGGTGATGAACTGCGTCACATGTCCACCTTTTTGTTGCAGCTTCTTAGATAAAGACTGTACATAGATTTCACAGATACGCTTGGAGCATCCCATTACATTCGTCGGGTTCACAGCTTTATCCGTAGAAATCATAACAAACTTCTCAGCACCATATTTCACTGCTAAATCGGCCAGCGTACGGGTTCCGAACACATTTATCTGGATAGATTCGGAAACGTTGTCCTCCATCATCGGCACATGCTTATAAGCGGCTGCATGGAAAATATACTGTGGCTTGAACTCCTTGAAAATATCCTCCATGCGTGTAGCATTGGAGATATCCGCAATGATTGTTTCCGCATCAATATCGCGCCAGCGGTCTTGTAGCTCCAGACGAATATCATGCAATGGAGTTTCCGCCTGGTCAATCAGAATCAATTTGTATGGATTGAAAGAAGCTACCTGACGCATAATCTCGCTACCGATAGAACCGGCAGCACCGGTAATCATCACTCGTTTTCCTTCCAGGTGCGAAGCTACCTTATGAATGTCTATTTCAATCGGATTTCGTTGCAGCAAATCTTCAATCTGAATTTCTTTCAGTTGAGTACGGTTCAGGGTCTGTCCGCTCCATTCGCTTAGAGGAGGCGCTGTCATCATTTTGATGTTATGTGCCAGAAGTCGGTCAGCCATATCAGACTTTTTCAGTTCCTCCATCTTGGCAGGAGAAATGATGATGGTATGCACATCGCGGTCGCTCAGCACATCAATCAACGACTCGTCATTAGGGAATACTCTCACTCCCATCATCACCTTATTAATCAGCTCCGGCTCATCAGCAATAAATCCACGCAACCGGTAATGGTTACGCAAGTTCACACGCAATGCCTTGGCAATATTTACTCCGGCTTCTTTAGCGCCATAAATGAAGACATTGGCACTATGACTTCCGTCAAAGTTCAGAAGTTCATAAAACATCTTCACTACAATGCGCGAACAAGACATCATGGCAAAGCTGATAATATAGGCCATAAACAGCACGCTTACAGGCGCTAAACGAATATCCATATAGCCTGCCAGAAGTACACTTGAAATCATCAGCAGTGCATAGGACACCGTCAATGAAACGAAGATGCGCATGATATCTATGAACGAAGAAAAACGCAACACATTGGAGTATGTGCGGAACACACGGAAAAAGACTAAGTTGACAATGACCGTCCATACAATCGTTTTGTCGATGGTAGAGGATTCCAGAAAAATACTCCTGAAATCATATCTAAGCGCATAGGCCAACAGGCTGGATACGACGATTATCAGTACATCAATCAACAGAATAGTCCAAATCGGCAATACCTTTGCTGAAAGGTAACGATGAAAAAATTTATGTTTCATTTCGTTTGACAGTTTTGTTTTAGGCGAGGCAAAGATACATTATTTTTTATCAATCTGGACAAGAAAAGAATGAAATTGTGTGATAAAATTAAATGGTGGCAAAGTTGCGGGTACAACCTTGCCACCTTATTTACTGTCTACAGAGCTCTGTTACATCAAATTACTAGCCAATTCGCTTAGCTGGCTCCGTTCTCCTTTTAACAAATTTACATGAGCAAAAAGATTCTGATCTTTCATACGATCAATCATGTAAACCAAGCCATTGGACTGAGTATCCAGATAGGGTTGGTCAATTTGTTGGATATCACCGGTAAACACCATTTTAGTTCCTTCGCCGGCACGGGTAATAATGGTTTTTATCTCATGCGGAGTCAAATTTTGCGCTTCGTCAATGATGCAATAAGTCTCACTCAAACTGCGTCCGCGGATGAAAGCCAATGCTTCAATTACAAGCTGGTCACTTTTCTGCATATCGTCCAGTCGCTTCACCTCTGTGGAATTGGAGGCAAACTGATGCTTGATGACATTCAGATTATCGAACAAAGGTTGCATATAAGGAGCTACTTTTTCTTTCGCATCACCCGGCAGAAAACCGATATCCTTATTGGACAAAGCAACGATGGGACGTGCCAGCAAAATCTGCTTATAATCATTCATCTGACTAAGAGCGGCTGCCAAAGCCAGCAATGTCTTTCCCGTACCCGCCTTACCTGTCAGGGCAACCAACTTTATATTAGGATCGTTCAGAACCTCAAAAGCAAAACTTTGCTCGGCATTTCTTGGCTCAATCCCATAATTCTTTGTCTTATTCACCCGGCAAATGGTATGCGTAAAGGGGTTATTACGTGCCAAAACACTATTCCGGTCACTCTTCAGGATAAAGCATTCATTCGGATGAATAATATCTTTGAAGTCAAACTCGTTAATATCCAACCCCTCTCTGGAAGAATAAATCCTGTCTATCAAAGAAGGATCGATTCCTTCGAAGATCTCATTTGATTTCTCAAATATATCGGCATTAATAACTTTATCGTTGATGTAGTCTTCGCAAAGCAAACCTATGGAGCGTGCTTTCATGCGCAGGTTCACATCTTTCGTCACCAAAATGGTTTTCATGTTTTTCTTTTCCCGTGTCAGCCAGTCAACCACACACAGAATCAGATGATCCGGAATGCGTTCCGGGAAAGAATCATGCACATCCGGAGCATCCACGGTTCCGGCTATCACAAACAAACGTCCCAGTCCTTCACCTAAAGAAGCACCTTTGGTAAAAAGATTGTCATCGGTAATTAAATCGAGTTCGCGGAGAAATTCACGGGCATTGAAGTTTATCTGTTCATTCCCTTTCTTGAATTTATCCAATTCTTCAAGGACCACGATGGGAAGGTAAATGTCGTTCTCTTGAAAATTTTTAAGGCAGTTGTAATCGTGAAGGATTACGTTGGTATCAATCACAAAATTTTTCTTTGCTCCCATACTCAATTAGATTTAAATTGTTGATATATTTGTCTCCAAAACGAAGACAAGCTGTACCTCGGCATAAAAAATGAACAAGTTCATTTTATTCTGCTCTCGGTTTGCATTATCTTTGCAGCTTCTAAGATAGGAATTAAAAAGAAAGGATGGTTTCCTTTCTCGTTAAATATTTAAAAAGATGGATTATCAGAACACTTTATTATACTTATATAACAGTGTCCCCATGTTCCAGCAGGTGGGAAGTTCGGCATACAAGGAAGGATTGGAGAATACACTGACTTTAGACAAACATTTCGGACATCCACACCGCAACTTCCACAGCATCCATGTAGGAGGAACAAACGGAAAGGGGTCATGCTCACACACCCTTGCTGCAATCTTGCAGGAAGCAGGATACAGGGTGGGCTTATACACATCTCCGCATCTTGTGGATTTCCGCGAACGCATCCGGGTAAACGGTCAGCCGATTCCCGAAGACTACGTGGTGAGATTTGTGGAAGAAGAACGGAATTTCTTCGAACCATTGCATCCTTCTTTCTTTGAATTGACTACAGCCATGGCATTCTGCTATTTCTCTGACGAGCACGTGGATGTGGCTGTTATTGAGGTAGGCCTTGGCGGAAGGCTAGACTGCACCAACATCATACAACCGGATTTATGTATCATCACCAATATCAGTTTTGACCACACCCAGTTCCTGGGAGATACATTGGAAAAGATAGCAGGAGAAAAAGCCGGCATCATTAAAAGCAAAACTCCTGTAGTAATTGGAGAAACAACCTCCGAAACGAAGCCTGTATTCGCAAAGAAAGCCCTTGAAACCGGAGCTCCTATTTTCTTCGCAGAAGAAAATGAAAAGAATGATTATCCCGGACTGGAATGTGAACTGAAAGGATTATATCAAACTAAAAATACCCGTACTTTGCTTACAGCTATCCCGCAACTACAGAAAATCGGATACAAGCTGAATGAACAAGCCGTCCGTAGTGGTTTCGCACACGTCTGCGAGCTGACCGGATTGACGGGGCGCTGGCAGAAACTACAGGATACCCCTACCCTGATATGCGATACAGGACATAATGTAGGCGGGATTACTTATATCACAGAGCAGCTAAAGGAGCAGTCTTACAGAAAGCTGCACATGATTATAGGCATGGTGAACGACAAAGACATACGCGGAGTATTGGCACTATTGCCCAAAGATGCCGAATATTATTTCACAAAAGCCAGCGTAAAGCGTGCATTGCCCGAAAAAGAGCTTGCCCTGCTTGCCTCTGAAGCAGGATTACAAGGAAATTGCTATTCGGATGTTCCCTCTGCTGTGCGCGCCGCACAAGAAAAAAGCCTCCCGGAAGACTTTATCTTCGTGGGAGGCAGTAGCTTTATTGTGGCTGATCTGTTAGCGAACCGCGATGCACTCAATCTCCACTAAAGCATCTTTCGGCAAAGCCTTCACGGCAACAGCCGAACGAGCGGGAAAATCACCGTCAAAATAGGTAGCATATACCTTATTCATATCGGCAAACAACGACATATCCTCCAGGAAAACTGTGGTCTTGACGATATTCGCCATCGTCAGCCCTGCTTCTCCAAGGATGTGTTTGATGTTCTCCAATGACTGGCGCGCCTGTGCTTCAGCACCTTCTGCCATCTTTCCGGTAGCTGCGTCAATAGGTAGCTGACCGGACACAAATATCATTCCATTCGCCTCAATAGCCTGGCTGTAAGGGCCAATAGCTCCCGGTGCCTTCTGGCTGCAAATTACTTTTTTCATTCCGATATAATTTTAATATTCAACAATTTATAATTAATTCTGAAAAAAAACCGGCATTATATGCAGTATTCTGAAAGTTCATGCATTTACCTTATAGAATTATACACAAAAGAAATTCACTTATACCTGTTTTTAAACCTAGACTTAGCTAATTCTTTTTTGACACGGGAGTTTCCCGACGAAGGCTCGGCTTGTGAAAGCAGAGCCTTTTTTTCATTATAATGCATCATCTGTTCAGGTCAAACGGATGATGTGTTTTTATTTGCAATGTTTCTCAATCAGAGCATCTACATTCGGGTCACCCAGTTCCTTTGCTTTTGCAAAACTGGCACACGCCTCTTTGTTCTGCTTCAACTGCAATTGGGCAACTCCTATCAGACGGTAAGCTTCAGCATATTTAGGATCAATTTCCAAAGCATCCTTCAATACCTTTATGGCTTCTTCATTTCTGCCGACACGGATATTCACTACTGCAAGTTCCGAACGATAAGTCAACTCTTTCGGATTCAGTTCAATAGCTTTTGCCATATCGTCCAATGCACGTTGGAACTGTTTGGCCTGGAAAGCTGCTTGTTCACGATAATAGTAGAACACATCATTCACATTGCCACGTACAGCTTTGTAGTATTCATCATAATCGAGCATTGCGCCACGTGCCTGACCTGCATTCATGCGCATCTGGGCGCGTTCCAGCAAATAAGGAGCGTTTTCTTCCGTGAAAGGCTGCGGGCAATGTGCTATACAACTATCCAACAACACCAATACTTCTTCCGGAGCTGCTTCCATTAATTCTTTTGCCTTAGCTGCACTAAAGAAAGTAGCAGGAGAAACAAGATTGGTAGCGTTCACCTTCTGATAGTTGTCAAAAGCTGCCGCATAATCCTTCTTGGCAAACTGGATATCACCTTCCAACTGAACATACACCGGAAGCTCTTCGATTGCTATCGCCTTACGGACTTCTTCGATTGCTTTATCATATGTCCAATCTTTATAAGTAGTTTCGGGCTTGTCCAACTGATAGTTATAAATCAGTTTGGCACGATTGAAGTACGCATCATCTTTCTTTTGTGCTACTTCAAGTGCTTTATCCATATCAGCAGCCACCTTATCCATTGAATCTGTTTCTTTGGACAAATACATCTGGCTGTTAGCACGGCGAAGGTATCCATCAGCACTGTTAGGATATTGAACAATAAAATCATTCAATAACTCAGCATACTTCTCAGGGGTAAGCTGTGCAGAAGCCATATAGAGAAATACCAACGCTTGTTCCTCTGTATCAGGCAATGCTTTCTTAATACCGATGCTCGACAATGTGTGGTCATTGAATGAAAGAGGGCTTACTTTCTGCTCCATCGCATAATCAGCACCTACAGCGTAACAAATAGTGGCCGTATCTTTCCCGGATGATTTCTGGGCCAAGCCGAACACCTGTCCGTCAACAGTCATAACAGGACAACTCACCATCTTGTCTTTCAGGTGCATATCAAGAGTATAATAATGGAACTTTTCTTCCACTTTAGACTCTTCTTTTACCTGTCCGGTAGTATAAGAACGATCTTTCTGAGTAGAATAAGGCAGCAAATAGATGCTTGCTCCAACAGCCGGAGCCGTAGTAGATACCACCAATGCAGGAACTTTCTTTCCGGAGATTGCTACGCGGAATTTAACAACATCATACATGTCATTTGCTCCCAGAATAACATCTACAGGCATTTGTACTCCCTCGGAATTGATAGCCACTGCACGTTGTGCACCTTTAAACAAACTATAATCAGATAGAGCAACACCATCCTCGGTCACGAAAAATCCGTTTCCCGTATTTAGTATTTTATCATTCTCGTCGTACGTAACCACCGAGAAAACAGCACGTTTGGCTTTTTCCACCCACTTAGGTGCTTGAGCTACACTCCACTGAGCCAGTAAACAGAGGAAGAGCGTCAACAATAAGTTCTTTTTCATATCTTAGTTGGTTCTTTGTTTCACAGCTTCATAAATCAAAATACCTGCGGCTACAGAGACATTGAGCGACTCGATAGTACCCAGCATCGGGATTTTCACCCATTCGTCGCAAAGAGCCAGGTTTTCATAAGAAACCCCTTTGTCTTCAGCTCCCATAATGATACACATCGGCCCCGTATAATCGGCTTTTGTATAGTCATAATCACCTTTTTCCGTGGCAGCCACAATGCGAAAACCACTATCCTTAAGGTATTGCAGAGTAGTCTTCAGATTTTGCTCACGACAAACCGGCAATACGTGCAATGCTCCGGCAGAAGTCTTCACGGCATCGGCATTCACCGTCACACTCCCTTTAGCGGGAATAATGATAGCGTCTACTGCCGCACATTCGCAAGTACGTGCAATAGCACCGAAATTGCGAACATCCGTCACTCCATCAAGCATGACAAACAGCGGATTTTTGCCTTCTTCAAAAAGGAAAGGCACCAGGTCTTCTGTTTTCTGGTAGGTAACGGATGAGATAAAGGCAATCACCCCTTGATGGTTCTTGCGGGTAATGCGATTAATGCGTTCCACCGGAACACGTTGAACAGGAATCAGATTACCCTTCAATGCAGCAAAAAGTTCCTTGGACAAATCACTCTGGATATCTTTCTTCACCAGAATTTTATCGATTTCTTTTCCTGCCTGTATTGCTTCTATCACAGCGCGAACGCCGAAAATCATTTCACTTTTATCAACCATCTTCTAAATTAAAAATTAAAAATTGAAAATTAAAAATTATTGGCCAGTGCCGAGGAGTACCTTTGCATTATTCAAGGCCGCCTCGGTCAGAGTAGCGCCACTCAACATATGAGCTATTTCCTCTACCCTTTCCTCATCTGCCAAACGACGGATGTGGCTGTTGGTTTCGGTTTCATTATCTTGCTTATATACTTTGTAGTGTGCACATCCACGGGCAGCAATCTGAGGCAAGTGGGTAATGCTGATAACCTGCCGGTCCTGCTCTCCCATTTCCTGCATGATATCCGCCATGCGGTCGGCAATCTCACCGGATACACCGGTATCTATTTCATCGAATACAATAGTAGGTAATTTCACCGCACCGGCTATCATCGCTTTGATAGACAGCATGACGCGGGCAATCTCACCACCGGAGGCTACAGATGAAATATTCTGCAATGCACCATTCTTATTGGCTGAGAAAAGGAAGTTAACAGTATCCTCTCCATGCACTCCGGGTTCTTTGCGTATTCCCATTTCCACTTGGAAGCGGACATTAGGCATACCAAGCGGAACCAAGCGGGACGCCATCTGCTTTTCCACCTCACGAGCTGCTTTTGAGCGGGCTTGGGTAAGAACCGCCGCCTGTTTTTTCACCTTATTATATAGGGTATCGCAAAGCATCTTCAATTCGGCAATATGTTCATCATAAGAAGTTATAGCTGCCAGTTTTGCAGAATATTCTTCAGTAAGCGACAATAATTCTTCTACAGTGGTTACCCTATGTTTTTGCTGCAAAGTATAAATCAGGTTCAAGCGATCATTCACTTCCTCCAAACGTTCAGGATTAAACTCTACATCCTCTTCCTGTGAAGAAAGTTCCTGAGATACATCTTTCAGTTCAATATACGTACTTTCCAAACGTTCGGCAAGCTCGGTAGCAGGAGAATATACTTTTTGCAAACTCAGCATAGTGTTCAGGCTCTCCTTCAGTGAGGCCAACAAACCACCCTCATCAGAGGCCAGCAACTGTCCGGCACGAAATAAACCGGCTTTAATTTCTTCGGCATGGCTCAATGTGTCTGCTTCCTGTTCCAGCTCTTCCTGTTCACCTGCAACCAGGTTGGCTTCCGTCAACTGCTCCAACTGAAAACGGATATAGTCCTCGTCAGCTTTATTTTGCTCGGCACGGGCTATTAGGTCTTCCATATCTTGTTGTGCCTGCTTCCACTCCTTATATAAAGATTGATAAGCTGAAAGCTGTTCATCATTATGAGACAATATATCGAGTACATTAAGCTGAAAACCTTCTTTATTCAACAGAAGATTTTGGTGTTGAGAGTGGACGTCGATAAGCTGTTCACCCAGTTCTTTCATCTGCACAAGCGAAGCCGGAGTATCATTGATGAATGCACGGCTCTTACCGGAAGCATAAACCTCCCGGCGCAAAATGCATTCTTCTTCATATTCCAGTTCATTTTCCTCAAAGAAAGGGCGCATACCATAAGCCGAAATATCAAAACGGGCTTCAATCACGCATTTTGAGGCACCCTGCCGGATGGCCTTCACATCGGCACGTTGCCCAAGCATTAAGCCGATAGCACCCAGTATGATAGACTTTCCGGCACCCGTCTCACCCGTAATAACGGAGAAACCCGCACCGAAGCTAATGTCAAGCTTCTCTATAAGAGCATAATTCTGTATGTAAAGCGAACGTAACATAACTTATTTACAAATTAAAATCTTACTCACTTCATATCCTTATTTCATCTTTTCCCATTCGGCAGTCAGCGAAGGATTAACAGAAGAAAGCAACTCACAGACTTCTTCTTTTTCCTTCATTGCAGCGCGGGAATAGAGATTAACTAATTCATCTTTCTTTATTTCCGTGAACAAACCAGGCAATGCCGACATCGGTTTATTCTGCTGTGCCTGCCTCAATGCACCCAATGCTGTTGTTATTGCAGCACGGGCACGGACGGCATTGACTGAAAGTTCATCCATTCCCGTACGATGATAGTCATACATCAGTTTGCGCAAGGGCGACATACCGTCTTCCAGATAATCGGAAACCAGTGCATAGCGGTTACGACTACTGTCGAATGCTTTCCAACCAGTTTCACCGAGGTTTTGTGCGGCAGTTACGATATCTTCGGCTGCCCGAAACATATCTGTACCACCTTGCAGGGCCATCGTATCCATATCCAAACCGATAATCATATAGGCATAATAGGCGATGATAGCTGTCAGATTACTATCTATCATGTTGTCCCTCAGTTCCAGCGGATCGAACTCCCGGTAATTGAAAGACACATCCGTATCCTTGAAACTAAAGACTACCGTCTGATAACCGGACTGCCACACCGGGCGGGTAGATTGTACGATAAGTTCACACTTCCAACGTCCGTCTGCTTCGCTATATTCCTTCACCGTAAGGTTCATGGAACAACGGATTCGCTCATTCACTTCATATTGCGCCTGTGTCCACCGCCGCGTGTTGATGAATTCCATCAGCGCATTTTCAAGTGTAGTGAAAACCTGTGTACTCGTACCTTGTATCTGAGAATAATTCACTGTCAATTTACAATTCAATTCCTGAGCTACAGTCTTCAATGCTACTGCAGACAAAAACAGAATGATATAGAGTGCCTTATTCCTCACTACCTATCTTTACTTATCCTTCAACACTTTCACCAAACGATCAACGATATCCACAGCTACTTCCGTCTTGGATTTCAACGGAAAATCCGTTTTATCCTCACGGTCGATAATACTGATTTTATTCGTATCATACCGGAAACCGGCTCCTTTATCATTCAGGGAGTTCAATACGATGAAATCCAGATTCTTCCGTTGCAACTTATCTTCGGCATTATGCTGTTCGTCATTCGTTTCCAGGGCAAAGCCCACCAACACCTGATTATCTTTCTTCATCCGTCCCAGGCAGGCTGCAATGTCTTCCGTAGGTTTCAGATGCAAAGTCATCTTCCCTTCTTTTTCCCGTTTTATTTTTGCATCGGCCACTTGCTCTGGTGTAAAGTCGGCAACGGCAGCCGAAAGGATGGCAACATCAGCTTGTGCAAACGAGCTATACGCTGCATCATACATCTGTTGAGCCGATTCAACAGCATGATACTGAAAAGCAGGATAATGCATTTTCTGTTGTACAGGACCTGTTATCATAATAACCTTCGCCCCCCGGGCAGCACATTCATCCGCTATGGCAAAGCCCATTTTTCCGGAAGAATAATTACCAATAAAACGCACAGGATCAATCTTTTCATAAGTCGGCCCGGTAGTTATCATAACGGTTTTGCCACGCAAGTCACCTTCTGTTCCGGCAAAGTAATCCGCCAGATATTGTATGATGACCTCCGGTTCTTCCATACGTCCTTTGCCCACCAGATGACTGGCAAGTTCTCCCGTACCCGGTTCTATAATATGATTTCCGTAAGAACGAAGCGTATCCAGATTCTTTTGTGTAGAGGGATGGGCATACATGTCCAAGTCCATGGCAGGTGCCACAAATACAGGAGCTTTAGCCGATAGATAAGTTGTTATCAGCATATTGTCCGCCACACCATTTGCCATTTTTCCAATAGTAGAAGCTGTTGCCGGAGCAATGAGCATGGCATCCGCCCATAAACCGAGGTCTACATGGCTGTTCCAAGTACCGTCACGTTGGGCAAAGAACTCACTGATAACCGGTTTGCTCGTCAGTGCCGAAAGCGTAATGGGGGTAATAAATTCTTTTCCCGCAGGCGTAATGACAACCTGCACTTCCGCACCTTGTTTAATCAGTCCCCGGATGATATAACAAGCCTTGTAGGCGGCAATGCTTCCGGTAATACCTAATACGATTTTTTTCCCTTTCAGTGTATTTGCCATAAGACTTATTTATTGGTCAGTTCACGTAGACGTATCTTGGTCAGCATCGCCTTGGTATTCAAGGTGAAATCGCTGTTGAGAATCCAGCTATAATAGCCCGGGTCACGTTTCAGAACATCAGCTACCGACATTCCTTTATACTTTCCAAAGTTGAATACCTCTACCCCATTATCATCATAAACCATGCGTCCGGCAAAATCCACATTCTTATTGAAACTGGAATAGTCAGACAAAAAAGCGATGTCATTCTGCAATTCCGGATAACGGTCAAGCTGAGACATTAACACCTCATAAGTAGCTTGCGTATCTGCTGCTGCCGTATGCGCATCTTCCAGATTCTTCCCACAATAAAACTTATAGGCGGCAGAGAGCGTACGTTGTTCCATTTTATGGAAAATGACCTGTACATCCACAAA
This sequence comes from uncultured Bacteroides sp., assembly GCA_947071285.1. Lineage (GTDB taxonomy): Bacteria > Bacteroidota > Bacteroidia > Bacteroidales > Bacteroidaceae > Bacteroides. The sequence goes on along the minus strand of CAMTFK010000039.1, from coordinate 1,675 downwards.
TTTGCGGCGGCTCAGGTCAATATCTACACCGGCGCGGAGAAATTCTTCCGCCAGTACGGGAATATCAAAACGATTGGAGTTGAACCCTGCCAAATCGCATCCTTCTATTTCATTGGCAATGGTGCGCGCCACTTCTTTAAAAGTAGGACAATCCGCCACATCAGCATCGTAAATGCCATGAATGGCAGAAGCTCCTTCAGGAATATGCATTTCCGGATTGATACGAAGCGTTTTCGCTTCCTCATTACCATTGGGGTGTACTTTGAGATAACAGATTTCTACGATACGGTCTGCATTGATACTCGTTCCGGTGGTCTCCAAATCAAAAAAGACAATCGGATTCTTGAGGTTTAGTTTCATTATTATTGTTTTATAGATGGGTAAGTTACAAGCTACGAGCTACAAGCTACGAGTGGCTGCGCAATTATGCCGCATGGTACTTGTAGCTTGTAGCTCGTAGCCTGTAGCTTAATTAAATATTAATCATTCAGCATCATCGGCATCAACAGCATCAGCAAGTCCTCATTTTCTTCTTGTTCAACGGGGACGATGACACCTGCACGTGAGGGGTCTGCCAATTCTATCACTACTTCATCTGCGGCAATATTATTCAGAATATCAATCAGGAAAGTCGATTTAAAACCGATGCTCATCGGGTTTCCGTCATACTGACATGCCAATGATTCTTCGGCAGAAGTGGAAAAGTCAATATCCTGAGCCGAAATCACAATCTGATTGGGTTGCATGCGTAGCTTGATAAGACTGCTTGCCTGTGATGAGAAAATAGACACGCGACGCAATGCACCTACCAGTTGCATGCGGTCAACCGTTACCTTATAAGGGTTATTCTGCGGAATTACCGAGTTATAATTCGGGTAACGTCCTTCAATCAAACGGCACACCATGCGATATTTCTCCAAAGTGAATACAGCATTACGTTCATCAAACTCTATCACCACCTGTCCTTGTTCTTTCGGCAACAAGTTCTTAATCAACGAAGCAGGTTTTTTGGGCAGAATAAACGCAGCGCGTTCATTGCCTTGGGCAGCCAATGTTTTGCACCGCACCAGTTTATGGCCGTCTGATGCCACCATTGTAATATCTTCCGTCGTAATGTCAAAATAGATACCGTTCATTACCGGACGAAGTTCATCATCTGCCGTAGCAAAAACAGCACGGTTAATGCCACCTAATAATACAGACGCTTCCATTTCTACACGTACGGCACTCTCACCCAACATGGCCGATTGCGGGAATTCATCCGCATTCTGCCCCATCAGGCTATACTTACCGTTTTGATACTGCACCGTAATTTCCAATGAGTCAGTGTTTACCTCAAATGACAACGGTTGTTCGGGGATTTCCTTCAAAGCATCCAGAATGGTTTTGGCAGCTACGGCAAAACGTCCGTCGGCATCGCTTTCATTCACTTCAACTGATGTAACCATAGTTGTCTCACTGTCCGAAACGGTAATCGACAACGTTCCGTCTTTCAGTTCAAAAAGGAAACAGTCCAAAATGGGCAACGCATTCTTCGAATTAATCACACGGCTGATAGCCTGCAAATGGCTGGAGAGCGCAGTACTCGAAACGATAAATTTCATATATTCTATGTATTTAAGTTTTATATTATTCCTATTCGTACTATAATTCCATAGTATCGGACAAAGTTACA
>CAMTFK010000038.1 GCA_947071285.1 uncultured Bacteroides sp. | reverse complement strand
CATTAAACGATCTGTTCGGTGACAACAAGATAGACAAGTTTGAACTGGCTAAAGTGGGACAAGCTACTGAACATAACTACTGTGGTGTGAATTGCGGTATTATGGACCAGTTTGCTTCCGTATTTGGCAAGCAAGGTAGCCTCATCCGTCTGGACTGCCGTTCATTGGAGTATCAATATTTCCCATTCGATCCGCAAGGCTATCGTCTGGTTTTGGTAGACTCTGTAGTTAAACATGAATTGGCTTCTTCTGCATACAACAAGCGTCGTCAAAGCTGCGAAGCTGCTGTTGCCGCTATCCAGAAGAAACATCCGCACGTAGAATTCCTACGCGACTGTACAATGGAGATGTTGCAAGAGTCAAAAGCTGAAATCAGCGAAGAAGACTTCATGCGTGCAGAGTATGTAATCGAAGAAATCCAACGCGTACTCGATGTTTGTGATGCTTTGGAAAGAGGTGATTACGAAACTGTAGGCCAAAAAATGTATGAGACACATCATGGTATGAGCAAACTTTACGAAGTAAGCTGTGAAGAGCTCGACTTCCTGAACGACCTTGCATTTGACTGTGGCGTAACAGGATCTCGCGTAATGGGCGGTGGCTTCGGCGGTTGCACTATCAACCTGGTAAGAGATGAATTGTATGATACATTCATCCAGAATGCCAAAGATAAATTCAAAGAAAAGTTCGGCAGAAGCCCGAAAGTTTACGATGTAGTTATCAGCGACGGTGCACGCAGATTAGTTTAAAAACAATCCAACTCAATTTAAAAGGGCGTCTTCCCATCACGGGGAGACGCCCTTCTCTTTTTGCCTTTTTCAATAAACTAATTAACTAACCTAATCTCTAATTCCAATCTCTAATCCTATTGTATTCCTTCTGCTGTCATCTGAATCCGCTTCATGGTTCCATCTTCATTATAGTACAAGCGATCAATGCACACAGAACGTCTATAGCTTCCTCCTGCGGGGTTAATTCCGCCATTGTGATAGATGAAGTACCAATTTCCTTTGAACTCAATGATTGCCTGATGATTGGTATTTGAATTACCGGCTATTTCATTCAGTATTCCTTTATATTCCCAAGGCCCGGTAATACTACGGCTCATTGCATAGCAAATCTTCTCGGGAAACTCAGATGCATAAGAAAGGTAGTACCAGTCGCCACGCTTATGTATCCAGGGGGCTTCCGTAAAACGAGGCAAATCTACATAAACAATCGGACCATCCAGTTCAATCATATTCTTCTTTAACTTGGCATAATAGCACTGGGTATTACCCCAATACAAATAAGCTTGTCCGTCATCGTCTATAAAGACTGTCGGGTCAATATCATCCCAGTAGATTTTAGTTCGCTCTGTAGTCATATCATTGGTAATTAAAGCAGAGCCACGGGCATCGACAAAAGGACCGAGCGGTGAATCGGCAACAGCCACACCTATAGACTTTCCGGGAACATCCTTATGCTCCACGGTAACATACCAATAGAACTTTCCGTCACGTTCGATTACCTGGCTTGCCCATGCTTCCCCCTTCGCCCAAGAGAAATCTTTTGCTTTCAAGGGTACGGGATGTTCCGTCCATGTCTTCATGTCGGATGAAGAAAAGACGCACCAGTCATTCAGGAGATAATGCTCAGCCGGCGGCGGGCACTCATCATGTCCGGCATAGATGTACACCTTACCATCATGCACCATCGCACCGGGATCAGCCGTATATTTATATTTGATAATCGGATTACCATCAGCTACAAAAGTGGTATCTCTTTGTGCTGATAGCCCTTGTGAGGCTACCAGTACAAAAGAAATCACCCAAAATCTAACCTTATTAACTCTAAATCTATCCATTAGTTTCATCCTTTTTTGAAGATATAAACAGCAAATGTCTTCGGTTCCAACTCTACATTCAACACTTGCCCATCAATGGCAACCGGAGTTTCCTGAGGCTGAATGGCAGACGGCTGCTCAATCGTATTATCTTTGTCAGGATCAGCCGAACGAAGCTTGATGCAACGTCCACCGGACAGTATATCCTGTTTCTTCAATCCTTCAAACTTCAAAGACAGAGGTTGGGCCTTATCGGAAGTATTGGCCACCTTTACTATAATTTCATTCTTATCCTTATCATAGACCGCACTTGCAAACAGTCCATTCTGATCTTCGGCACCTGTTACAGCCTTCTTATTCATCGTCAAAGAAAGCACATTAGTGCCCTTGTGATGCCCATAGAGTTGCTGCACATAGTAACTTACAGTACGGACAGAGTTGAGATTATCAAACCAAATCATATCCGGGCGCCATTGCCATCCTTCCACATGAGCAAACAAAGGAGCATAAGTGGCCATGTGTACAATATCTGCATTGCGCTCTAATCCGGTCATAAATGCAGCTTCAAGCAGAGCGGCATTAAAATGGTTCCATTTCTTCCCCTTACCATGACAAGCATATTCTCCTGCAAACACTTTCGGACCTTTACGGTCATAGTTATCATAACGTGCCCCCTCATTCAAGAACCAGTTTTCGGGACGATAGAAATGTTCATCCACCAAGTCAACCTTCAGGCGTTTCATTTCCGGCCATAGATATTCGAATTGTTTTCCTTCAGAGTCCGGGCCGGAGCTTCCGATAATCTTGATATCCGGATAGGCTTTACGAATAGCCTTGATAAATGGTTCGAGATGCTCCGGGTATTCCGGTCCCCATTGCTCATTGCCTATACCAATGAATTTCAGGTTGAACGATGCAGGGTGTCCCATATCGGCACGCAGTTTTCCCCATTTCGTGGTCACATCCCCATTGGCAAATTCAATCAGATCAAGAGCATCCTGCACATAGCTATCCAAATCGCAAACAGCCACATGCGCCTCTGCATCTGAATTCTGGAACTGGCAAGACAGACCGCAACTCAACACAGGAAGCGGCTCTGCTCCTATTTCCTCCGAAAGCTGGAAGAACTCAAAGAATCCCAATCCGTAGCTTTGGAAATAATCGGGATAGAAACGATGCGGGAAAGTATATTCCCAACGGTTCTCATTCAACGGACGGTTCTCTACCGGACCTACAGACTTCTTCCAGTCATAGCGTGTAGCTAAATCAGTTCCTTCTACAATACATCCACCGGGGAAGCGGAACACACCCGGCTTGATATCAGCCAAAGCTTGCGCAAGGTCTTTACGCAAACCATTCTCATGTCCTTTCCAGGTATCGACCGGGAAAAGAGAGACATGTTCCAAATCAACCGTACCCTTTGATGCCAGGAAAATACGAAGAGTCGCCTTCGGATCAGTTACACCCGGTTTTAGGATAACCTGATACTTTTTCCATTCTTTCGAATCAATCGTCAATGTCTCAGTAGCAAAAGCATGGTGCTCACCCATAGATTTAGTATCTACAAGTTCAATACGGATTTTTTCGGATGTTCCGCCTTGGGGCAAACGTGCCCATACAGAGAAGCGGTACTCCTCTCCTGCTTTTACACCGATACCGAAGAAACCTTCATTATCCAATCCCGTATGCTTATGCGGATGCCCCGGGTCAGCCAGGCGGACATAGTGCGGATTCCTTTCAAAAGGACCGTCATCTTGAAGCGTTACATTGCCAAAGGTTTTCCATCCCATCAGATGTTGCGGGAATTCAAACGAACGGTTCTTCACTAACTCGGCATAAAGTCCGCCGTCAGCGGCATAATTGATATCCTCAAAGAACAGCCCATACATAGTAGGCTGAATCTCTGCGCCTAATTTCTTGGTTTGTATCACAAACTCATTGGTTTGTGCCTGAAGCGCCATACCTGCGGTAAGGGTCAGCGCCGCTAATAATCCAGTGTATCTTTTCATGGTTTCAAAATAAAAATTATAATTGGTTATTTAGTTCTTTTTCCCCATACGGAGCGCCCACGACTATCCAGACCGGTAAAGAGGACAGTTTCCGTTTCATTCTCCCAGTCGTGCCCTGCAAACACAATCAGGTTCTTCACCACTTCTCCATTGAGTGTCAGTTGTAAGGATTGGTCTTCTTTGGCAAAATCCCAGGTTCCTTTATCCTCTCCTAACTTTCCATCTTTCTCCAGATATAAGAGGTGGGACATGTTCCATTCTTCATCTTGCAGTTCACCTTCACCCCACAATATCTGTCCGGCTTCCAGTTGGCGTTCATACAGAGGTTCCTGTACACGGATAATTTCCCACTCGCCCACTAAATCTGCCGCAGAGAACTCCCGGGAATTACTACCAGCATAACGTTCAGGCGATACGACAGGCCATCCATCTTTAGTAAAAAAGACTTGTCGCACATGAAGATCCATCATTTGGTTTTGCGGTGACAAGCGTCCCTGATGAGCCATGAAATATTGTCCGTCATCTGAAGTGAACACAGCACAATGCGCTGTGCCCGCCCAACCCGGATGGTTCTTGAAACGGTAAGGAGCTGTCAGGATAGGAAAGTTATTCGTCGTATCTTTCAGCTCTTTGCCGAAGTAATCGATAAACGGACCTTCCGCTTTGTCTGAACGTCCCACACGTACATTATAGGTTGTCATCAACGGATCATAGGATACAAACAGATAGTATTCTTTCAAATCCGGATTATAGATAATTTCCGGAGCTTCCAGATTATCCTTTTTATAATTGGCGCGACGGGCTACCAGATGCCCCCTGTCACCATCCAGCATAGGAAGACCGGTTTCCGGATTCAGTTCCACACAATACAGACCACCGAAGAATGAACCGTAATGCATCCACCACTTACCATTTGAAGGATCTACAGTAATACTGGGATCAATAGCATTCATGGCTGTCGTATCATCTGTCTTAACAGCACACCCGGCCAACGTCCAAGGGCCTTCGGGCGAATCTGATTCTGCCAATCCGATATAGGATGTCTTTCGTCCGAAAGCCGACACGCAGTAATACAATCTATACTTATTATTATAGGGAATGATATAAGGTGCCCAGACATTTGTCGCCCCATGCCCTCCTGCATGAGAGCGCACCCACTCTACCGCTTCCTGCGGAATTTCGGGCAATGCCCAACCCAGAAATTCCCAATTCACCAGATCTTTGGAACGGCGCATCTGAATAAAGCCCAAAGGCACACCCTTTTCTTTGGCTTCTTTACGATTTTCCCGGAAGATAGCATCCGTGGAATACATATAGTAATAATCGCCTATCTTACGGCAAGACGGATCGTGTACATTGTAAGCACCCCATGAACGGTAATTCTCCATGGAAGATAATGAAGAGTAATCATCTGCCCACGGATTAGGTGAAGCAGTAGGGGTAAAGACAGAAGAGGTGCAACCGACAAACAGGCTACTCATCAGTAATACAGCTACGTGTAATAAGTTTCTCATAATATCAGCAAATAATAATTTCTGTTGCAAAAATACGCCCCGCCGGATGTCGGAAGGTGGACAAACGGATATTTAAGGTGGACAATCAATCAATTATGGTAAAAAAGCATATGCTAAATTTTAAAACTACCGGATAATCTTCTAACTTTGTTTTAATAATACGAAACAATATGAAAAGTCACTCCTTTATATACCTTATTATATATAGTTGTTTTATAATGTCCGTATCCTTACAGGCACAAGAACATTTTGCAGATCGATACAACGTTTCTTATATCACCATGGATGACGGATTACCTCACAATTTCATCGATGACATTTATAAAGACACCCGTGGCTTTCTGTGGATATCCACTGCCGGAGGTGGACTGTCACGTTATGATGGCTATGAATTCATTCATTTCAATCCCAACACTCCTCACTGCAAACTCAAGAGTAACTTTATCCACAATGTATATGAAGACAGATTCCACCGTCTTTGGATCGTATCCGAAGGAGGCACAGATATTATCGACTTATCCACTCTACAATCTGTAGTACCCAATGACCCTAAAGGACTTTTGCCCCGGTTTATAAATCACCCCACCTATATCATCATTCTTGATTCGCAAGGTTGCATCTGGCTGCAATGCGACAATGCACTTCACCGGATAACTTTCGATGCCGAAGGTGGCATAGATACATTATCCACATTAGATTTACCTGAACAGGATGAACCGGACCTTATATTAAAAGATATCGACGAAGATGGCAAGATATGGACCGGTATCAATGGTACTATCTATAAAATAATCCCGACACCACAGGGACAGTTAGAAAAACACTCCATATCAGAGCAACTGACTTTTTGGCCTGGCATATATTTCAAGGACATGATAGCCAAAGAAAATGAAGTCTGGATAGCTACACACATAGGATTGTTCCGTTACAACAAAAGCAACAATACAAGAAAACTGTATGAGAATATTCAGAATGACCCTCATTCTTTATCGCAAAACTATCTGACCAATCTTGCCATCACCGATGATAAACAGTTGATTGCAGGAACTTTACGCGGAGCCAACATCTACAATCCTATCACCGATAACTTCGAACGCCTTACTCATAGTTCAACCGGTAACAGCCTGTTGAACAGCAACTTTATTAATTGTATAAGAGTAGACGGGCAACACATTTGGTTCGGCACTGAAAGTGGTGGAATCAATAAACTGACACCGAAGCGCTTGGTGATACACAATTACCAACATGATAAAGAAAATCCCGCAAGCTTGTCCGACAACCCGGTAAATGTCATTTATGAAGATAAAGAAGGCAGTTTGTGGGTAGGCACAGTAGAGGGAGGACTGAATCTGAAAAAACAAGGAACCGAGCAGTTTATCCATTACAGATGGGAACGTGGTGAGATAAGCCATAACTCAGTCAGCAGTCTGGTCAATGACAACCAAGGCCGACTATGGGTAGGTACCTGGGGTGGCGGAATCAACATAATGAATCCTAAAGCACCGAATCGTCCCCTCCAAGTGATATATACACACCCGGAAACGGGATTTCCATTATTCTTCATAGCAGTACTCGTTTATGACCCTACCAATAATGGAATGTGGGTAGGCGCCAATCGAGGACTCTTTTTCTATGATATGGCAACTCAAAAGTTCATTTCCCCTTTTGCTAACCGTATGGCAGAAAACATCCGCGGTTGTCTCGGCGCCATTATCGACAAAGAAAATAAGCTGTGGGTAGGTTCTACGGAAGGAGTCTACATCATAGATCTTAATACCCGATCTCCCCAGTCAAAGGAAGGAGAATTCCAGCATCGTCACTTAAACTATAAGCTCGACAATCCCCAATCGGGACTGATAGAGAAAATCAGTTGTTTTTGCGAAGCTAAAGATGGTACATTATGGTTGGGCAGTAATGGATATGGCATATATAAACGGATAATTGATAAGCAAGGCAAAGAAAAATTCATATCTTATAATACGGACCAAGGTTTAATCAACAACAATGTACGAAGTCTGGAAGAAGATATCAATGGAAGTATCTGGATAGGAACTAATAACGGACTTTCCTGCTTCCACCCAAACGAGAACCGCTTCACCAATTACACCAAACAAGATGGTTTTCCGGATGCACAATTCTATTGGAATGCCTCATACCGTTCTTCCGACGGCACACTCTATTTCGGCAGCGTAGCAGGACTGACAGCCATTGATAGCAATCTGCCTGTTGTCACTGTTCAACCTGCCAACATACGCTTCACGCGGTTGAGAATCGGAAATGAAAATATCCTGCCCGGCAATAAATATCTCCCCAAAGACATTGCCGTAACTCAGGAAATAAAACTCCATGAGAAAGAGAAGTCCTTCTCGTTGGAATTCTCCGCCTTGAATTTTGAACCGGATAATACAGCCACTTATAGCTACCGCCTACTTGGTTTTGAAGACAAATGGATACAGACACCCGGAAACAGACGGTTTGCAAGCTACACCAACTTGCGTCCGGGTAGCTATACCCTACAAGTGAAATATACACCGGATGGAGGAGACGGGACAGAGAACATGGCAGAGCTAAAGGTCACCATCCTACCCTATTTTTATAAAACAACTTGGTTCATATTGCTTCTTGTAGTTTTGGCACTACTTGCCACTTGGCAAACTTACCAATGGCGCATACGAAACTTCAAACGCCAGCGGGAGTTATTGCACCGCACCGTAGAAGAACGTACCTACCAACTGGAACAACAAAAACAATTATTAGAGAACCAGACAGAAGAACTCTCCCGACAGAACAGGATGCTGACACTGCAAAACGAGAAAATCACCCGGCAAAAAGCACAATTGAGCCGTATGGCACGCAAAGTACAAGAACTGACATTAGACAAGATAGCTTTCTTCACTAACATAACGCATGAATTCCGAACACCGATAACTTTAATTATCGGTCCTATCGAGCGTGCACTAAAACTAAGTTATAATCCGCAGGTAATAGAACAGTTAAACTTCGTGGAACGTAACTCCAAATATCTGCTATCCCTTGTCAACCAACTGATGGATTTCCGGAAAATAGAATCCGGTAAGCTTAATATCGTTGCGACAAAAGGTGACTTTGTGAGTTTTATACATTCATTGCTTACTCCTTTTGAAGTATTTGCCGGAGAACGGAATATTTCAATAAAACACTATTTCCACATGAAAAGTTCCGAAATCTTCTTTGATGAAGAAGCGATGCACAAGGTTATTACCAATCTGCTAAGCAATGCCATTAAATTTACACCGGATGGCGGAAGCATATCCATATATATAGCCACCCTTCCGGCTAAAGACGATAAAGAAGAAAAACTTTATCTCTGCGTCAGTGACACGGGAACAGGTATTCAGGAGCCAGACACCGCACAAATATTCAACCGTTTCTATCAATCCAAGAAGCAAGCGAAATATCCTGTATACGGCCAAACGGGTACAGGAATCGGGTTATATCTTTGCAAACGCATCGTGAAGATGCACGATGGAGAAATCTGCGTTCGTAATAACCATACTATCGGCTGCTCCTTCCGCATCCTACTCCCACTTCCAAAAGAAGAAAACATAAGCGACCAACTGATCGTTGAGAACAATATACCACCGGCAGCAACAACGGAAAAGAATGAATTACCCAAAGAACGGCTGGCCCTGACCATTCTTGTAGTGGAAGATAATGCAGACATGAGAGGATACATCCGTTCCATTCTCCGTGATTATTATAATGTACTCGAAGCTACCAACGGGGCAGAAGCCCTTGAGGTATTGAACAACCAGTCGGTAGATTTTATCATCAGCGACCTGATGATGCCCGTAATGGATGGTATAGAGCTATCGCGCCGGGTCAAAGAAGCATTTGCCATCTCACATATCCCCTTCCTGATGCTGACCGCAAAGACCTCACCGGAAACCCGACTGGAAAGTTACCGCACGGGCGTAGACGAATATCTGCTAAAACCTTTCGATGAAACTCTGTTACTGGCTCGTATCGAAAACATCCTGGATAATCGCAGACGCTACCAACGGAAGTTCAAGACGAACATGGATGTGGAAGCACTGAATATAGAGGAGGAATCCGGTGACAAGAAATTCATCAACCAAGTGATGGAAGCCATAAAAGAACACTATAAAAACCCTTACTTTGAAGTAAGTGATTTCAGTGAGGCCGTTGGAGTCAGCAAAAGTCTGCTGAATAAAAAGCTTCAAAGCCTCATCGGGCAATCTGCGGGACAATTCATACGTAACTACAGATTAAACACCGCCCGGGAACTACTCCTCAAAAACCGGGAAACAAAACAGATGAATATTGCTGAAATAGCGTATGAAGTAGGCTTTAATGATCCGAAATACTTTGCCCGTTGTTTCAGCAAGCAATTCAATATGACACCCAGTGAACTGATGAATAACGAGGAATAGGGACTGCGTTACTGTAACCTTACTACTCTTCTTTTTTTAGGTCCTCACCAAGATTGTACGAGTTGTACAACTGGCGCAGCCTGAGTTGTACGACTGGAGCTGCACGAGTTGTACAACTCGTACAATCTTGGTAGGCATCATAAAAAACAAAGGTAGTAAGCTGACGAAGCTGTACAAGCATCTTAAAAGAACTCATATAAGTCAATCACTATAATAATTGTAATTTCTACACTTATATACTCATTTGTCCACCTCTAATATTCGTTTGTCCACCTCTAAAAGCATGTATGAGTGTACTTTTGCATCACTACTTAATATATAAATGTAGTAATACTAATTGTTGAACCATTAATATCTGTATTATGAAGACAAGAAAATGGCCGGCTATATGCCTGGCAATTCTTACGCTATGTATGGGGTCTTGTCAGGATTGGGGACAAATGGACCCAATTCCAGGACATCAAGTTTTACCTAAACTTGAGCTGGTTGCCAATCTGACATTCGATGATGAAAAACTAAACCCCGAAGAGATCCAAACATTCGCCTATCCTGATGGCGACATTCCTTCTTTATTTACTGATGAAACGCTCGGACAAGTACTCCAATTTGAAGGAGGTTATGCACGTATCTTTAATCCTTTAAATAAGGTGAAAGTACAAGACGGCGTTTCACTGACTTTCTGGATGAAACAAGCCATTCCTGAAGAAGATGAAGACGCATCTACTTTTGAACAAGATGTAACGGGAGCTATTTTCTCATTTGAAAATGCAAACTCCACTCAACGCATGTTTTTCACAGCAAACGGTTGGCTACATTATGAAGGTGTGGATGGCAGCTACGAAGACAACAACCCGGCAGATGCCAAAACCGGATTGATGAGTGCCGGTGAGTGGCACTATATAGCAATATCCGTTAAGAATAACGGTTACTTTGTGTATGTAGACGGATTAAAGAAAATAGAGAAAACCGTCTCTGACTTCGATTGCTCAAAAATCGTTCAGTTTATGGCGTCCGTACCTTATCTATATATAGGATACGGTTCGGACACCGAGAATCAGAAGTGGCTGCTCGACGACCTGTCCGTTTATCGGAATACGATAACAAGCACAGAAATTGCAGTGCCGAAGAAAGGCGGAGACAGTAGTGTCGAAGGTGGCGAGCTTTATCCCGGCCAAGTTTTCTTCAGCGATTTTGAAAGAGAAAACGATGGTACAACTATTTATGGTAAGGGTAGCTTCATTGATTTCGGAGGCAACTTTGGTCGCGTATTCCAAAATGTGGGTGGCGCTCAACGCTCCAATTATTTAATACTGCCCGAAGATGTCCTTTCTCATTCAGCGGAAACCAAAGAATTGAGCATCGGTGTATGGGTGAATGCTGCCAATGCAGGCGCTTCTGCCGATTATATGTGGGCTCCACTATTTTCAGCCTATGCCTCTGGTCCTGCTACAGATAATGGCACTCCCATGTTTATCTGCCAATATAGAGGTATTCTGCAAGTGAACTGTAATGGTTGGTGTGACTTTACAGATGCACAAAATACAAACCATGTCAATGGAGTCTACCACGATGCTACAGACTGGTTAGCCGATAAAGGTTGGCACTATTATACAGTTACGCTGACTGAGACCAATGCCAAAGTATACTTTGATGGAGTACTGAAAAATGAATGGAATGTTAACGGTTCCGGTGACGGAAATGTAATTGGCGGCTTATTCTCCAACGGAAGTGATTTAAAATACATCTGTCTGGGAGGTAACCAAGCATGGAATTGGGGAGATAATGACCCAGGATTCATGTTCGACGATATTGCCATTTATAATAAAGCGTTGACTAAAGCAGAAATCGATAATATCATTGCCTATAAAAAACTACCGACTCCAACGTATTTCAACGACTTTGAAAAAGGTGTAGGCAATGCCACAATCTACGGTGCAGGAACTATCGAACGTCCTGGCGGCGCATGGGGGAATGTATTCCAGAATGTAGGAGGCGCACTACGCTCCAATTATTTAGTGTTGCCCGAAGATGCCCTCTCTCATACTGCTGATACAAAACAATTGACTGTAGCCGTTTGGGTAAATTCTGAAAATGCAGGGGCTTCTGCTGATTACATGTGGGCTCCGTTGTTCATGGCATACGGTTCAGGACCAGCCACTGATAATGGTGCACCGATGTTGGCCTGCCAATACAGGGGGATACTGCAAGTTAACTGTAGTGGTTGGTGCGACTTTACAGACGCGCAGAATACAGCAGGTACCAATGTGGCTTATCATGATGCCACAGATTGGCTTGCCGATAAAGATTGGCATTTGTATACTGCCGTGTTCACTGAAACCAACGCTAAAGTCTACTTCGACGGTGTGCTGAAGAATGAATGGAATGTTTCGGGCTCAGGCGACGGGAATGTTATTGCAGGTTTGTTCTCTAACGGAAGCGACTTGAAATATATCTGCCTGGGAGGTAACCAAGCATGGAACTGGGGAGACAATGATCCGGGCTTTGCTTTCGACCACATTTCTATTTACAACGTAGCTTTAACCCAGGAACAAATTAAAGTTCTGGTTAGCCGTAAGAAATAACCTTTATTCTAATATAAATTAACGCAATATGAAAGAAAAGAAACATCAAACAACACCAAGATTCAAGTGTATTGGCATGTTGTTGACGCTTGCCCTGATACTGATAGGCCAGGTAGCCCAGGCTCAATCAAAGCAAGTAACAGGCGTTGTGAAGGATGCCACAGGAGAGACTGTCATAGGTGCCAGCGTACTTGAAAAAGGTACACCAAGCAATGGTACGATTACCGATATGGACGGTAACTTCAAGCTAACTGTCAGCAACGGCAATGCCACACTGCAGATTTCGTTTGTTGGCTATCAAACACAAGAGATCAGCCTGAATGGGAAAAGCTCCATTGCCGTAACATTGAAAGAAGACTCAGAAATGCTGGAAGAAGTTGTGGTAGTAGGTTATGGTGCACAGAAAAAAGAAAGTGTCATTGGTGCTATCTCTCAGGTATCATCCAAAGACTTATTGTCTACTCCCGCCGCCAACGTATCACAAGCTATTGCCGGTAAGATTCCCGGTGTAATCACTTCACAGACTTCCGGTGCGCCGGGTGCTGATGATGCCCAGATCTTTATCCGTGGCCGCGCCACCTTTGCAGGCGACGCGCAACCGCTTATCTTAGTAGACGGTGTGGAACGTGCTTTCTCGCAAATCGCTCCCGATGACATTGAAACCATCTCTGTATTGAAAGATGCTTCAGCAACAGCTGTTTACGGTGTGCGTGGTGCAAATGGTGTAATGTTGATTACTACTAAGCGTGGTAAGGAACAGAAACCGGAAGTGAGCTTGACTGCTAACTGGCAGATTCAAAGCCCTACACGTGGAGATACTTACCTGAACTCATATCAGTCCGTTGTACTACTTGAAGAAGCTTTGCGCAACGATGGAATAAACTCATGGTACAGCGATAATGATATTGAGATGTATCGTAAATCAGTAACCGGACAATTGAGCGGGGTAGACGCCATGCTCTATCCCAACGTAAATTGGTATGATGAGGTGCTTAACAGTACAGCTCCTGCACAACGTTACAACGTAAGTATTCGTGGAGGTACGAAACGTATGCGATACTATGCTTCCGGAGAATTCTACGATCAGACTTCTATGTATAAAAACCTGAGTAACGATGCGTATGGAAACAAATCAAGCCTGAACTTCCGCCGTTACGCTTTCCGTGCCAATACCGATTTCTTCTTGACGAAAGATTTGACTTTCTCAGTAAACTTCGGTACACGCTTTGAGGAACGCAGAGGCCCCAAGACTACAGAAAGAGGCGACTACAGTGAAGTATTCTATGAAATCAATCATACTCCGGGCTGGATATTCCCTGTAGCTTATGAAGTACAAAGTGGTGAAACTACCCGCTCACTCTATGGCGGTAGTTCACAGTATCAGAATAACATCGTAGCTGCATTGGCAGAAGGAGGTTATTACCGTTCAGTAAACACTATTAATGAAACAAACTTCATTGTAGATTATAAATTGGATTGGCTCACTGAAGGTTTAAGTGTGAAAGGCATGTTGTCGTTCGACTATGAAAACGAACATCGCAGAAATTATACCAAGAATTTCGCCACCTACGAATTAAACAATCGTGATAATTATAATTCTATTGATGCTTACAATAAATTCAACACTGATACCGAATTAGCTTATGGTTCTTCTTTCACCTCTATCTATAAACTCTATATGGAGGCTCAGGTGAATTATGCACGCAAGTTCGGTAAACATGATGTAACCGGTATGATGCTATATATGCAGAATGATTATCGTAATAAAGCTGAACTGGCAGAACGTTATCAAGGTATCGTGGGTCGTGTTACTTATGGTTATGATGACCGTTATTTGTTTGAGTTCAATGCCGGTTATAACGGTTCCGAGAACTTTATGAAAGGTAAACGTTTCGGTTTCTTCCCCTCCGTATCTGTGGGATGGCGTATCACCAACGAAGAATTCATGAAAGGTACACAAGATTGGTTGAACAACCTGAAACTTCGTGCTTCTTACGGTCAGGTAGGTAATGACATATATAAAATAAATGGCACCAAACAACGCTTCCTGTATGAACAGAAATGGAGCCAGATTGGTAATGACTACCGATATGGAGAAACCTGGCAATCCGGTATTTATGAATCTCAATATCCTAACTATGGTGTTACATGGGAACGTGCCCATAAATATAACCTAGGTTTGGAATTTGGATTGTGGAACGGCCTGCTGAGTGGTAATCTTGACCTCTTCTACGAGAAGCGTAACGACATTCTGACACAGTATCTCACTCGTCCGCAATGGGTTGGAGTGGCCATGGCAGCTGCCAACTTGGGAAAAACGAAAAACAGCGGTTACGAAATCGAACTGAAACATGCCAACCACATCGGTAAGGATTTCAACTACACAGTGGGACTGACTTACTCTCACGCCAAAAACGAAATCCTCATGATGGACGAACCAGACTTGAAAACAGATTATCGCAAGCGTGAAGGTCATCCTATCAATCAGTACTTTGGTCTGGTATGTGACGGATTCATCACACAAGCCGACATTGACGGTGGAAAGCTTCCGGTGTCCAAACTTGGTGAAAACGTAGGAGTAGGAGATTTGAAGTATCGTGATATGAATGGTGACGGACTGATTGATGAACGTGACGAGACCTTCATCGGCTACAGTGATATTCCGGAAAACACGTACGCGCTGTCATTAGGAGCTAACTACAAGAACTGGGGATTCAGCGTTATGTTTCAGGGTGTGAATCACGTAAGCCGCTATTATGACGCTGAAGCAATGTTTGCTTTTGTAAATGGAGGTAAGGTGAAAGAACATCATCTGGACCGTTGGAATCCTTCCAAAAGTGAAGCTGAAAACTTAGCAAATGCTAAATATCCACGTCTTCACTATGACAGCTACGGCAATCATAACCAACGCGGAAACTCATTCTTCCTGAAAAACGGTGCATTCATGCGACTGAAAAATATAGAACTGAGCTACACCTTGCCTACTTTGTGGGCCAAGAAAGTAGGGATGAGCGACTGCCGCCTCTATGTAAATGCCAACAATCTGATTACCTGGGATGACTTGAATGGCCTGACCGATCCGGAAAGCAACGGTTCAAACCGCTATCCTATTATGAAAACCGTAAACTTTGGTGTAAACATTAAATTCTGATAGAAACATGAAGAAAGCATTATTATACAGTATATTCGCCCTTAGTATTGCCTCCACTACCCTAACCTCCTGCGAGGATATATTCGGTGGCTTCCTTGACAAACAACCCAGCAATGAGTTGACCGGCGAACAAGTGTTCAGCGATTGGAATCTGACGGTACAGTTCCACCTCGACACTTACAATTTCCTGCGCCACGGTGCAGGCCGCATCAGTACTACTTGGCTAGATGCAGCAACCGATTTGGCTGAGACTTCCTATGGGAATGGTGTAAGAACCTCTTTCAATATCGGTAACTTCTATGGGGGTTCGGGTGCATCCGAACTGGTTGATACATGGGAACACTACTATCGCGGCATCCGCAAATGCAATATGCTTCTCACCCGCATAGAAGAAGTGCCCCAAAACCCTGCCGACAGCGAAGACAAATATAATAGAGACAAAAAGAACTATATAGCGGAAGCCCGCTTCCTGCGCGCATACTTCTATTGGGAACTGTTTCTGCGCTACGGTCCTATCCCCATTGTGACAGAAGTGCTTGACCCTAACGGCGATTTGATGAGTAAATATACGACTCGTCCCACGACAAAAGAGTATGTAGTAGACTTTATTTTAGAGGAACTCAAAAGCTGTGAAGGTAATTTATTGGATTATGAAACAGCATGGGCATCAAGTACTGCAGGACGCATCGGTCAGCCTATGGCATGCGCACTCCGGTCACGCATTATGCTCTTCATGGCAAGTCCGCGCTATAGTAGCGAATCTGGTATCACTTGGCAACAGGCTGCTAATGTTGCCAAAGAATTCATTGACACCTATGGAGCAAACTTTGCATTGTTCAATGCTAAAGATGCTACCGGTGCCACTTTAGGAATAGAGAACTATACCAATGCACTGCTGAGAACCGCCTATCAAGGTAGCAACAAGGAAGTTATCTTCTACCGAAATGATGACAAGCAGAATTGGGGCAATATAAAAAATGACACACCGGTAGGTGAAGGAGGAAACGGTGGTCTTTGCCCGTCACAGAATCTGGTGGATATGTATGACATGGCGGACGGTTCTTCTCCCTTTAGCGAGTATGATGCTACCGGCGCCCCGGTATATACCGGCAATTCAATGATTCCCGCCATCAACCCGGCAAGCGGTTACAATGATGCCCAACCGTGGAGCAATCGCGATCCGCGTCTGGCTGCCACAGTTCTCTATCAAGGAGTTGAATGGGGTAGCGGAAGCATTGACGTAAGATTTGGAATGCGTGACAACCCAAGAGGTAATGCAAACTCTACTCCTACAGGCTACTATGTACGCAAGTATATTCCCGAATCAATTCTTAGCGTTGAGCATTCCGGAACAGCCTATCGCCTGTGGACTATCATTCGCTATGCTGAAATCATGATGAACTATGCAGAAGCTATGAATGAAGTGAACGGCCCTTGCAGTGAAGTGTATTCCATGCTCGACCAAATACGCGAACGCGCAGGTATCTCAGGCAGTGTGGCAAACCGCACCGACTTGAATACCAAAGATAAGATGCGCAACTTCATCCATAAAGAACGCACCATCGAATTTGCATTCGAAGAACACCGTGTATGGGATGTTCGCCGTTGGAATGTAGCAACTGAAGCGTTATCACGTGACATCTACGGAGTGAATGTGGCTGAAAATGGAGCCATCACACGTAAAGTAGCCCAAAAACGCGTATTCGAAGATAAAATGTATCTCTATCCGATACCTGAGGGAGAATACTGGAAGACGAACATTGAAAATAATCCAGGCTGGTAATCTTAAATCGAATATATTATGTATAACAATATGAATCATATAATGAACAAACTGGCAGGAATCAGCAAATTCCTGTTGTTGGGAGTCCTGATTATTCTATCCGGTACAGTCCGGGCACAGGACGAACAGATATTAAAAGGGCGTATCTTAGATCCTGACGGTACCCCAATTCCGGGAGCTATTGTGAACGTAACCGAGCAGAGCCGCATAGCTCTGTCTGATGATAACGGTTTCTTCAGTTTGAAGAATGTAAAAGTAGGCGACGAACTCTGCGTAAGTAGCATAGGCTACAAGAATACTACGGCTACAGCCGAATTTGATGATAACTTCAAAATTGTGATGGAACCTGACATAGACGAATATCTACACACAATGCCAATAGCTTTCACCCGCAAACCAAAGAAGTTTATGACTGAATCCACCTCGGCAGTAGCTGGTGAAAAGCTACAGAAGTATCCCATTACGGTGCTCCAGAATGCATTTTCTTCTACTGTTACAGGTATGGAGACTTATGAGTGGTCCAGCGAACCGGGATGGACGGAAACCGCCATGTATATCCGCGGTATACGTACCATGAACTCCGGTGCCCGCAATCCGCTAATAATTGTAGACAATGTAGAACGCGACCTTTCATTTCTCGACGCTTTCCCCATTGAGAATATCACTATTCTGAAAGATGCAGCCGCAACAGCCATCTATGGTATGCGCGGTGCCAATGGTGCCATTCTGGTAACCACGAAACGCGGTGAAACAGGAAAGACGAAGATAGACTTCACGCAAGAAGTAGGTTTCCAGATGTTGAGCAACAAAATGGAAAACCAGAATGCATATAACAAAGCACTGACTACCAACCGGGTACTCTATCTGGATGGAAGCAATCCACAATACTCGGATGAACAAATCGAAATGTATCGTCGTGTGACTGCCGGTGAAGAACTGGAAGGTATAGACCGATACCGGTACTTCAATACGAACTGGTTTGATGAGTTGTATCGCGACATGGCTCCTACCTATAAAACAAATATGCAGATCAGTGGCGGAAGCAGCCGTGCACGTTACTATGTATCATTCTCATATCTCCGCCAAGAAGGTATGTGGAATTCCAAATGGACGGAATATAATGACAAATTCAGTACCCAGCACGTTTTGAACCGCTATAACCTGCGCTCCAATCTGGACATCGACGTAAACAAGTATCTGAATGTATCATTGGACCTGGGTGGACGTATCGATAATATCTCTCAGCCCCGTACCGGTGTATTCTCATTGGTAACGTTCGGTGCAGTAGAAGCCGACCCGATGGCTCCTGTTTACACACCCAACGGAGAATTGTACTCCAAGAACACAGCTCAGAATCCTGCACGTTTGTTAGGTTCATCCGGACAGGACAAAAACCGTCGTCGTAACTTGTATTCTACCGTTAATGTGACAGGCGACCTGTCCGAGCTGGTGAGAGGACTGAAAGCAAACGTAACGGTTAGTTTTGATGCCTTTGATGTATTTCAATCTACTCAGGATAACAGTGTGAATTCTTACGAGTACGATTACATGAATATGAACGTAAAAGATCCGTCACAGTTTGAATACAAACAAACTACCAAGTATTCCGCTTTGACCAACCCATCTGCCAATGAACGTGCCAATTACTACAATTTTAATTTCAATGCCGGTTTCAGCTATAACCGGTCATTTGGAAAACATGCCGTAGATGCCCGCGCCTTCATACGTACATATCAGAATATGGAAAACGTACGCGACGCTAACAACCATGATGTAGGCAAGCTTTCGTCCAACCGTTTCTTGTCATACAACGGACAGGCAACTTATGTATATGATAACAAGTATATCCTTTCTGGAAACTTTTCGCGGATGGCCAGTGATAACTACGCACCGGAAGACCGCTGGGGAAATTTCTACGGAGCCTCTCTTGGTTGGGTAGCTTCAGAAGAAGCATGGTTGAAAAACAAGAATATCAGCCTGCTGAAACTACGCGCTTCATTCGGTCACGTTGGTCAATCTTCTACGGGCAGTAATCGTTACCCCTACCAAAGTACTTTTGGAACAAGTACCGGTTATAGCTTCGGAACTTCCAATACAGGCGTAGGCGGGGTGGCAGAAACCCTCTCCGGCAATCACAACAATAAATGGGAACTCTCCGATATGCTTAATGTTGGCGTAGATTTCGACTTCTGGCATAAGAGACTCTACGGCTCATTCGACGCGTTCAAGGAATGGCGTTCCAATATTCTTGTAACCCGTTCCAATACTCCCAGCCTTTTGGGTATCGGTGTAGCACAAGATGCCTATGGAAAAGCCGAAACCAAAGGTATGGAGTTAACAATCGGACATCGTAACCGCATTGGTAAAGTGACTTATTTCTTGGAAGGCATGCTGACTTGGAATACCAACAAGATTACCGAAATGGACGAAACAGAGCCGAATGTAGAGTGGCAGCGCAAGACCGGTAAACGGATATTTGAATACACTTCTGTAGCCGGACTTTATGAAAATGTATTCAACGGAACAGTAGGTGGTTGGAATATTTATAAGTTCCAACAATGGGCAAGCGATCCCAACCTGATTGCTACCAGTCAACAAGATGCTATCGATCATCCGGAAAAATATCCGTATAATACGGCTGCAGGTAGTGCAAAAAGGCAAGATCTCGGTACAGCTGTTTTCAAAGATTTGAACGGTGACCGCCAAATTGATGAAAATGACATGATTCCGAGTGGTTATACCATTATCCCCGAAATAACTCCTTCCTTGTCTTTCGGTGTTGAATATGCAGGTTTTGATTTACAGGCAACGCTCACGGCATATCTGAATCGTTCAGTATTCATCTCACCTGCCATGACTTGGTCTCCTTGGGGACACCAGGCAACTCATGAAATCACCAAGGCATGGGGTTACTACACGGATGATCCGAATGACCCTCGAAACGTCAATGCAACCTATCCGCGTCCCACGTATGCTGGATTCAATCCTATTGACAGCGAAAGAAGTACTAACACTTATATGAATGATATCTGGATAGTTAATGGAAATTATCTGTCACTACGCAACATTGAACTCGGATACTCTTTGCCCAAAAGACTGATTGCAAAAGCCGGTATGACCAAATGCCGTATCTACTTTAGCGGATACAACTTATTCAACTGGAGTCACTTACCTGATAATCTGGATCCGGAAAAGCCTATGAGTTACACATGGTGGTATCCTAAGACCCGCACATTCTCTTTTGGTATAAACGTTGGTTTCTAACCTTTCAATAAACAAGATTATGAATATGAAAAAGTTTATAAAATATATAGCAATAGCGCTGTTAGCATCCGGAACTTCTTCCTGCAGCGACTTTCTGGAAAAGGAAGTGGACTTGACCCTCTCCGAGGAGCAAGTATTCAGAAGCTACGAAAACACCCGTGGTTTCTTAGCCAATATTTACACTTATTTACCGGACGCTTTTGTTGGCTACACAGATGGACAATTCCGAAGCGCATCCCGCGATTGCATGACCGATAACGCTTTAGGTTGGTGGTCAGTACTGTATTATGGCAGTGTACTTACAGATGGTTATTCAGCTATTAACCACCCATTCGCCAATGACTTTTGGCCCAAAAACAGCAGAGCTATCCGGGCATCGAATCTATTCCTAAAGAATGTTCGCGAAGAAGTAGTTGGCAACTATGATAAGACCGGTGACGATAATCATTTGTATGATCGCTATGTGGCCGAAGCCAAATTGCTTCGTGCCATCTTCCACTTCGACATGTCTTCTTGGTTTGGCGACATCATTATTGCAGGCGATGATGAAGAGGGTATACCCATCGTTTTCCAACAGAATGACCCACGAATGAATGTACCGCGCAATAAATGTGCAGACGTTATGAAATGGGTTGCCGACCAATGCGACTTGGTAAAAGACGTATTGCCGTTCCGCTACAGCAACGAAAATGAGAATTGGGGACGCGTGAATGGTGCCGCCGCTTATGCCTTAAAGGCAAGGGCCCTGCTTTACAGAGCCTCTCCACTAAACAATCCGACCAATAACATTGAATGGTGGAAAGAAGCCGCCGAAGCAGCGCGTGCGTTCATAACCAGAAACAATCAACAAACGAAGCCATACAAGCTATACAGAACATCTGATAATGATCCTACACAGAACTATTATCAATGTTTCGTAACAACCCCATATTTCAACGACGAATATATCTTGACCCGTTCAGTATGGACCACTCATACAGTGGAGGATTATCTGGCTCCTGCCGGCTTTACCAATTCAAGCGGCCGAACGAATCCGACCCAGAATTTAGTTGATTCTTATGAAACAATCAATGGTTTGCCCATTGACCAAGACCCAAGTTACGACCCTCAAAATCCGTATGCCAACCGAGATCCGCGCCTTGAACAGACGATCCTGCATCAGGGCTCCATCTGGGGAGACAAACTGAATGAGGAGGAACGCGCCATTGACGTATCTTATCCTAGCGGAGCAGACTATGAGACACAAAACGGTGGTACATTAACAGGTTACTATACAAAAAAGTACTTGAACAATATGTCATTCAAGAGTCCGTCAAACTATAATCATGTGTGTCCCATTTTCCGTTTCGGAGAGGTTTTATTGAACGCAGCTGAAGCCGTAAACGAAGCCTATGGACCATCCGAAGCTTATCAATATATCAACGAATTACGCGATCGCGTAGGTATGCCTGCTTATAGCGGCATGAATCAGGAACAACTCCGTGAACGCATTCGCAACGAGCGACGTATTGAACTGTGCTTTGAAGACCACCGTTTCTTCGACGAACGTCGCTGGAAGCTTTTTGAAGCCCAAACACCATCCAGCGAAAAAAATCTGCCATACTACAAGCAGGTCTATAATCTTTATGGTGTCACTGTTACAAATCCGGAAAATGCAGTGTACACATACGGCTCTGCCAGAAATTATCCCTCACGCACATTCAATGTGCCTAAGAATTACTACTTCCCGATACCCGATGCGGAAACTAAGAGACTGCCGAGGCTGGGACAAAATCAAGGTTGGGAACTCAGTACTTCTACAGGTGGAGATGAAAACGATTCGAATGAAGAAACTCCGGCTGAATAAAGGGAAAATGTTACAGAACAAAACATCTAAAGAATTAAGTTATGAAACAATATAAATGTCTTATTGCCTTGTTCGCAGCCGCTCTCTTTACGGGAGCGTGCAGCGACGATGACAACGACTATGGAACCGAGGGAATTGCCATAGAAACGCCTGCCTTAACCGGTGAAACAAGCACTTCATCTGCCTCACTTAGTGTGGCAGTCAACATGCGCGATGATGTACGCTATAGCGGTGCCGGCTTTTGCTACAGTTTACAATCGTCTCCTACCATCCATAGTGCCACAGTCAAAGCACTCATCAGTAATGGAACATTGTCTGCCACTCTCACAGATTTAGCTCCGAAACGCACTTACTATGCACGTGCATTCGTATGCATCTACCAAGGTGATGTAGTCTATTCACCAGAGTTCACGTTCAGTACAGCCGATGGTACATTAGATGAACAGTTAGCGGCTTATCAAGCTCCCATCTACCCCGACAATTATATCGCTATAGCAGACTGGAACATGCGTGGTCAATGGAATCTTGCCAATGTACACGATCCTACGGTAGTGTTGGGTGAAGACGGATACTATTATATGTATCAGACTGATGCTTCATACGGTAATGCCCATGGAGGGCATGGACACTTCCATGCACGCCGCTCCAAGAACCTGATTGACTGGGAATATTTGGGCAGAACAATGAAAGAACTTCCCGGTTGGGTAGTTCCCAAGCTAAATGAGATTCGTCAAGGAATGGGATTGCAACCCGTTGCTACTGCTGCTGAAATTTCCTATGGTTTCTGGGCTCCCTGTGTACGCAAAGTTAGAAACGGTTTGTATCGTATGTACTATTCTATCACTTGTCCGGGATTACTCAACGGTGAAGGTACCTGGAGTGAACGTGCATTTATCGGAATGATGGAAAATACCAATCTTTCTAATAATGATGGATGGGTAGATAAAGGGTATATAGTGACGAATGCTTCAGACAAAGGGCTTGAGTTTAATGTTACCGCAGGAGACTGGGCAAACTGCTATTATAAATGGAATGCTATCGATCCTTCTTACATAATTACCCCCGAAGGTGCACACTGGTTGATTTATGGTTCATGGCACAGTGGTATTGTTGCTATGGAACTGAATGAAGTGACCGGTATGCCAAAACAAAGTTTGGGTATTCCCTGGGCTGAAGGCAATGCACCTGCTGAATATGGGCAGTTAATTGCCACCCGCCAAGCGGGTAATCGTTGGCAAGCAAGTGAAGGTCCTGAAATCGTTTACAATCCCCAAACGGAATATTACTATCTGTTTATGGCTTACGATGCTTTGGAAACACCTTACAACACACGCGTCGCCCGTTCAAAGAGTATTACCGGTCCCTATTTAGGCATTGATGGTGCCAATGTTACCGAAGGGGCTGATATGTATCCAGTCGTAACCCATCCATATAAATTTGCCAATAGCGAGGGTTGGGTAGGTATTTCACATTGTGCCATATTCGATGACGGTAATGGCAACTGGTACTATGCCTCACAAGGACGTTTGCCTGAAAGTGTAGACAACGCTGTTATGCTGGGCCACGTACGTAGCATCCGCTGGACTAAGGACGGCTGGCCTCTGGTAATGCCTGAGCGTTACGGCGCCGTACCTCAATTGCCAATCACTGAAGAAGAATTAATAGGTGGCTGGGAACATATCGACTTATCATACGTAAGCGGTCAACAAAAAGCTTCTTCTGCAATGACCCTGACAGATGACCATAAAGTTTCAGAAGGAACCTGGAAAGACAGTTCCTGGAGCTTTGATGCAGAAAACCAGATTTTGACTGTGAATAGTGTAGACTTATATCTGCAACGTGAAACGGACTGGGAGGCTAACCCCCGTACGCATACCATTGTTTACGCTTCCTATACCAATAATAAAACTTATTGGGGCAAAAAGAGTAAATAGCTTTAAAGACTGACTTAAAAAGTTATCGATTTATCTATTAATATCTGTCATGCTTTACAATTCATTTGCATGACAGATATAATAGCAAATCATAATAATTACAAAAATGATACGAATAACAATACTAAAAAATAAATTATGAAAAAGATTATTTTCCTTATTTCAATATTAAGTTGTCTGTTTATTACAGAATTAACTTCATGCGAGAACAATGCTATTCTAAATGTCTCTGAACAGACTGTATCACGGGCTGAGACCAAATCCAACAATAGACTATTACTATGGTTTCATGTATATCCATACATAGAAATCACTAACGGAATTGGAAAAGCATATGCCAAAGTCAATAATAATTATGCAACAATACCTGAATACATGACTATTACATTAGAACTTACTCTAACAAGTGCAAATGGCACTTTCATTACTAGAACCGTAACTGCACGTTTTAGCCCGGGACAAAATGAAGCAATAAGCAGTAGTTACCCCTGTGGCACCAGTTTTACTAATGTTTCAGCAAAAGTAGTTTCTTGTAGCCCGGCAGAAATAGAAGGATACAACATTAATTACACATGTCATCCTGGTGAAGTAGTAATTAAGTAAATGCATAATAATCGCTCATTCTCATTCTGAAAAACTGCCTTGAATATCACTATATTCAGGCAGTTTTTTTGCTTTTATGTTACATAACATATAGTAGTGTAGCTAATACACTCAAATAAAGTGTTACTTTTACACCCAAAATCGGATAATTATCTCATTTACATTAAAAATAGAACCATGAAAAACAAATTTCTACTTGCAGGAATTGCCGCACTGATGCTATCTGCGTGCAATAACAAGCCAGCTCAGGAGTTGACTTTGTCCGGTCTCAATCCGGAGGATTTTCAAACAGAAGTGAACAATGCTAAGACGAATCTTTATACTTTAAAGAATAAGTCAGGCATGGAAGTATGCATCACTAACTTCGGTGGTCGCATCGTTTCTATTATGGTGCCCGATAAGAACGGGAATATGCAGGACGTCGTTCTGGGTTTTGACAGCATTGCTGACTATGTAAACATTCCGAGTGATTTCGGTGCTTCTATCGGTCGTTATGCAAACCGCATCAACCAGGGAAGAATCGTACTGGACGGAGACACTATCCAATTACCACAAAACAACTTCGGTCACTGCCTGCATGGTGGTCCCAAAGGTTGGCAATATCAGGTATATGAAGCCAACCCTATTGATGACACGACCTTGGAACTGACTCGCATTTCACCGGACGGAGATGAAAAATTCCCAGGTAACGTAACAGCTAAAGTTCTTTTCAAACTGACTGATGACAATGCTATAGATATAAAGTATAGCGCCACTACAGATAAGAAAACGGTTATCAACATGACTAACCACTCCTACTTCAACTTATCCGGTAATCCTGCAAATGCTGCAACTGATCATATCTTATATGTAAATGCAGATAATTACACTCCAGTAGACAGCACATTTATGACTACAGGAGAAATTGTAACCGTGAAAGATACTCCGATGGACTTCACTACTCCTAAGGCTGTAGGACAAGACATCACAAACTTCGATTTTGTCCAGTTGAAGAACGGAAACGGTTATGACCACAATTGGGTGCTGAACACAAAGGGAGACCTCTCTCAGGTAGCAGCCAAAATGACATCACCAGTAAGTGGTATTACATTGGAAGTTTACACCAACGAACCGGGTATACAGGTTTATACAGGCAATTTCCTGGATGGAACCGTAACTGGCAAGAAAGGTATCACTTATAATCAACGTGCTTCCGTTTGTCTGGAAACACAGCACTATCCCGACAGTCCTAATAAGCCTGAATGGCCGACCGTTGTACTGGAACCGGGACAAACTTATAACAGCGAATGTATCTTTAAATTCTCAGTAGAGAAATAATAGTTAACTTTTAAACATAAGTATTGTGGAAGCATTAGATTGGATTGTAATTGGAGTCTTCGCTTTGGCTCTGATAGGTATTATTGTTTGGGTTGTCAGACAAAAACAGAACGACTCAGCAGATTATTTCTTGGGTGGACGTGATGCTACATGGATTGCGATTGGTGCATCTATTTTTGCATCAAACATCGGTTCGGAACACTTAATTGGTTTGGCAGGCGCAGGAGCTTCCAGCGGTATGGCTATGGCACACTGGGAGATTCAGGGATGGATGATTCTTATTTTGGGATGGGTATTCGTACCTTTCTATTCAAGAAGTATGGTATATACGATGCCGGAATTCCTGGAACGTCGTTATAACCCGCAATCGCGTACCATATTGTCTGTTATCTCTTTAATCAGTTACGTATTGACTAAAGTGGCAGTTACGGTATATGCCGGCGGTTTGGTTTTCCAACAAGTATTCGGAATTAAAGAACTTTGGGGGATTGATTTCTTCTGGATTGCAGCAATCGGTCTGGTTTTGATAACTGCATTATATACGATCTTTGGTGGGATGAAGTCTGTACTTTATACTTCTGTATTACAAACACCTATTTTGTTATTGGGCTCACTGATTATCCTCGTTCTTGGTTTCAAAGAATTGGGTGGATGGGATGAAATGATGAGAATTTGTGGTGCAGTTACCGTAAATGATCAAGGAAATACTATGACGGAATTAATTCGCAGCAATAGTGACCCTAACTTCCCTTGGCTGGGAGCACTGATAGGATCAGCCATCATCGGTTTCTGGTACTGGTGTACTGACCAATTCATCGTGCAACGTGTTCTTTCAGGTAAAAACCAGAAAGAAGCACGTCGCGGTACTATCTTTGGTGCCTATCTGAAACTGTTGCCCGTATTCTTATTCCTGATTCCGGGTATGATTGCTTTCGCATTGCATCAGAAGTATCTGGGTGCCGGTGGTGAAGGTTTCTTGCCGATGCTGGACAATGGTGTGGCAAATGCCGATGCAGCTTTCCCGACACTGGTAGCCAAGTTGTTACCGGCTGGTGTGAAAGGTTTGGTGGTTTGCGGTATCCTTGCAGCTTTGATGAGTTCGTTGGCATCTTTGTTCAACTCATCTGCCATGCTGTTTACAATCGACTTCTACAAACGCTTCAAACCGAAAACTTCTGAAAAGAAATTAGTAGTTATCGGTCAGATGGCAACTGTAGTGATTGTAATTCTGGGTATTTTGTGGATACCTATCATGCGTAGCGTAGGTGATGTGCTTTATACTTACTTGCAAGACGTACAGTCTGTATTGGCACCGGGTATCGCCGCAGCCTTCCTGTTGGGTATCTGCTGGAAACGTACTTCTGCACAAGGTGGTATGTGGGGATTGATTGCTGGTATGGTTATCGGTCTGACACGTTTGGGAGCCAAAGTATATTATAGCAATGCAGGCGATGTGGCAGGCGGTACATTCAAATATCTGTTCTATGATATGAACTGGTTATTCTTCTGTGGATGGATGTTCTTGTTCTGTATCATTGTAGTGATAGTAGTCAGTCTGGCAACGAAAGCACCGTCTGA
>CAMTFK010000037.1 GCA_947071285.1 uncultured Bacteroides sp. | reverse complement strand
GATCTGCGCATGTCTCGTGGGCTCGGAGATGTGTATAAGAGACAGAATATATATTTTGATTATTACCTTATTCGTCTTCTATATATAAAACTAATACGTATTTATCACAACAAAATCCTCCTGTAATCCTTCGGCAGACACCTTCACTTTAATTTCGCCTTTATCTTCATTGGGCTGAACAATGGCAATAGCTCGCCCACGAAAAGTACTAGGTGTCAGTGAACGAAAACTCTTCATATCATCATAAGCTGCATTTCCACCAGCAATTACTGTCCCTTTTCCACTACACTCTATCTTAACAGGTAAAGAAATATCGGGAACCACATTTCCAGCTTTATCCACCAACTCTATCTTCACGTAAGAAAGATCATTCTTACAGGCTTTAATTTTATTCCGGTCAGCAGTCAGACGAATGGCTACAGGCTTTCCGGCTGTTTTCAAAATAAACTCTTCCTTACCTTTCGAATTCACTGCTTTTAAGATTCCCGGTTCATAAGGAACTTCAAAAGTGGCTGTATAATTCTCTTTCCCTATCTCTTTTTCACTTATCAGCTTGTCGTTCAGGTAAAGTTTCACTTTTGGAGAACGACTGTATACATTGACTGTCATTGTTTGTCCTTCAAATCCTTTCCAGTTCCAGCTGACAAGCTCATTAGGCCAGCCCCAGCCATTCACCACTTCTTTCTTATTATCAGGAATAGGGGCATGTACAGCCATCGTTATCAGACGTTCTCTCCAAAGCACATCGCGATAATAGGACTGAGGTTTCTTATCACCGCAAAGATCAATATCACCACACCAACCATTATACCATGGCCAACCCATAAATTGCGGGTTCCATTCACCCTCACCCAAATATAAGGCATGGGCCAATCCAGCTTCACCCAAATAATCAATAGCCGTCCAAACAAAATCACCTATTATATAAGGATGCTTTTCTACAAGATTCCAATTCTGGGCAGCTTCTTTCGGATAAGACTCACTACCGTAAATAATACGTTGTGGATATACAGCATGATCACTCTCGTACTTTTGCCACATGTAGTTATAACCCGCCACATCCAGATTTTTAAAAACTCTATGAGAGTCCTTATCCCAGCTGAAATGGCGTCTGTCCCAAAAATCATTTGAGCCAATGGTTGTGAAACGAGATGTGTCATATTTATGAATTGTATTAACCAATCGTTTAGAGATTAAATCTCCCTCAGGCTCATCTGCACGTTGTTCTACTTCATTTCCAATACTCCACATGATAATTGAAGGATGATTACGATCACGACAAACAGATGCAGCCAAGTCCCTGTCGCTCCATTCATTGAAATACTGATGATAATCTTGTTCACGTTTGGGCTTTTGCCACTGATCAAATGTTTCGTGAATAACCAACATACCAAGTTTGTCACACGCATCAAGAAAATGTTCAGACACTTGGTTATGAGAACACCTGATAGCATTGTAACCGTTAGCTTTCATTAGCTCCACTTTCCGTTCCTCAGCACGGTCTATGGCAGCAGCACCCAGCAGCCCGTTGTCATGATGTACACAGCCTCCCTTAAGTTTTATCAGTTTACCATTCAGTAGAAAACCATTTTCAGCAGAGAGAGAAATCGTACGGATGCCAAAAGGAACAACTATCCGGTCATATTCTTTGCCGCCTGAGAAAAGGGATACTTCCGCCATGTAAAGTACTGGTGTATCTACTGACCATAATTCGGGCTTTTTGATGGAAAAAGATGTTGCCACCGGAGTTTCTTCAGAAAACACCACGTTTTGTGCAGTTGAAAATACTTCGTTTCCGACAGGCGAATATATTTTAATACCTATTGTACCTGATTTATTTTGCAAGCCCTCATTATGTATAATCGTAGAAAACTTTATTACAGCATCCTTCTTTTGTAATTCGGAAGCATCAACGAAAGTATCCCATTTATCCAAATACAGTTTATTAGTTTTTATCAGCCATACATGACGGAAAATACCTGAACCAGCATACCAACGGCTATTACGACCGGCATTCACTACTTTCATAGCGATTGTATTCGAAATGCCAGGACCATTCAGATAAGGAGTAATGTCTACTTTATAAGATGTATAACCATAGGCATTGAAATTGGCTTTCTTACCATTAATCCAAAGTTCGGATTGGTTGTACACTCCCTCAAAATAAAGAACAATACGTTTGCCAGCATCATTTCCTAAAAGCGTAAATTCTTTCCGATACCAACCCTCACCACCGACAGTCTGTCCAGTATCAATATCTCCTTCGCTCATACGTGAGAAAGGCCCGAATGTAATGCTTTCTTTCTGAACAGGCAACGGTTCAACACTCCAATCGTGAGGAAGGTCAAGAACTCTCCAACGACTGTCATTATACTCCGGCTGCTCTGCATTGGTTACAATACCTAAATGAAATCTCCAATTCTTGTCGAAAAGAACTTTCCTATCAGATGCGTGAAGAAAAGCAGCAGGTAACAGAACAAACGACATCAAACAAAAAAGAATCGTTCCAGTAACTATTTTCATAATATTAAATTTAATCATTTGAAGACAAAGTAAATCACATTTAGTCAGTGAATAGTCTTAAAAACATGTCACACATAGGACAAAATCCATTCATGACACTATCTGACACCCTAATGAATGGATTTTATCCTATCGATTAAAATCAAAAACTATAATGGGGCCTTCTCTCTGAGAACTAATTTCTCTTGAACATCACAACAACTTTCGTTTTTCATTCGCTTTAAAATTTATATTCTTCGACATGCCGTTAAAACAAACCTTCGTTTTTCCTCCATTTCTTGAAGATACAACTAAAGATATTACTTTTCCATCTTTCCATTCCATATCAACAACAAAACCGCCACGAGCACAAATCCCTTGCACACTACCATCTTTCCATTGTTCAGGAAGTGCTGGAAGAAGGGTTATAGAATTCAAAGATGATTGCATAAGCATTTCAATAACTCCTGCACATCCTCCGAAATTCCCATCAATTTGGAATGGTGAATGGGCATCAAGCAGATTCGGATAAGTCCCCCCTCCACGACGTGCATCTTTACCTCTATAATTATCAGGGCTAATATATTTAAGAAGTTTACGATAGGTATGATAGGCATTCTTACTATCACACAAACGTGCAAAAAGATTCACACGCCAACCAGTACTCCATCCTGTAGTCTCATCTCCCTTAATTTCAAGTGTACGAGCGCAGGCTTTTGCCAAATCCGGAGTCTTAGAAACTGAAATATGATGCCCCGGATAAAGCCCAAAAAGATGTGATTGATGACGATGCTGTGGATCTTCATCCCGCCAATCATGAAACCATTCTTGTAAATTACCATTCTCACCAATCTGATAAGGAAATAACCGTTCAAGGACTTTATCTATTTGTTTCCTGAAACTTTTCTCAATTTTAAGAACTTCAGCAGCCTCCTGAACATTAAGAAGACACTCACGTATCATAGCAAGGTCAGAGGTATTTCCATAAGAAGTAGCTCCTGCATAACCATCAGGAGTCAAATATTTATTCTCAGGAGAAGTCCCAGGTGAAGTCAGGAGATATCCATCTTTTTCGGTAAGCCAATTTAGACAAAAGGTAGCGGCTCCCTTTAGTACCGGA
This sequence comes from uncultured Bacteroides sp., assembly GCA_947071285.1. Classification (GTDB taxonomy): domain Bacteria; phylum Bacteroidota; class Bacteroidia; order Bacteroidales; family Bacteroidaceae; genus Bacteroides. Next base: position 24,400 of record CAMTFK010000037.1, on the reverse strand, counting down.
TAATGTTCTCTCAAGAAATCCTTATTTTGGGTAAAAAGATAATGTTCCCAAATATGAGTTGATAACCATGCTCCACCCATCGTCCAGCAGGCCCACGAAGGATCACCAGTACTCAACCCGACGGGGCAAGTCATAGCCCAAATATCTGAGTTATGTCCCAAGCACCAACCATCAGTTACGCCGTAATATGCTTTTGCTGTCTTTGTCCCAGTTTTACTAAGATTAACCATAAAATCCATCAAGGGGCGATGCATTTCGCTAAGATTAGCAGTTTCAGCAGCCCAGTAGTTCTCCTCAAGATTAATATTAGTTGTATAATTAGAACTCCAGGGAGGAAGTATACTCTCATTCCATAAGCCTTGTAAATTAGCGGGTACTCCCGGAGTGCGCGAGCTGGAAATAAGTAAGTAGCGTCCAAACTGGAAGTAAAGAGCCTCCAATTCAGGATTGTTCTGTTGTTCATCAGTATACAGACGTAGCTGTTTATCAGTAGACATTGCAGCAATATCCATATCTGTCTTTCCCAAATTAAGTTTAACACGATCAAAATAATATTTATAATCAGCAATGTGAGACTTGCGCAATGCATCATAAGTTTTATCAGCAGCAAAGTTCATACGCCTAGTCACAATATTACGATAGTCACTACCCTCCTTTACTGGATCTTTATCAAAACCATTAAAGCTTGTGGCATTTGCTATGAGAATAAGAACTTCTTTACTACCATTTATCTTTATATTACCTGAAGAGAAACTTTTTATCAACCCGTCTGGTGCCAATACACGAATAAGTGTTCTGAAATGAATCCCCCGATCCGGATCATATAAATGCTTATCCTTAGTCCCATCATAATAATTAGGATAAGAATGATATGCAGCATAACCGTCAACAGATATTTCATTATTTGATGCCATTGGCGCATGCGGCAAAGGTGAGTCGAAAGAAAGGACTGCATGAATCCCACTATCATCATCAGACTGAAGTCTAACCACAATTACTGAATCAGGTGCAGAAGCGAAATAGTCAGTCTTAAACAGTTTCCCTTGTTTCAGATATTCTGCGTGAACCGTAGCATCACTAAGATTAAGACATCTTTGGTAAGCAGAAATATTTTCCACATTATCCAGATATTCAATAGTTAAAGTACCTAAGGGCTGATAGTTCTCACTAAAATGTCCCTGCACTTTAGTCATTGCCTTATCTGCACTACGAAAATCATCCTTATCAAGTAATGCCCGAATCTCAGGAATAGCTTTGTAAGCATTCAGAGCAGTAACCTTACTATCAGGCTCCCCTGTCCAGAGTGTTATATCATTGAGTGAGATTTTATCCTTTTTTATTCCACTATATACAGTAGCTCCCATTGTCCCATTCCCTATAACAAGAGCTTCTTCAAAATATTCTGCAGGATAGTCATAATGTAATCTCAATCCATTTACACTTTCCTGAGAAAAAGCCAAGGATAAATTAACAAATAAACAAAAACATAAAATACTTACTGTACTTTTCCTAATACTTCTTACCATAATATTCCCTTTTTATTATTCCTAAAATTTTGGGAACAAAGATAGATTTCGGAATATGAATCAAGGGGATAATTATATGTTAGAAGATGGACCAAAATAGTTCAATTGCAGTTTTCTACTCATGAACACCATCATGTTTCTGCAAATATTCACTTGGAGTAACTCCAAATTCTTCCTTAAAACATTTACTGAAATATTTGGGTGAGGTGAAACCTATAGCATAAGCTATTTCAGATATATTTTGCTTCCGACTGAGTAACATCATACAAGCATGTTTCATTTTTATATTCCGCACAAAGTCCAGAGGTGTCATTCCAGTCATAGACTTAATTTTACGGTACAGGGTAGATTTGGACATATGAACCTCCACTGATAGCTGTTCCAAATCGTATTCTACATCTTCCAAATGTCGCTCAATACTATCAATAATAGACTGCAAGAATTGCTTATCTGCCGAAGGATAAGCGAGGCTTTCCAAATTCAATTTTTCTTCTTTACGAAAAGTAATTTGTCGCATTTTTGAGGCCCTAACCAAATTATCCACTCGTGCAAAAAGTATCTTCAATTCAAATGGTTTGGCTATATATCCATCTGCACCTGCTTCATAGCTTGCTATTCGATCATCAACTCCATTCCTCGCTGTAAGTATAATCACAGGAATATGATTAAAACGTAAATCACCTTTTATGCGGGTACAAAGTTCCCAACCGTTAACATCAGGCAACATAACATCACAGATAATCACATTCACTTCATTGTTATTCAACTTATCATAGGCCGTCCGCCCGTCTACAGCAGTCAGCACCCTATATCGCTCCTTAAACATCTCTTTCATAACAGACAATAATTCTATATTGTCATCAATCAGTAAAATGGTAAACTGGTCCATATCACCGATCGAAACATAATCATCTACAACTATTTCATCCATATCAGCTTGTAGTGCCATTGTTTCATTGAGCAACTCATCTGAAGTATAGTCTTCTTTATCAATCGGAAGTTTTACCGTGAAACATGAACCTTGTCCTAAAACACTCTCTACCGCTATAGTGCCATGATGCATATTGACCAAGTCTTTCGTTAACGAGAGCCCTATACCATTCGACTCAATTCTTCTATTTTTCTTGTTACTATAAAAACGGGTAAAAATATATTCTATCTCATTAGCGGAGATTCCTATACCTTCATCCTTCACTTTTACGACTAACATTCGACGCTTCTCCTCATTAACAACTTCCACTCTAACACGTATGAATTTATTGTCAGGTGTGTACTTAATAGCATTCGACAACAAATTATGTAATATTTTATCCAATTTGTCAAAGTCTACATAACCACATAATTCATCCATATCCACATTAACCTCTAACGTGATATTTTTCTTTTGAGCAAGTGGCATAAAATTAACCTTGCAGATATTCACTATAAACTCTCGTATATTTCCCTCTGAAACATTCAATTTCAGCTTCCCCATATCCATCTTACGAAAGTCAAGTACCTGTTGTATCAGCCGTTTCAATTTATCCACATTCGCCCTCAGCATCACAGATTGCTGACGGGCAGTCGGAATTTTTTGCTCAAAATAGTCCGTAATACAAGAAATTACTGTAAGAGGAGTTAGCAATTCATGAGAAACATTAGTAAAATAAGTCAATTTCATTCGTGTCAGCTCTTCCTTCAATTTAATCTCACTCTTAAACTTCATACGACGGATATAAAGGTAAACAACAAGGTAGAAACATAGCGCAACAAGAGCAATATACAAAAGATAAGCGAACCAAGTTTCATAATATGCAGGTTCTTTGATTATGGTCAATATCACTTCATCCTTTATCCACTCCCCCCGTTCAGACTCCAGCTTCAAATGAAGTTTATATGTCCCCTTTGGCAAGTGATTATAAAAAATTGAAAATTTACCATAATCTAACCAGATCCAATCATTATCCATACCTTCCAAACGATATGCCATCCGGTATTTAGTTTTCGCCGAATACAGAAGTGGAGAAAAGAATATTTCAACATTCCTGTCGTTCGGAGACAAGGTAATTTGGTTTATAGTGTTTTCCTCTGAAACATTATCAAAAAAGATACTTTTATCTTCCACTTTGATATCTGTAACATGCAAGTGTGAGATTACTTCATTCACAGATAAAGAACTATCAGTTCGAATATGTATAAATCCCTTATGCCCACCTACATACAAACCTCCCTGTCCATCTAAGCTAACCGCCTTATATCGGAAAACTTCTACCATTACATTTTCATCCGCAGTAGAATAGTTCAGATAAGTTTGCGAATTAATATTATACTGGAGAACTTTTTTATTAGTAATAATCCACACATTATCCTTGTCTGATAGTATTCCCAATACTGTACAATCATCTATCACATTATCCAATGGTACATTTTCAAATATTTGCATTGTCCTATCGGACCTGAGAACTCTCCCTAAAGAAGTATTCAACCACAAGCACCCTTCTCTATCAAAACAAATTCCATCTACTATTTCCTTTTCTGAAAGTACAGAAATACCCCCTTTTAATTCGCAGAAAATACGATTATTAGTACAAGTTAAACGATAAATCTGCCTATCATACGATATTCCCCAAATTTTTCCCTCCATATCACTTGCCAGAGAAGATATTCTGGGAATATTTTCCTCTGAAACTACTAATGATTCACGATCAGGACACTTTACATTCAAGTTACCGTACCATACAGATATCCAAAGGTTCCCTTCCTTATCCTCAATTAAATCGCCAACTCCCCCCTCAGCAACAAAAATATCTTCTTCCACTTGTACTTTCATATCTTTTTGGGTCAATCTCATCACATGCGGCTCATTTCTTGAATTAACCCATACTCCTGGTTTATGAAGAGACTTCTTTATTATATTAACCTCTCCAATACCACTATCAACAAATAAATCATGTGACAAATTATACAAACACAATCCGTGTCTATCCTGCTCAAACCACATGATACTATCATTATCTAAAGAAAGATTTAAGATATTAGTATCCCAACCAAGTTTTTTCTTTAGCTGGAGTAAAGGGAAATTACCCACATTAGGATTATTAAAAAGAATTGTATAACCTGTATCGTAAGACCCTAACCATAAATTCCCCTCTCTATCTTTACATATGCGGGTGTACATCATATGCGTATCAATCAGATTGTGAATATCCACCATTTCTAATAACCCCGCATCTGTATACTTTAATACATAAAGTCCTGCATAAGAAAGCATCCATAAATAGCCGAATGTATCATCTTGCTCTATACTATAAATTGTCGATTTTGCCCAATTTATATTTGAATCAATCACCTTATATTGCTTATAACACTCTTCCCCTTCCTTATCCGGGAAAAATTGCCATAATCCAGCTCCCCATGTTCCAAGCCAATAGTTATCAGAACTATCTTGATACATAACATAAGCTGCTGCCTCTATTTTAGGACATGGATAATGTATAAAAGCATCCATTGTTGAATCATATCCAAATACCCCTGTTGTAGCTATTATCCAAATCCGGTTCTTCTTATCTATATAGATGGATTGTATACCACCTTGATTTTTTCCTACTGAAGTTACAAGGTCATATTCTTTCACAATATGTGCAGTCGAATCACATCTGTATATTCTCCCATCAGAAGCAACCCAAACATTTTCTGCCTGATCGACTGCCACATAACTAACAGGATGATTTTGAAATCTTTTATCTGGAAAAGGAAGAATACGGCACGTTTGTTTATCATACAAATTTATTCCTCCCCAGCTAGCAATCCACACATATAAACTATTATCATCTATATTTATAATCGCATTATCTGCCAACAGATTCTGATTTCTATAGTCGGAACGGAAATTCAATAGCCTATAGCCGTCGTATCTTGCCAAACCATTCGTTGTAGCAATCCAAAGAAACCCTTCTCTATCTTGATGAATGTCTTGTATTTCATTAGAAGATAACTGGTTCAAAAAAGGGAATTGCCTAAAAAACATATGCTGTGCAGTAACTGTCAGTTCGCCCAGGAATAGAAACAAATAAAAGAATAAGTATTTCATAGCACTGTGATCTGATTATGGGAACAAAAATAGAAAAAAAATAATTCATAGTATTACCTATGCCAACAAATGATACATTCCTCCCACTAATGCCTTTACCACCCCTTTCATCTCTAACTCGAAAAGCAAACCGGTCATACGGTTCACGGGAATATCAGCTTCCACCACCAGCGTATTGATATGCAAGTCGCCCAGCCGGGAAAGAATACGGACGACGGACTCCTCTTCGTCAGTCAGTTCGAGGAAAAGGTTACGTTGAATACCTTCCGGCTTGGCTGACTGCTCCTCGACGTTCCAGCCCACAGCCTGCACAAACTCTTCGGCAGACTGGATGAGGGCGGCTTTGTTATCGCGTATCAACAAGTTACAACCCTTTGAGGAAACATCGGTGATGCGTCCGGGAACGGCAAAGCAATCGCGATGATAGCCCACGGCTAAATCTGCTGTAATAAGGGAACCGCCTTTATCGGCAGACTCTACAACGATGGTGGCATCACTCATACCCGCCACAATGCGGTTGCGGCTGACAAAGTTATGGCGGTCGGGGTTGGTTTCGGTAAGGAATTCAGTGAGTAGTCCACCATTTTCCAGCATATCGACGGCGGTTTTGCGGTGGACGTATGGATAAATACGGTCCAGTCCGTGGGCAAGAACGGCCACGGTGGAAAGATTGTTGGCAAGGGCGGCACGATGGGCATGGATGTCGATGCCATAGGCCAGACCGCTGACGACCAGGACATCCGGACAAAGGGCCGATAAATCATGCAGGAAATCGGCACAAAACTGCTTGCCGTATTCTGTGGCATTACGGGTGCCCACCATATCAATTACACGAAGGCGGTTGAAATCGGTATTGCCCTTGAAGAAAAGGACTGCCGGAGCATCCTCACATTCGCGCAGGCGGGAAGGGTAGGCTTCATCTTTCTGGGTGAGACAGGTTAACCGGTTCTTTTCCACGAACTCCATTTCACGTTCGGCACGCAGAAAAGCGGCGGGATTATCGAGAGCTGCAACCACAGCAGGACTTACACAGGAAAGGAGCTCAGGCAGTTCCTGACGCCGGCTGAAGACTTCGGCGGCACTACCCATACCCTCTATTAAACGCTTTGCCCCGATATGTCCAATACCGGGGCAAAGTGTGAGGGCTATACTACAAATACGTTCGTCGTTATTCACGATAGTGAGTGATTAGGGGTGAGTGATTAGTGATTAGCAGTGAGGTAGGGTGCAAAGATGCCGTCAAACAGTTCGCTGTCGCTCAAACGTCCGTTCACCAGACAGACCGTATCCACCACCGCCTTGACTACTACTTTATTGTCACTCTTCCTGAAGATGTCCTGATAGAAAACATACTTGATGCCTTCCTTCTTCATATAGAGTTTGGAAACAAACTCGTCGCCACTCTTCAACGGAGTTTTAAACGCCATATTGATGCGTGCCACCACAGGGTCTACTCCTTGCTCGTGCAGCTTGGCAAAACTTACGCCCGTTGATAACAGGAACTCATGCCTGGTATGTTCCAGATAATGCTGATAGTTTGCATTATTCACGATGCCTTGCAGGTCGCACTCATAATCGCGCACCTTCATCTCCAACTCATAGATATACTTTTCCATAATAAAACTTAAATGACACACTTATGACACACTCTCTTTGAAAATGACACACTTGTGACACACTCTATCTGAATCATTTTACAGGTATAGCTTTACAATTATAAAGTGTGTCAAAAGTGTGTCATCCCCGTTTTTTTTCAATGTCCAGTCCCTTGAACTTCTTCAATTCTTCTGTAGAAACCAGCTTGTACAACTTGTCGCTGGGGCGTATTTTGTCCGCTTTCATCGAGAAATGTTGCCCTTTCTTCACCATTTGCACAGGCTCCAGATTGACGCGGGCCTCATCAAGTGTCATGAACACCGCACCGGTAGTCGGACCCGTAATCAATATCTTGTCTCCCACATTCAGTTCGGCAGCTTCTACCAAGAACTCGGCAACACCGATATTAGAGAAGTACCTGATACCTTTGCCTACGTAGATTTTACGTTCCGTGGCCGCCGAACCGTAATTCTTCGTCCACTCGCCAAGACGTTGTCCCAGATAGTATCCGTCCCAGAAGCCACGGTTGAAAACCGTCTTCAGGCGTTCATCCCAGACGGCAATCTTTTCATCCGTGAATGTACCGTCCAGATAAGAGCGGATGGCTTCTTTATAACATTCCACCACTGTGCGGACGTACTCAGGTCCGCGGGCACGCCCTTCTATCTTGAACACACGCACACCTGCGTCCAGCATCTTGTTCATGAAGTGAATGGTTTTCAGGTCTTTGGGCGACATGATATACTGGTTGTCCACCTCCAGCTCCACGTCTGTCTCCTTATCGCGTACCACGTAAGAGCGGCGGCACACTTGCATGCAAGCGCCACGGTTGGCCGAGTGGTTCATTTCGTGCAGAGAAAGATAGCACTTTCCGGAGACTGCCATGCAGAGCGCACCGTGACAGAACATCTCGATACGGATAGGTTCGCCACCGGGCCCGCAGATATTCTCTTCGCAGATATGGCGGTAAATCTCCGCGACCTGCTCCAGATTCAACTCGCGTGCCAGCACCACCACATCTGCAAACTGTGCATAGAAGCGCAAGGCTTCCACATTGGAGATATTCAATTGGGTGCTGAGGTGCACTTCCTGACCTATCTGCCGCGCATAGCTCATCACAGCCACGTCTGCCGCAATCACCGCAGAGATGCCGGCAGCCTTTGCAGCGTCTATAATGGTGCGCATCAGTGCAAGGTCCTGGTCGTAAATAATGGTATTGACAGTGAGGTAGCTCTTCATCCCGTGCTCGTCACACATCTGCGCTATTTCCCGCAAATCTTCAACGGTGAAGGTGTTCGCTGAACGGGCGCGCATATTCAGGTTCTCAATACCGAAATAGATAGAGTCGGCTCCTGCCTGGATAGCTGCTGCAAGTGATTCGCGCGAGCCGACAGGGGCCATGATTTCAAAATCCTTTAAATCCATAAATCATTATATTTATAAGCTACAAGTTACGAGCTACGAGCTACAAGTGGCTGCGCTATGTTCCGAAAGGCACTCGTAGCTTGTAACTTGTAGCTCGTAACTTGTAACTATTTTCCCTGTGCCTGCAACTCTTGTTGTAGTTCAGTAGCAATTTCCATGCCCAACTGCTGTCCTACCTGCATGCCTTCAGTCATCATGGCAGGGGTAGAAGTACCCAGTTTCTTTCCGACGGGTGATTCATAGAAAGCGACTATTTTCTTCAAATCATCCAGTGTCAGGTATTTCTGATAGATAGGAGCATAAAGTTCCGCCAGTTTAGAGCCGAATTTTGATTCCCATTTCTTCTGGAAACCATCCCAGAAAGAAGCTGAAGCCGAGGGTGATTGTTGTTTCAACATAGCAATCATCTGCGGCACCATAGCCTTTGCCGATGCCATAGAACCGGATGCTTCCAGCATTTTCTCCAACATAGCCTTGTATTCGTTACTCGGAGTTTGTGCCGAAACCGAAGGTGCGGCAGCAAACAGCATAGCCACACACATCACAACTAAAACCAAACCTTTTTTCATAATTCCATATTAGTTAAATAAATGAATGATACAAAGGTAGGCTTTTTTCCGTATTTTTGCAGCGAAAAGGGAATTAAATCAGACCATACATGCGTATAGATAACCATAAACTCATTGCAGAATGCTCTGCCTACGACTTCAAGGAAGCTCTGGAACGTAAAAAAACAAAGAGCTGGCTAAAGAGCATCAGTGCCTTTGCCAACGGAAATGGTGGAAGCCTGTATTACGGTATTGCAGACGATGGAAACATTATCGGTCTGGCAAATGTACAGAGCGACGCAGAGTTTATCAGTGAAGCTATCAAGGTTAGAATCGACCCAGTGCCCGAGTTCCAACTCTTGCCTTATACCACCAATGAAGGAAAATCCGTTCTGGAAGTAAAAGTAACAGCCGGTAGTATGACACCTTATTACTATTACTTCGACGGAGCCCGGACTGCTTTCATCAGAGTAGGTAATGAAAGCATACCTGCATCCTCACAACAATTGTTATCACTCATACTGAAAGGAAGGAATTCCACTTATGATTCTTTAGTAACAAGCGTCAGGCGTGAAGATCATTCTTTCATCATGCTTGCCAATACCTTTAAGGAACAGACTCACCAACCATTTAATGAAAAGTTGCTGCTTTCTTTCGGCTTAGTAACCACAGAAGGTTACTTAACCAATGCAGGTCTGCTCTTCGCTGATAACTGTCCGGTTTACCAATCTCGTTTGTTTTGCACCCGTTGGGACGGACTGGAGAAAGACTACGCCATAGGTGATGCCGAATATTCGGGCAACTTGATAATGCTGCTTCGCAACGGAGTGGATTTTATCAAATCGTTCACAAATAAAGGATGGAAGAAGCTGCCCAACCGACGCCTAAATTTACCTGATTATGCCGAACGTGCTATTTTCGAAGGGCTGGTAAACCATTTTATTCATAGAGACTATACCATTTATGGCAGCGAAGTGCACTTGGACATCTACGATGATAGGTTAGTACTTACTTCACCCGGAGGTATGTATGACGGGACACTGATACAAGAACGGGACATCAATACCGTAGGGTCGTGCCGTCGTAATCCCGTAATTGCCGATGTGTTTGCACAACTGGACTTCATGGAGAAGCGGGGCAGCGGACTGCGAAAAATACAAAGGGAATCGGCAATGCTGCCTAACTATACAGAAGATATGCAGCCTTTCTTCCACTCCGAAGGAACTCAGTTCAGTACAATCTTTAAGAATGTGAACTACAAAAAGAAGAGTGCACCAGAAGAAAGTGGACTGAAAAGTAGACCGAAAAGTGGACTGGAAAGTGGACTGAAAAGTAATGAGAGTACTACACTGAGAATATTGAATTTGATGGCAGAAAATTCTCACATCACAACTGTCGAAATAGCCCAATCACTCTCTTTAGCCCGGAGTGGCATAATGAAGCAAATCAAAAAGTTGAAAGAGGATGGCCTTATCGAACGCATAGGCCCCGACAAAGGGGGCTACTGGAAAGTATTGCAAACAAACCCCAACCCTAAACAGTAAAAACAATGAAGATTAAAGACATAGACCTGGGCGAACGCCCCATACTTTTAGCCCCGATGGAGGACGTCACCGACCCTGCATTCCGACTGATGTGCAAGAAGTTCGGTGCAGACATGGTGTACACGGAATTTGTATCGAGTGACGCATTGATACGCTCCGTCAGCAAGACCGAGCAGAAGCTGAATATCAGCGATAAAGAACGCCCCGTAGCCATACAGATATACGGTAAGGACACGGAAACAATGGTGGAAGCCGCGCGCATTGTGGAAGAAGCACGTCCGGATATTCTCGACATCAACTTCGGCTGCCCCGTGAAGCGCGTAGCAGGCAAAGGTGCAGGCGCAGGCATGCTACAGAACATTCCCAAAATGCTCGAAATCACCCGCTCCGTGGTGGATGCAGTGAAAATACCCGTCACCGTAAAGACCCGTCTGGGCTGGGATGCCAACAACAAAATCATCGTGGAACTTGCCGAACAACTACAAGATTGCGGCATTGCCGCCCTCACTATCCACGGCCGCACCCGCGCACAGATGTACACCGGCGAAGCGGACTGGACGCTTATCGGCGAAGTGAAAAAGAATCCGCGAATGCACATCCCCATCATCGGGAACGGAGACGTCACCACCCCCCAGAGGGCAAAAGAGTGCTTCGACCTCTACGGTGTAGATGCCATTATGATAGGACGTGCCAGCTTCGGCCGCCCGTGGATATTCAAGGAGGTAAGGCATTATCTGGAAACGGGCGAGGAACTTCCCCCACTGAGTGCCGAATGGAGACTGGGCGTGCTGCGGCAGGAAGTGGAAGACAGCGTCAATCTGCTGGATGAAAGAAGAGGGATTCTGCATGTACGCCGCCATCTGGCAGCAAGCCCTCTGTTCAAGGGGATACCGAACTTCCGGGATACGCGTATCGCCATGCTGCGTGCGGAAACAAAGGAAGAACTGTTCCGAATATTCGACAGCATCGAAGGTTCCCTGTTCTCTGCATTATAATATGCCATTTATTCTAAAAACCGAAAGCTTATAATCACCTGTATATAAACAGCTTATTCATAAAGCTTTCGGAACGCGTTCGTAAAGCTTCCAGAACGTGTTCCGAAAGCTTTATGAATACGTTCAATAAGCCTGAGGCACATCCCAATGCAACCATAAAAAACAGAACAGGTCAGGTTGAAAACCATACTTTACCTTATTGTTTTTGTTCTTTTGCCGGCAACAAAACTTCGTCCTCCAATTGCGGGACGTACAGTTTCCAGTCGGGGGCTGTTCATCCTGCAATTGCGGGCTACACAGCCCCCAACTGAAAAACGAAGTTTTGCCGGTGGCATAACGGCATTTTCCCTAAAGCAAAAGAGGAAAAGGAAAGGGGCAAATGGTGATTAGTAAAGGGGAGTTTATCCTTTATGCCTGCATATCATAAACGATATTACGGCTTTTTCGAAGAATAAAGTGCTAAATGCCTCAATTTATTGGCAAAAAGAGGCTATTTGTGTACAATCGGATAGAGTTTACACCAGCCGCCCCTACGCACTGATAATAAGAATGTTATGAAGCAAAATATGCATTTCAAAGCAAATTCCGGGGTGTAGGCAGACACATTCCCTACACCTGCCTACACTCTTTTACGCCACTATATACACCTGATAATCAACAAAGAAGAACCATTGGTGTAGGATGTAGGCAAAGTATGATAAAAACACTGTTTGTATATTACTTGAACATCGGCTGTGCAAACCACCTCTTAAACATCCACGTCACCACAATGTAGAGTCCGAAAGCTGAAACAAAGCCCACAATCGCATCAATAAGGTAATGCGCCTGAATGTACACCGTTGCACCGCAAAGCAACAAATAGAACGGCAACAGGAAAGCAAACAGCCAGCGACTTCCGCGCCACGCCATAATCATCAGGATAGTGGAAATGCCCACATGCGAACTGGGGAAAGCCGCCGTGGGACGTTCGCCAATCTGTTGCGAACCCTCTACGAGATTGTAGAAGAACCCGTGATCGTATCCCGGTCCGGGCAGCAACTCCTGATTATGGTTGAAGTAATCCCCAATGGAAGGGAACACTCCCTGCGCCACATTATCGTCCCCGATAGCCGGGAAATAGAACTGCGGGCCTGCCACCGGAACAAAGATATAAATCAGATAATAAATAAAGAAAGAAGTGACCAGCACGAACGACAACTTCTCGAAGTATTGAAACCGGTAGATAAAGTACCAGATCACTACAATCAGTATCATCGGATAGTAGAAGAAGTATCCCATATTGAACGGCTCACTCACCCACATATGCGGGAAGCGGAGGCAGAACCACACCGCCGGTTGTCCGCCGAACATCCACTGCTCCACCGAAGCAAAGACGTGGTCCAGGTTGGGGAATATCCGGTTAAACTCAAATGTATCGGGATACCAATAGGAGAGCAAAGACATCTGTATGGCTATGCGCACAAAGGCGGAGAACTTACAGGGTGCCAGCCGGTAAAGATACATCAACAGGAATGTCATACCGGCAATCATGGCACGGTCAATCAACATCTGTCCAGGATGATCCATTTCCTGAAAAAGAAACAAGATCAAAATAGAAGTCAACAAATTATATATAAGTGTTATCTTCTCTACTGCAAACAACCCCTTCCGGGTTTCTACCTTTTTAAATAAATCTAAAGCCATCCCTCGTTCTTATACCAGGCAATGGTTTCCTTCACGCCTTGCTCCAGATTGTACTGGGGCGCGAATCCCAACTCCCGGACAGCCGGGCCGATGTCACATTGCCAATTGCGTTGTTTCATTATGTTATACTTATCCGAATTGAGAGTGCCGGGCTTCTTGCTGCGCATCGCCCAGAAATCAGCGAACAAAGATACAACTTTCAATATAATTAACGGGCATACCACCCGAATAACAAACGGATTACCCAATTCTTTCCTTATCAGGTCGGAAAAAGCACGGCTACGGTACACTTGTCCGTCTGCCAGAAAGTAGGCGCGGCGGCATGCACGCTTCTCGATGCCAAGGAACACAGCCTGCACAATATCTTTCACATAGATAAACGTCAGGTCCTGGCGGCGGAAGCCCACCGCAAAGTCTGTATGCTGCTTGATGGACTTAGCCATCAGGTAGTAATCTTTCTCACGCGGGCCGTAGACTCCCGTGGGGCGATAAATGACGTAGGGGAAGCCGGGGATGCTCTGCAAGTAGAGCTCGGCTTTGAGTTTGCTCAGTCCGTAGGCGGTATTGGGCATGGGGGAGTCGTCCTCAGTAATGGGTTGGTAGGTTTTCTCCCGGACGGGGCCGAAGACGCTCAGCGTACTGATGTAGATGAATTGTTTCGGTATCATGTTCAGTTCGCGGAGGGTATCGACAAAGTATTTCGTTTGCAGATAGTTCACCCGGTCAAAATCGCGTTTGTCCGTGCACTTGGTGACGCCGGCGCAATGGATGATGTAGTCGAACTTATTATAGGTTCCCTTATGGCCGGAGAGCTGTGCCCTCAGTTCGTTGGGATGTGCAAAGTCCAGTTCGAGGATGTGTATCTTGCGGTTGCGCAGATATTCGCGGCTGCTGCTGGAGCGGATACCCGCCCACACGCCGAACTTCTGCTTCAACGCTTCTTCTACGATGAAACTTCCGATAAATCCACTGGCTCCTGTAATTAATATACTCTCCACTCGCTATTCTTTATTTAGTGATTAACGGTAAGTGATTAGTGGTTAGTGGGCTGCGCCATTACGCCGCATGGAACTAATCACTCATCACTAACCACTAATCATTATTTCAACGGTTCCACATGAATACCCACATGCGTATTCCTGCCAAACATTTCTTTCAGTTTATTCTCTATCGCCGTGGCCGTCCGGTGTGCCTCTTCCAGAGATATTTTCCCGTCCATGCGCACATGCACCTCGATGGCGCAATAGCTTCCGATGCGGCGCGTGCGCAGATGGTGCGGCGAACTGACACCGGGAAACGACAGGATGGTCTCTTGTATCTTGTTCTCCACCGCGGCAGGCAACGACTTCTCCAACAGTTCATCCACACAAGGTATCAGCAACCGGATGGAGACTTTCATAATGAAAAAGCTCACCACCACCGCCGCAATCGGGTCGAGCACCCGCCAATGGGGGCCCAGCACAATGGCACCGCCAATGCCCACAGCCGTACCTATGGAAGAAAGCGCATCACTCCGGTGGTGCCACGCATTGGCAATCACCGCCTGCGAGTTCAGCTTCTTCCCCTTGAATACCGTATAGCGATAAAGAATTTCTTTCGAGACAATGGATAACAGCGCTGCCACCAACGCCACGATACCCGGCTCCTGCAAGGAATCTCCCTGCAAGAAATGGTAAATGGACGACGCACCACTCCAGAGAATACCGAAGCCGACACACAACAGCAGAATACCGATAATGGCCGTAGCCAGTGTCTCATACTTCCCGTGCCCGTAATCGTGGCTCTCATCCTCGGGTTTGGCAGATATGCGTACAAACACAATCACGATAATATCGGTGACAAAGTCCGACAGTGAATGAACCGCATCCGCCAGCATAGCGGCACTATGCCCGAAAACTGCTGCAAAGAACTTGAACACAAGCAAAAGGAAGTTCACTATGCTCCCCGCTACGGTCACCCGGTAAATACCTTTTTCCCGTTGGGTGTCTGTCTCCTGTAATGCTTGTTCTACCATTCAGCCGTTTTTATAAATCGTTGCAAATATAGTACATAAATCCGTTTGCTTCTGCAATTTACCGGTTATTTTCTGTCAGGGAAGAAGATTTTAGGGGTAGATTGAACTGGAGATAACAATAATTTGTTTACTTTGTAGGCGTTGAGCAAACTGTAAGTTCTACGCGATAGAATAACAAGACAATATGAAGCTATCAGCAACAGTTTGAGCAAGAATACCATTAAACTTATTAGATATGAGCAAGAACAAAGAAAAGAAAGCCGGCAAGCGCATGAAAAAGAAAGAGCTTGTGAGCGCACTCATGGATTTTTTCCATTCAAAACCCGACGAAGTACTGTCCCTGAAATACATATTCGAACAACTTCACCTCACCACGCATCCCCTGAAGATGCTGTGCAAGGACATCCTGAGCGACCTGTCACTGGATGACTACATCACCGAAGTGGACAAAAGCAAGTATAAACTGAATAACCACGGTGTGGAGATGGTGGGCACCTTCCAGCGCAAAAGCAACGGAAAGAACTCCTTCATCCCCGAAGGTGGCGGTGACCCGATATTCGTTGCCGAACGCAACTCGGCACACGCCATGAACAACGATAAAGTGCGCATCTCCTTCTATGCCAAACGCCGCGGGCGCGAAGCTGAAGGCGAAGTCATCGAAGTACTGGAACGCGCCAACGACACCTTTGTAGGCACACTGGAAGTTGCCAACTCCTACGCCTTCCTGGTGACGGAGAACCGCACACTCGCCAACGATATCTTCATCCCCAAAGAGAAGCTGAAAGGTGGAAAGACAGGCGACAAAGCCATCGTGAAAGTAGTGGAGTGGCCCGACAAGGCTAAGAACCCCATCGGACAAGTCATCGACATCCTCGGCAAAGCGGGCGACAACACCACCGAGATGCATGCCATCCTTGCCGAGTTCGGCCTGCCCTACGTCTACCCCGCTTCCGTAGAGAAAGCTGCGGACAAGATTCCTGCTGAAATCTCCGATGAAGAGATTGCCAAGCGCGAGGACTTCCGGGGCGTGACCACCTTCACCATCGACCCGAAGGATGCCAAGGACTTTGACGACGCCCTCTCCATCCGCAAACTGAAAGAAGGTTTGTGGGAAGTGGGTGTACACATAGCAGACGTCAGCCACTACGTCACCGAAGGCAGCATTATCGACAAGGAAGCCGAGAAGCGCGCCACGTCCGTCTATCTGGTGGACCGCACCATCCCGATGCTGCCCGAACGCCTCTGTAACTTCATCTGCTCCCTGCGTCCCAACGAAGAGAAGCTGGCATACTCCGTCATCTTCGATATCAACGAGAAGGGCGACGTGAAGAATGCACGTGTCGTTCACACCGTCATCAAGTCCGACCGCCGCTTCACCTATGAAGAAGCGCAGCAGATTATCGAGACGAAAGAGGGTGACTTCAAAGAAGAAGTCCTCATGCTGGACACCATTGCCAAGGCGCTGAGGCAGAAACGCTTCGTAGCGGGAGCCATCAACTTTGACCGCTACGAGGTGAAATTCGAGATAGACGATAAGGGGAAGCCCATCAGTGTTTACTTCAAGGAATCCAAGGATGCCAACAAGCTGGTAGAAGAGTTCATGCTCCTTGCCAACCGCACCGTAGCCGAGAAGATAGGCCGTGTGCCCAAGAATAAGAAGCCCAAAGTATTCCCTTACCGTATCCACGACCTGCCCGACCCGGAGAAACTGGATAATCTGGCGCAATTCATCGCCCGCTTCGGCTATAAGCTGCGCACCGGTGGAAGCAAAACGGACATTTCCAAGTCCATCAACCACCTGCTGGATGATATTCAGGGAAAGAAGGAAGAGAATCTTATCGAAACCGTATCCATCCGTGCCATGCAGAAAGCGCGCTACTCCACGCACAACATCGGTCACTACGGACTGGCATTCGATTACTATACGCACTTCACCTCGCCCATCCGCCGTTTTCCGGACATGATGGTGCACCGCTTGCTGACCAAATATCTGGATGGCGGACGCAGTGTTTCTGAAAAGAAATATGAGGACCTCTGCGACCATTCCAGCAACATGGAACAGATTGCAGCCAATGCCGAACGTGCTTCCATCAAATACAAACAGGTGGAGTTTATGACGGAGCGCCTGGGACAAGTGTTCGACGGTGTCATCTCCGGCGTAACGGAGTGGGGACTGTATGTTGAACTGAACGAGAACAAGTGCGAAGGCATGATACCTATCCGTGACCTCGATGATGATTACTACGAGTTTGATGAAAAGAACTACTGTCTGCGCGGACGTCGCAAGCACCGCACGTATAGTCTGGGAGATGCAATTACGATTAAAGTGGCACGTGCCAACCTGGAAAAGAAGCAGTTGGACTTTGCACTGGTAGATTAATGAAATGAGCCCGGTATTATATCGGGCTCATTCCATTTAAAGAATTCACAATGTTATATTTTCACGTTTAACCATTTGGGCACTTCAGGAAATAATACATCCCTTTTTCTCACCAATATCCTAAATGATATTCTGATTTTGCTGACACAGATATATCAGAATACCTCTTCTTTAAGCTATACACCTGTTTTCTTCTACTTTTGTTTATCTTGAATAGGGCGTAATGTAAAACCATAAGCATTATTAGTACCATAAATAGCACCAATAGGATTTTGTATAAAAGCATCTCTATTATCAAGAGAGAACAACAGGCAACTTGAAGATGTATCAGTTTTTTCAGATTTTTTAAATCCAGAGCTTGCAATAAATGTCAACTTAGAATAGGCAGGCCATGTACCATAGCTTACCTCACGATGTTCTATACCCATATCTCGCAATCCGGTAGCAGGGAAGAAGAATTTGTGTCCTCCCTTATCTGTTACATCCCAGCCTATTGTTATACCTCCTCCACCAGACTTAGATTCAACTGTGTATCCTCCTTTTTCTGCTGATCCTATCGTATCATGTTTTCCTAATTTATCAGTGAACTTGGAAAATGCCGCAGGAGGTGGCACTTTATATCCTGCTGGAGAAGGATCATATATTGTTTTGAAAACATATCTATTATTAGGTTCTCCTGCTTGGGCTTCTATACCATTCTTATCCAACTGTGAATTCCAGAAATTCATAATGGTTTTCTTTTTATAAGAAGTCACGCGGCCCGGTCTACTTTCACCGTTATGCCAATGACGTCGCAGATAATTATCCTCTTCTGGTTTATCATCTTTCGGTCGTTTATGCATAAAGAAATGATGAGGTGTCCGGATACTTTCACCAATAGACCGACCACTTTCTGATGCAGTAAACCTATATGCCTCAGTAGAATAAAATACTTTATTCTCCATATCTAATTCTTCTTTATACTTAGTGACAGGAAGAAGAGCATCATGATCACTACCTATGGGTTCATTAGCTCGAATAGTTGCATTGTATACCCCCGGCAGCATCGGGTCTTTGCGTCCCCACTGATAGTAGGGATTATCTCCGGCTATGGATTCGATTATTTCCGGCTGAATAAACGTAAAAACGCCCTCTGCATCCGGGGTAGGAGCTCCTTCCAAATTATTGAATTTAGTTACTACCCGTTCTGTAGCATCGGGCATAGTAGCCACAAAGCGTATGTAAGTTTTTCTTTCGCTATCACTTCCATGCGGATCGCAATAACCCAGATTACAAGGTAGAAAATTAAAATGCTTCCCATGCTCATTTACAGCCTCCGAAATTTGCAATTCCATAGAACCATAATATGTCGCCCATATATGCCAGCTCCACAAAATATCTCCCTGAACATTACGTACAGCAATCACAGCATTACCTTGGTTGAACGCCGATTCCGGTACACAAAAATTGATCCAACCATCTGTTTTATTATATTCGATGTCAGTCACAAGGTCCGGGCTATCTTGCCACACAAGTACCGCATCATGAATATTCGGAATTTGCGGTGAAGGAATCGGGTTATCATCATGTCCTACAAAATCCATAAGCAGGTATTCTTCCAAAGACTTATCCGGAACGCTTCCCTTATATTTATAAGCCTCCTCAGTTCCTCTATTTGGATAAGTATTACCATAGTAAGCCGGAAATTTATAGTAACCAGGCTTATCCACTATATAACAGTTGGCACTTTCTTGTTCCAGAGGATTATTCGCAACCAAGTCATAATAATCCGTTTTGGAACCATTCGTTTCATTCGTATTGAGCTTTGCCCGCAAATCATCGAAAACTTTTTGCGCCGGTAAACGAATCGCTCCTTTTATAAAACTACCCGGCGAAACAGAAGTTGCTTTTGAAGCATTTTCGGGTATCCAGGAGTCCGCTTTATCCATCCAGCCTCCCCCCTCTATCTTGTATTGGATTTTGTAAGGAAGCTCGAGTGTTTCCGTATCCGCACCCTCTTGCGTCACCTGCATCGAAGCAGCTATCTCCACATCATGCAGATAGCCGCTAACTGGAAGGTATGCGTTTTGTTGTGCTTTTTCCGGCTCTTTTCCATTCACCCAAACGCTATCCCGATTAATTTTTAAATCGATAACTGGTGTCATTACTATTCCTGTAGAAGAAATGGAGTAAATGACTTTCTTTCCCTTTGGCCATATTTTGTCTCCAAGAGAGGCAGTCAGGGTACGTGATTTCATGGTCAGAGAATCAGTGAAATGAATAATTAGCTTAGCCTCTTTGGGGAGAGTTTGGGGAATCATCATAAAGGTGAGTTCTCCATCCACAACCGAAGTTCCTGACGGGGTATAAATATCATTGCGCTTTTCCTCGCCTGGTAATTCCACCTTTTTTGTTATGGAAAAACCTGTTGTTTTTTCATCTTTTGCTATAGTCCATCCCCCAGTCTCAAAGGAATAAACCCCTTTACCATAAACACCGGAAAGAGATACCTTAGTAATTTCTCCGGCAAGCATATCTTTACCAGTCTTTATGGTAATAGCAGTCAGTACATGGCTAAACGTAAGTGCTACATCCCCTCCTTGGTTGCCTTTACAACTCGTTGTCGCAGTCATAAGATCAGGTTGACGGATAATATCTTCAGGCACGGTGTAGGTAAGCACAGGAGCTCCCTTTTCAGAAGGTCCGGAATGAATAATGCTTCCTTTGAATTCTTCCGTATCAGCATGCGGAGAATAAGCAAAAAACTTAATATTACCCGAACCTGTCCAATCAAGCTTTTTCTCGGATGCCCAATTACCGCCTATATTACTTACTTTCAAGTTATGGGCAAAGTTTGTAGTCCATTGATTTTCTTCGACCTCCGCAGGCCATTCACCCGTATAACAAATAGCTGAAAGACCAAAACTTTTATAAAAATCAGAAACAGACTCTACAGGCATGCCACGAGTAACGACATCGGAGGCCGCTTTATCTACAGCAACTTCCGAGATTTCAGTAACAAGATAAAGTGGTTGCAAACCACCGGATTCTGACAACTTATTAATGCTTATATCTGCCGCCGCACGTACCGAACCATTAGTCCAGTTTTCCGGTACATTTACCGTAAATGATAATAGCTTCCCTTGTTGGTACTTGTCAAAGGTGTCATCAGTACATGATGAAACCACACAAGCCGCAACGCAGAATATCAACATACGAGTTGCAATGTCAAATACAAGATGGAACATACAAGAATGTCGCATAGCCACGGTTGGTATTTCTATAACAATTGACTAGTTGAGTTACTTTACTTCTACTTCCTCCTCTTCATCATCACCATGGCCTGAGCTCCACTCATCTACGTTCACAGTAAAGCGAATCGGATTGTCAAGTACCGGGTCCCCTGGATTCTTATCTTCGGGTTTTTCAATTATGTTATCATCTTTGGGTAATCCTTCCGGTAAATTTTCAGGAGGATAAACACCTGCACCACTTGTATGACCACAGAAATCAAGATTGTACACATATTTCTTGCCAGACTTCCAATCAAAATCAACCGCTACACAAGTATATCCATAGGCCTCTGAATTATACTCCTTTGTAATGGGGAAAAGTTGATGAATATGCTTATTATTAATACCATCATTATAAATCGGACCATCTTGGCTGTTCCCTCCTTCCGGGTCATTTCCAATTTGTCCTTCATGGTGTGTTTCCACACGACAAAGTAATAAGATATATGCGCCGGATCCTGCTTTAAAATCATACCCATTCACCGTTTGTGGCACCAACAGCATATTTGTTTTGCCTGCCAACAAAGGTGTAGGTGTCTCTTTTTTACTGCCAAGTTGGGTCGCATTTAGAGAAACTCCATACTTTCCAGACGCACTAGGAGTCCATTCTATGTAATTCATTGCTTCAGCAGCAGTAGAAAATTGCAATTTTCCTTTTGTATTTACATTGACTATCCACGCCCCTTTAATATAGACTTGTTTATCTATACTCGGACAGTGTGCCTTTATTTCAATTTGTGACAGAGCATGATGAAATTGTAAATGGACAGCTTTAGCTGCATTCTCCATTTTAACAGTGGTATAGGCAACAACAAGATCTTTCTGCAGCTCTATGTTATCACCCGGTGTAAAATCATTAAATATTTGAGAACCGGGTGCCATATTAACTTGGGCCGTAATATCCGTAGGGGCATAAGCCCAATATTTTACTGTAGGTTCTCCTGTAGGCCAAAATGCACTTTGTTCCAGATTAAAGATGCCATTATCACCTTTCGTTGCCGTTTGCCCGTTTATAAAAAAGCTATTACTCCCCTGTCCGAGGCCATATACTTTAAACTCTTTCAAATTCTCTTTATTCATTTCTACTGCACGTGTTATTCGAGTAGTAAATGAAATTTCTTCTCCTTGATAACTTTCTTTCAATTCATCA
The DNA here is from genome assembly GCA_947071285.1 of uncultured Bacteroides sp. Lineage (GTDB taxonomy): Bacteria > Bacteroidota > Bacteroidia > Bacteroidales > Bacteroidaceae > Bacteroides. The sequence goes on along the minus strand of CAMTFK010000037.1, from coordinate 2,198 downwards.
TTTGTACAGGAGGCAAATGTCATAAAGAACATTGCCGCCATCCCTAAAAGCTTTACATCCTTTTTCATAATAGTAACTTGTTATAACTTCTTATTAATTCATTTCAATATCATTATCCTCTACATCGTTCCACCCATCAATTGACGGTGACATTCCTCCTTCAGCGGATGGAAGTTTCAAACCATCAATTACTATGTGAATATGCTTCAATCCTGAAGACTTATCATGTATCTGATCGGTCACATCAAAATCATAGTATGTCTGATTAGAAGTGTATATAAAAAATGTATGTTTGTCTTCGCCTTCAGGACAATGCCCAAACGACGCAAACCGGGCGATAAGTTTTTTTTCATCATAACAACGCTGTAGCTCAAACGGCATCGTTACGAACATGCCTGATGGCTTATTTGCCTCTATCCGCCAACATTCAGCCATACTGGACAAAGCACCACTGACATCTAATTCGGGACTCATATTTTCCACATTAAGCACCTCTATCACATACTCCGTAGTCACCTCCACAGGAACTAATGTAACAGACTGATTATCTTTTCCCTCCTGTATGTCCAAATATTCAAGTTTACCTCCCCACACTATATCTGGAATGTTACGTACCGGCTGGTTTGCCGTTGCTTCGGGGGGCAACGCATTTAATTCGCCCCGTCCCATCGGAGCAAGAATAGATTGTGGTTTTGTCATGAGCTCGTAAGTAGTGTAGGTATCACCGACCTCACCTACGAATTCCATTTCACCATTATGAAACAATATTTTATATTTGCCTGCTTCAATACGAATTTTCCCACCAGCAGGCGAAGCTAATTCACGTGTAGCATAATAACTTCCATCCATTCGGAAAAACTGTATCACCATCGTCCGAGGTTCAGCGTCAGAAGCCTCCGACCAGTCGAATACAACATCAAGGTCCACCACATGCGCATGATCATAGCAAAGTTCTTTATGATCACATGATTGAACTATCAACGAAAGAAGAAGTACCATCCCCAGTTTTCCCACAACGCGTATCATCTCTTTCCTCCTTTCTTGGTATAACGCCCTCCCATATACCACACTAAAGACACTTCAGCTTTTGTAGGTCCAAACCATTTCCGGTTATGTGTGGAATCCCACACATAGCAGTCGTCTTTGGGACGGTATTTCATGTAATCTCCTCTCATGTATCCCACACCAAATGTGAAGTCAATATTAAACTGCTTTCCTATTGGTAAAGAATATCCGTAAGACAAGCCAACTGCCCAGCTCCAACGGTCGCCCAAATAGCCAATTCCGCCCCACTCAACATCATATGTCAGCAATTGTCCATAAATCCCTATGTGATGCCCGCACATTAAAGTACGACTTTTTCGATTAGGTAAAATCCATCTACGTAGCTCCACGTCGCCTCCATACGTTCTAATGAAATGATGTTTCGTATCGTTACTCCACCAAGCATACATCCAGTTGACGCCCAATGACCATACAGTGTTCAGAGATACTTCCAAGCCAATATTAGGTACAGCCAAAGCGTCATAAAGCATATTAGTTTTCAATAGAATGGCACGCTTCTTATCTTTCTCTGCCTCTACCCCTTCCTCCACAGCAGGAACAACATCGACAGGGTTTAAATCTACCGAGTTTAAATCTTGACATTCGGTCACAGGTGTATTATCTGATGCAACAACAGTGACATCTTCACCAGTGTCAAGTTTAGTGGGCACTTCATGCAGTGTTTTTAACTCGCAGGTAGCACGCAAACGGTCATTAGACAAATCTGAGAAGATGGATTTCACGACAATATTCGAGTCAGAAGCTCTATTATTTAATAAGGGAATCAATTGATTCAATTTTTCCTTATTATCGCCCAACTGTGTATCAATAGTAGAGAACTCTTGCTGAAACTTTATCTGTGTATATAAAGTGTCGCGATACACACTTAAATCCTTTGCTGACAGGGTAATTCCCCCAAAAAGTATTAAATGATATATGACAATTGCCCTTTTCATAAATACAATATACGAAATGTATTATCCAGTCTTATTTTATGATTTTTGCGCAAAAATATTTAGCCCAAATGTTATAAACAAAGTTTTTAACTTAAAATATAATAAATGAGTGAACAACGATTAAATGCAAGTCTACTCATTAGCCTGTACTACTACTGTCTCTTATACACATCTCCGAGCCCACGAGACATGCGCAGA
>CAMTFK010000036.1 GCA_947071285.1 uncultured Bacteroides sp. | reverse complement strand
GGATATCCAGCCTACGGGAAAAGTGATACCCCAGACCTTAGCTGAGTACAGAGCGCTGATTGCCACATCCTACAAGAATGTTCCCGATGCCAGAGGACTGGCTTGCTTCCGTTCCGATGAACTGTATGTAAAAGATGATAGCTGGGAACAGGACCGTTACGGAAAAATTGAGTGTTGGGATGATTTCAGTGCTCCGGGGCAGACTACTTCCTTTGAATGGAAGAACTTCTACACCATCATGTTCACTGTGAACTATACCATGGAGGAACGGAACTCAATCAACGAAGGAAGCGAAGAAGATATCAACCAATTAATTGGTGAGTGTTATCTGCTCCGTGCCTACATGCATTTCTTGTTGGTAAACCTTTACGGACAGCCTTATACCCGTCCGGGAGCGTTAGAAACGAAAGCAGTGCCGTTGAAGCTGAACAGCGATATCAACGAAATCCTGAAGAAGAATACGGTTGCACAGATTTACGAGGCTGTACTCTCAGATATCAATGAAGCTGAAAAACTGATTAATAAGGAATCCTGGGAACAGAAATTCTCTTACCGTTTCACCACCTTATCCGTAAAGGCTCTCCGTGCCCGTGTATATCTATATATGGGACAATGGGACGATGCGTATAAAGCTGCCGAAGCTGTACTTGCCGAAAAGAATACACTGGAAGATTTCAATAACGAAGCGTTCATTCTGCCAAACAACTACCAGTCCGTAGAGAATATTACAGCTTTGGAGCGCGGCATGTCCTCCAACTATACGCAGGCGGCCGTTCTGTCCGAAGCTTTAGCGTCTTCATACGGAGAAGGAGATTTGCGTCTGGATGCTTACTTCAAACCGGCTGACAAGAACGGTTACCGTCTTAGTCAGAAGAGTGGAAAGGATGATTTCCGTTGCTCTTTCCGTGTAGGCGAAATGTATCTGAACTCAGCAGAAGCGGCAGCACAATCGGATAAACTGCTTCAGGCACGCACCCGTTTGCTGGAGTTAATGGAGAAACGCTATACACCGGAGGCATATGCTGCCAAAGCTACCGCCGTCAATGCAATGACTAAAGAGGCATTGATAGAAGAAATTCTGGACGAGCGTAAACGTGAACTCGCTTTCGAAGGACACCGCTGGTTCGACCTGCGCCGCACAACCCGCCCACGCATCGAGAAAGTTCTCAAAGGAGGAACCTATGTGTTGGAACAAGATGACCAACGCTATACGATTCAGATTCCAAGAGAGGCGATTGCGGCGAATCCGGAGTTGTCGAACTGATAAATACTGTTTATAAAGAACATCTATTCAGATAAAAGAAAAACTGTCTCACGGCGTTTGCGTGAGACAGTTTTTCTTTTATCTACAAAAGTGATTCTGTTAACTTTGCTATACTCTATTTCACAGGAGTTATTTTCACCAAAGAGACTCCATGATAGGGAACCTGTGTCCGGAATTCCCCTTCATATTCTCCTAAATCTTTTTGCCGCCACAAATCACGAACGGACGCTTTGCCTGTAATCCCCAACTGTTTCAGAACCAATCCCAAATCATATGTCTTCATCTGAATAGCTTCAGCCTCATCCTGGTCCCACAGGATAAAATAAGGATCAATCTGAAAAAATCCGACTGCATACGAACCGTCATGTAATTCCTTATACCATATCTGTCCGTTGTCGGTCGGCAATTTCGTGGCAGGAGCTACCAAAGGGTCCTGATTGACGGCAATCACTTCACTGTTCGTCAACAAATTTAAAGTAAAATCGTCTATATCGGACATATCACAACCAATCAATAGCGGAGCGGAAAGAATGCACCACAAGGAAATGTGAGAGTACTGTTCATCAGGAGTCAAAGCCGATTCGTGAACCTTCTCCCTCCAGGCCTTACCCAGTTTTCCTACCACCAGCATATCAGGATCATTATAGCTGCCCGGAGCAGTGGCTTGGGCACAAACATCCTGAAAACATCCGATAGCCGTCACCACATTCCACTCGTCCGTGATGTCACGGGTGGTGCGCCATAAGTCACCACCGGCTTCTTTTGCCCAATTCCAGACATTGGGTGCACCATAACCCACACAGTACACGATATCCCGGTCCACTTTATCCAATGCCTTACGCATGACGATATAGGGTTCCTGAATAGTTTTTTCTTCCGAGTTCTCCTGAACTGCATGATAACCGCAATGGTCGTATTTAAGATAATCGACTCCCCATTCTCCCCAAGTCCGGGCATCTATTTCTTCATGCTGATAACTTCCCAGGTAATCTCCACAAGTAGTCGGTCCCGGTGAAGAATAAATACCGAACTTCAATCCCAGGGAATGGATATAGTCAGACAATCCTTTAAAGTCCGGAAATTTCTCGTTAGCAAGCAGTTCTCCCTGCTTTGTACGCTCGGCAGCTTCCCAGCCGTCATCGATATTCACATAGGTCCACCCATATGCCTGTAGCTTTTCATTCATCATACGAGCTGCTTCACGCACTTTTTCATCGTCTACGGAGAGTCCCCAGCAATTCCAGCTATTCCAGCCCATCGGAGGGGTCAGTGCAATCTGCTCTCCTATCTTCAGGGTAATCTCTTTCTCCGCCGTTCCTTTATCATTCGCAGCTTTCAGGAGTACTTTATAATCTCCTCCGGCATTTACTTTACCCGTGATAAGTCCGGTTGCAGGGTCCAGCTTCAGTCCATCAGGAAGTCCTGATACTTCATACGTCATCGGACGGTTGCCGGTTGCCATTATTGCCATCAGGAACGGATTTCCCGGTCGGGCTCCATAAACCATAGGATTATTGATCTGCGGAGTTTCAGGAGCTTTTGGAGTCAGAATATATTTTTCCTTTGCCACCGGTTTCGGCCAGGCAGGAATCGGTGTTATCTCTCCACGGGTCACAAACTTCACATTCAGCCAATCGGCGTGATCGTACATGATACCGTCGCCACACTCTTCTACCAATAGCAGAACCTTATCAACGCCGGACAGATTGACATTAAATTCTTTGACCGCATCACCTTTCTGCATCACACCGCTTTTCCACAGTTCCTTTTTGTCGCCGATAATCTTGAATTGCAGTTTGCAGGCATACATATTGTTATCATCCGCTCCCACCAATCCGGAAATGGAAACAGCATCACCGCCCAAGTCATACAACATACGGCTAATGGAATGGGCACCGATACCGTGTTCATACGTAACTCCATTCACTTTGAGCGGAGTCCACACTACAGATTGGTTTATCTGAGGAATTCCCCAGTCCTGAACAAAGCAAGAGTCCCGGTAGATTTCTTCCAGCCAGACTTCCTGCTTCGGTCTGTTGTCGCAGGAACAGACAAGCCACATGCTTGCCAAAAGAAATATGATTATATAGTTCCCTGTTTTCATAAGACAAGCCTTTTTATCTGATTACCGGATTAACAAAAAATTCATCTATATACACCTGTTGCGGAGCATCAAAAGCCACCTTCACATAACGCACATTCTCATCTAAACCGTCAAACAGGATATTTTCAATCCATGCATCATGTTTGTTGTTCGGGAAGTGAGGAGCGTCCTTGATGGAAGCCAGGTTATATTCTTTTCCATCCAGCGAAGTGAACAGGTAGACTTTCAGCGGCATTCCTATTTCTTCTAAATTATAGTTTAACATCCGAAGCATAGCTTTTTGAAGCTTAGTCTTTTTCTGCAAGTCCACCACAAACTCGTGATAGCCTTTTTCAAATTTCACCCAACGGGTGTCCTTACTATCCTCTTCGGCTACTTTGCCATCCAGCAATGCCTTCAAATCAGCTTTGCCAAGCATCATTTCCGTTGTTGCCCCGTTGGTCAACCTTTCCATCAAGGCAGCTTCAACCAATTGCCAGTATTCCGTCCCGTTCTTCCAGTCCATGTAGTCATTATACACCTTGTTGGAGCCTATCGGCTGTCCTAACTGATAGCCGGATTCCGGATTTTCAATGATACCACAGATCATAAAGGAAATAATCTTATCCACTCCCCCCGCAGAAGCCGCCACCTGCTGGGACAAGAGACGCGGATAAGCAGCCGGAATTAAAGCGGAAGTACGGTCATTGGTTCCTTGTTCCCAGGTGAAAGTCTCACAATTAGCCCACATCTCGATGTTCAGGCGATTATGAATGTCGCGCAACCGTTGCCAGGTCTTCTTTAAGCGAGGCAACATAAATTGATCGCGCACACAGCCCACTTCATCCTGATAGGCAATGATATCGACTTTCAGTTTTGCCATTTGTTTCTCATACTCCGGATTATCAAATTCAGAGAGTCCGATGCCATAAGGTGAAATCAAGGTTTTCTTGCCGGGAGTCAGCGCCTTAGCTTTTTCAGTCAATGCATTAGCTGATTGCACGGCATGCTCTGCAAAAATGGGGCAAAGGCAATCTTCTACCGGTAAATACCAGCCGTAGAAGGCTTTATGATTCTTATAAAGAGCTGCCAACTCCTCCATTATCCGCAGTTGGCGTTCCTTGATAGCAGGGTCCAGCAAATTATCATCCTGATCCTTTGCCCATCCGGTACTCATAAAAATCTTCATATTATGCCGGGCAGCCTCATCAAGAATGGCTTCTACAGGGCTTTGCTTATTTTTATCATAACACCAGGGCATCATCTTAGAAGGATAATAGGCTTTGCCTTCATTGGCCACTTCCATGAATACCAGATATTCGATGCCCATAGCCGACAGTTCGCGCACTTTAGCTTTCCACAACTCCGGGTCTGTATTATCGAAGTTTTGTGGATTCGTATATTTATTACGAACATCTTTATATGCCAGGTTTATCCAAGTACCGGTAATAGGTTTCACACCTAAGGCCGATTCTGTCGTTTTCTCTTTTTTCTGTTTGCCGGAGGCAGCATTACCAGCTAAAGCCGTAACCGCCGGCAGAGTTACTAACATGATTGACAAACTAAATAATAGTCTTTGGAAATTCTTCTTCATAGTATGTATTGTATAAAATAGATTTAGTAATAAATAAAAACAAGTCTGATATATAAATGATAATCTATCAACTTCCTCCGGACACTATAATCAATACCAGACCGGAGATAAAAAGAATAAGCATCAGTGTAAGCAGCAGATTGGTTGACTTGGAAGCGCCTTTAAATTCTTTCCAGATGAACAGTCCCCACAATGCGGCAACCATCGTTGCACCTTGTCCCAACGCATAGGATATGGCCGCTCCGGCTTTTCCGGCGGCAATATAACTGCACGCGGTTCCCAAAGCCCAGATAATACCGCCCAAAACACCCACCATATGAGTATTGAAATTCCCTTTGAAATACTGGCTGTAGGACACGGGGTGCCCCACAAAAGGCTTCTTCATCACCAGTGTGTTGAACAGGAAGTTACTGATAAAGATACCTATCGCAAACACAAACAAGGCAGAATACGGAGTCATCATGCCGGCAGTAGGTGATTCCAGGTTCTCCAAATCCATAGCAGCAGCCACAAAGCGATAGAAAAACGCCATCAGGACACCGGCACAAACAGCAATCAGAATACCTTTCTTCCGGGTAGTCTGACCGGAAGCCTTGGATACTTTGCCGGAAGCTATTCCATTGCAAATAATAGCCAATACAATCAGGAAAACACCCAGGAAAAGAATAACGGGGTCACCCTTCGGAACACTGAAGTAATTGACAAACACGCCTAACACCAATGCCAGCCCCACCCCTACCGGGAAAGCAACCGACATACCTGCCAACGACATGGAAGCCGACAACAATATATTGGAAGCATTGAAAATGACACCACCCAGGAAAGCACTCCAGAAGTTCGCCGAACTAACCTGCAACAAGTCCTGTATAAATCCGCGCCCCGTTTCTCCGGTACTACCCAAAGTCAATCCCCAAACCAGAGAGAAAAGCAGGATGCCAATCACATAATCCCAATAGAACAACTCGTAGCGCCATGTTTTGGCAGCCAGTTTTTGAGTATTTCCCCAGGAGCCCCAGCACAACATCGTGACCCAGCACAATGCTACTGCCAATCCGTAACTTTCAACTATAAACATAATCGTTATTTTTAGAAGTTAATTCATTCTTTTGATTATAATTCTTCGCGGCGAGGAATAGAAGACTGTGCTCCCATTCTGGTTACAGCTATGGAAGAAGCTTTGGAAGCCATCACAGCAGCCTGCTTCAAATCCATCCCCTCTGCCAATGCGACGCATAAAGCTCCGTTGAATGTATCTCCGGCAGCCGTGGTATCGATAGGATCCACTTTGAAGGCATCCACACGATAGGAAACACCATCTTCTCTTATGAGACAGCCTTTCGAACCCAGAGTGATGATTACATTCTTCACTCCCATTGCATGGATTTCCTTCGCTACTTCTTCGGCATCGGCGTCATTGGTAATCTTGATGCCTGTCAGCATTTCAGCTTCGATGCGGTTCGGGGTAATCATATAGAGATACCTGAACAGTTCTTTCGGAAGATTACGGGCGGGAGCCGGATTCAGCACCACCTTCACTCCTTTTTCAAAAGCTTTTCTGGCAGCGTACTCCACCGTTTGAAGTGGAATTTCCAGTTGCATCAGGAGGATATCTCCTTCGCACATTACTTCCACCACCTTGTCCACATCCTGTTCGTTCAGCAGCATGTTGGCACCGGAAGCCACTACAATACTATTCTCTGCATGGTCGTCCACGCTAATCAAAGCCACTCCGGAGGCTGAATTCTCATCAAGGGTGATATATCGTGTATCAATGCCTTCCTTCTTGAAATAATCAACGGACTGCTGTCCCAATATATCATTCCCCAATTTCGTCATAAATATCAGGTTACCACCCAGCCTTTCTACCGCAACAGCCTGGTTGGCTCCTTTTCCACCCTGGTTCATAAAGAATTCACCACCCAGAATTGTTTCACCGGGAGCAGGCAGATGGGAGGTTTTCACCACCATATCCACATTGGAACTGCCAATTACTATAATTTTCTTCATCGTACTATATTTTAAATGAATAAATTCATATGTTACTTCAAGTTTAAAGTTGACCTTGGCAAGTTTAGTATTGACCTTTACAGGTGCAGTGCTGACCTTTGGCAAGGTGGTGACGACGCCGGGTTTGTGATTGCTGACAGCAGGTTATTTCCCTTCGATATACTTTTTATAACCTTCGTAAGTATCCGTTCCCGGTTTAAAAGTAGCCCAACTGAAGTTTGTGATATGCTCGGTAAACATTCCCGCCACTCTCAACTGCTCTTCCAGCTCTACCCAGGGTTTGGTTGTCATAGGTATATCCGGACACCAACAACTCTTGAACGATTCTATGTCTACTCCAAAAATTACTCCGTTGGCATCGCAGGCTTTCTTTATTTCGGCAAACCAGTTAGGCAGGTCTACATCAAAGTCTACCAAGCAACGTCCGCCTATGTCCTGAAGATAGAGCACATCCACATCAGGCGTCTGGGCAAATATCTTACCGAACCACTCTCCGCAGAGGTCAGCCGGCATTCCACGCCACAAAGCGGGAGCAATGCAAACTTCTTTGGGAGATTTCGTTTTTACATAAACAGCTACCGACTGCAAATAGTTGGCAAGCATGGATAGTGCAGGCTCCTGTTGCCACCCCACAGGGTAGGAACCGTCATGAAATTCCTCCGTTATATACCAGCCTGCCAGACTGGGATGATTTCCCCAAAGGGCAAACAGTTCATCAAAAACCTGCTTGTTCCGTTCTACGAGGAACTCATATTGCTCGGGTGTCGTAGTGTCTTTCTTGCTGTAATCACCGGGATAGAGTCCTACAATCAGTTTCATCCCCTTGCGTTCGGCAGCCTCGAACATGCGGTTCATAATATCATACTGTTTCGTAACCCACGGTAATTTTGTGGGAGCATAGAAGGAGGTTTTCTCTTCCGTGCGGTCATTGAACCCTTCGGCATACTGGATAATCCAGGTGTCGATGCCCACCTCACGGCTTGCCTTGAACTCTTCATCCCAATCAGTATCATTATAAGCAGCATCCAACTGGATGAAAACACTGGAAAACTTCGGGGTTCCTTTAAACTCGGGAGTATAAGAAGTCAACTGTTCCAAATTATCGATGCAGAATGAGCCGGTACACGCTGCGCCATCATCGTTTGTCACTTCAATACGGTATCCTTCAAGGCGGTTCAGCACCAGCTTATTATCGCCCATGTCACGTCCTTTGGCAAAGGTAAAAGCCTCGTAAGGCATCACAACACGCGTCCATTCTTCCTTGGTCAGCACATCCTTGTCCACATATTCAAAGAATTGCCAACGGTCTTTGTCATGAAGCGCATCCTGAGTAAACATATCCGTATCCTGGATTACCATAAAACGGAACGTACCTTTGTTGTTTTTATTACCTTTCACCCAAATGGAAAGGGCCAACGGATGGAAGGACAAGTCACTGCGATAATCTCCGCCGCTTTGCTGGATATATACGGATTCCGGTTCGGTGGAATTGCCGGAGAAAGAGTATTTGATTTCAAAACTTCCGGTACCTTCCACACAGTCGTCACTGATAAAACGGTCTATCAACGTTTGAGGCGATGCAGGAAGTCCTTTCATGTCGTACACCACGCAGTTCATTTCATCATAAGCGTTCAAGGTCTTCACCGCACGCGTTTTTACTAATATCTCCTCCGCTGTGGGGGCCTGCCTGTTACCACAAGCCGCCATCACCAGCAGCAGAGAAGAAAAACTGATTAGGGATATTATCTTTTTCATGGTTGTCATTTCGTTGTATAGATTATAACTTCAGATATCCATATCTTTCCGCCTGATACGGGATTTTTCCATTTAAAGGTTACGGTGTGTTGCCCTGCCGGACGGTCGTAACAGAAAAACAATTCGCACTTCCGGTGATTGAGTTCCTGGGGCAAAGCGGTGGTTTCGTAGAACTTTCCATCTATATATACCTCCATTTCTGCCGTATAATCTGCGGGAAGTCCGCCTGCCACATATCCTTTCACCACCAGTCCCGTGCCCTCGAAAGAAAACGGATTCACATCATCTATCGCCTTCTCAATGGTAAGTTTATCGCTGACTTTCAGGTTCTCAAAAGCAACTTCCAGCGCTACGGGGCGGATGTTCTCCCGCCGGATGATAAAGTTGTTTCCGGATTTCACATTTCCATGCTTCCGAAGCATGTCACAAGCATGCCTGTAAGTCATATCATAGGCTTTATTCAGACTTATATCAGTATGGGAGAAAGGAATATCTTCTACTTCATACAGAGCTTCTTTCCAGTATTCGGGAATGTTGCTGTATCCTATCATCGTCCCCAGTATTCCTGCTGCCGATGCCGGATTACAGTCGGAGTCTTGTCCGGCACGGGTGGAGATGTCGATGGTCTTTGTAAAATCGCCCTGCCCGTAAAGCAATCCCAGAAGTATGTAGGCCCCGTTAATTTTCGTACCGATATTGAAGGAGTTGTGGATGCCTTCGGGACAACTGATTTCTTCACTCCATTTGTTCTGCAATTCAAACCAGGTACGTTTCCAGTCGTTCGGATACTTTTTGTGCCAGCGGATGACGTCGGACATGCACTTATGGAAATCGCTTGCTTCCGGTATGACTTTGAGGGCTTCTTTCACGATATACTCCACATCGTTGCTGACATAGGCCAAAGAATACATGGCGGCAACATATACGCCGCCATACCAGCCTTCGCCATAGGACATGATGTGCCCCACTCTGTCGCAGATTTCAGCAGCCTGGTTAGGCATCCCCGGTGACATGATTCCGGCAAAGTCAGCCTCTATCTGGAAGTCGATGCAATGTGCATGGGGATTGTTCTTCCAATAACCGCTCTGAGGGGCTTTCATGCCCTGCAACAGGTTGTAGCGTGCCACTTGATTGGCGTGCCACAAAGGGTATTCCGCCCGTCTGAAAGCAGCGGCAAACGAGTCTACCGGAGCATCCAGTCCGCATCTTTCGAAGACTTCGACAAACGTCAGGTCTACATACACATCATCATACAGTCCGGGAAATGTGTCATACCATTTCTTGACCATGTGTTTATCCCAGGGAATAGGAATATAATCCTGAATAATAGTCCCCAGGAATTTGAATTCGGTAGGGCCTCCATAGCTACACCCCAGGGTTTGCCCTGCCCAGGCACCTTTCACTTTATCACGCAAGGTTTGTTCCGGCAGAAGTACTTCTTTCTTTCCTTTATGGACAGCGGCAGTCATATGGGGTATAAAAAAGAAAGCCAGCAGAATCCATATTATATTTCTTTTCAGCATACTCATTCGTTATTTTATTCAATCACTTTATTAGTCAGTTCCCAACCTGTGATAGTCGAGATATAAGGAATCATCCACATCGCCATCTTCTGATGTCCACGGTATCCGGGATGCCAGGCAGCTCCCATATCAGTGGTACGGTTATAGAGGTCTTTATCCAGTTTCAGCAGAAAGACTTTCGGGTCATTCAACTCTGATACTATCGTTTCATAGTAACTGTACACTGGTGCCTGCATAGCTACAGGATAAATACACAATACAGGAATATTGCCATAATACTCACGCAACTGAGCAATTATCTGTTTATACGCTTTTACGAACTCACTTTTATAAGGATGCGGTTCGGTCGAGAAATCGTTCGAGCCTAAATTAATCACTACAAGGTCGGGACGATAGCCAGTAAAATCCCATTTATGGGTAAGGTCTTCATCAAACGTATTCAGCATCCGGTCCTTCATCGTTACTTTGGACACGCGCACCGAATCGCCATAATTGCGGACTGCTCCCCTTCCGGAATGTGCTATCAGGGTATAGTCTGCATCATAATAGCGGGCTACCATGGTAGCGAAAGCCATGTTGCAGTTTTCCGTTTCTACCAGGAAAGGGTCATTACGGTCTTTTCCTTCCGTACCGTATCCGCAGGTCAGCGAGTTACCGATAAACTCAATATGGCGGGTACGCACCGCAGGTTCTTCCATCAAACGCCCCGAAGCGGAAAGGACGAACTGATGAATAGTAGTTTTTCCGAATTCACCTTCGGAACGCTTCTGTATCTTCAAGTTATGAAGGCGCTTATCTATCCCTGATACCACATTGATTAGCGTATCTGTTCCGCACACTTTTACAACCCGGTGCAGCTTATTGTCGACAAATACATTGTAATAACTCGTTCCGGTTTCGGAGACTCTTACCGATACGTTGCCACCCGTAAAACGGGTTTCAAAGTATGTCCCCACCCAGTCGAAAGCCACCGAACCATCCGGAGAAACCAACGTTCTGCCAATGTATCTCACTGCCGGGTCATTCCCATTGAAAACTTTGCCGGTATTTTTAGCTTTTACTTCTGAAAAGCAACAGATTCCTATCAGGATAAACAGGTATAGATAATAGCGCTTCATCACTTTTTATTTATTTACGTTTCTTATTTTTAGACTTCAGTTCTTTCAAGTATTTCATGTAACCATTGAATAAGTCGATTGTACGGGCTTCACCGATACGGATGGACATCTTTGGGTCATTGAAAACACCGGGAAACTGGTAACAGAGGATTTTTTCGAAGTTATCCAGCAGATTCAAGTCGCGGATGATTTCTTCCACCGGACGGGGATACAGGGAATTATCCGGATTGAACAAGAAGGTTTCCAGATCAAACCATAAATGGGACTTTGTCTCATCGCAAACCTTTTGCAGCATGAGGGCAGCTTCCTTACCAGTCAGGTCTCCCTCAGGCATACGGGCAAAGCCAAACGGACATAGAATATCCAGATGTTCCATCAATGCCGGATAGGTATCCATTCCATTAGGTACTTCAAAGCTATTGGTGGCCAGCATCACGGGTTTACCCGGTGCGAAACTGTTGCAATAGGCCTTGAATTCCTTGAAGAAGTTCACGATGTCGTCCTTTCTTTTCTTCCGCATTTCGGGACGTTGTTCCCAGTTATCCAAACCGCCTCCGCTTTCTTCGGACACATAGAACGAATAAAAGGATTCGTGATGCCCATACATATCCCACAATTCTTTGGCTACCCGTTTGTGCCATTCCAAAGATTCGGGCGTAAAGTCGAACCAGGCAAACATACCCACTCCCACCAACACATTCATGCCCAGTTTGTCGGCTTCCGACAAGATAGCTTCGATAGGGTCTTCGGCCGCGATGTCCATGCGTCCGGGATACAATTTGGAGGGATAGAATGCTTTACCGGCATAATTATCAACAGTAGTCGTATGTTTACCTACATACTCCTCATTGCGGAACACTTCCTGAATGACTACCAAATTCATTTCCAGCTTATTCATAGAGCGTATCAGTTCTTTCCACTGTTCATCGGTCACCTTCTTGATGTCCTGGTTCCAATGTTTTCCTTCTATTTCGCTCCAATGATAGATACCTGTCCAGGCACCGGAAATTTGCCGGATGGAACGGATATCCGATTCTATGACTTCAATATCTTTGGTTTTCCGGTAAGTTTTATCAGCACCGGCTACTTTAAAGATGACTTTATGTTTCCCTACCCGCTCCTTGGTAGGTATCACCACCTTTACCGTTTCGGCTTTTCCGGCGGGGAGGGTCACAGTGGTTTCATACAGCAATGCATCCTTTTTCTCTTTGTCCCAGTATAATGAAACCTGATAGGTTTGCTGCGAAGCGCTTTCATTGACAATGCCTCCACGAATATCCAAATCTACTTTATTGGTTATCTTTCCCGGAGGAATCAGAGTCAGACTTACCTTGTTTTCCGCTCGCAGACCGACAAGGGTGAATAAAGAAAAGAGTAGTAAAAAAATACGTTTCATAATCATCATTTTAAATTAGTAAAAACTACCCGGATAAGAAATCCGCGATTCTATCTCTCCACCGGCCAGACGAATATAAGAATCGAACTTACGCTCACCTTCTTGCAAAATAATCACACGGGCGCCGTTAGCCAGATTATTATATACAGTGTTTCCGCCAGTATAACGCCCATAGGCAAGCAATACTTCCTTATAGGCAACTGCATAATCATTATTATGGTCATGTCCTACGAATGTACCCATGACATCGCCACATTCCTTGATAGCGGTGAATAAACCGGAATTGGTGGTAGGACAAGCCACGCCTTCGCCCCTCACCCCGAACAGTCTGTTCTTGTCTTCCATCACGGCATCTTTATATTCAGGTATCGGAATATGGAAGAAAGCCAATGCCGGAAGAGGAACGCCCTCATTCAGCTCCGTGAACTCCATGCTCTTATTTCTGTACCAGATTATCTGGTCAAGTTTTATCCAATCATATCCGGGCACTGACTTTATCTTTGTATATGAATGGGAATCAATGCAATATAACAAAGCGGCATTCTTCGTATCTTTTGATGATTTCACCGTCAATACATAATCGGGAGCCACATCCCCTGTACGGGCAGGCATCAAACAACCTTTCTTTTTGGCAATATAATCATAGAGTTCGGGACGTGTATAGTCATACTCATCATCATGATTGCCAAATACAACCCCAAAGGGAATATTACGTTTGATGCAAGGCTCCAAAACAATATCCAGCCCTTTGAAAGTCTCATTGGAAACCACCACATCACCCGTGAAGATAACGAGGTCAGGACGTTCCGCATCCAACACCTCGTTTATCCGGTCCAGGGAAATTTGAGAATTGGCCCGGTCATCATATTTATAATGTACATCAGTGAACTGAACGATTTTGAATTTACCGTCACGGCCGAACTTCAACACATCTTTCTGGGCAGCCCCCGTAAGAACACTGAATAATACAGCTAAACATAAAACAAGTTTCTTATACATCGTCTTTCTATTTTAAACTATCAATAATCTTCAATAATAATTCCGGCTCATCAGTGGTAATGTAATCAACACCCAGCAAGTAATACTGCTGTAGTTCTTCTGCATTATTCACTGTCCAGACGTTAGTTAGCAAACCCGCCTCTTGGGCTTTTCGGGTCAAATCCTTGTCATTCCGATATGCATAATAAGAATAATCAATTCCTGAAATGCGGTCATCAACCAGTTCTTTCAGCTCCTTTTTCCCTTCCATCAGATAAAGGGTTTTGGCTGTCGGGTCCAGTTGCCGGATACGTTTCAAGACTTCATAATTGAAGCTGATATATTCCACATATCCCTGCATCTTCATGCGATGTACGATGCTGACTACCGAATCGGTCAACTGCAATGTGCGGGCCAATCCTTTTTGGGAGTCTTTTATTTCGATGACAGGATGAGTGGTGTTCTGTGCTCTGGCAGCCAGCAGGAGTTCTTGTAGGGAAGGAACCGGGTCTTTCTCGTGAATGGTTTTCTGAAACAGTTGCAATAAACTCGTATTCTCTACTTCTATTCCATATACATGAGGATCGTGAGAGAGTACCACTTTGTTATCAGCCGTCAGCCAGACGTCCAGCTCCGAACCTTGGCATCCCAGTTCTACTGCGTTCTGAAAAGAACGGATGGAATTTTGCAGGACTCCTTTTTGTTTCCAGACACCACGGTGGGCTACTACCCTATTCTTACTGAAACCATCTTTCAATAATTCAAAGTCATATTCCTGCCCATCAATCAAAAGAGTGATGCCGTATCTATAGGCAGCCTGCCCCTTCGATAAAGTCTTATTCTTTTTCAAACTGATTGTCTTCTCTTTCGGATCAATTCTGAAAAGAGAAGATGTATCAGAGAGTAAACGAATATCCGATGGTGACGGATAGATATGACCAATCATAATCCCCAGCTTGTCAACAGGAATCAGATAATTATCCAGCACATACTTCGAAATATCACCGGCTCTCAAAACCAAAGAACTCAGGAGCATTCCTGCTGTCAAAATTACATTTTTCATCATATTTTGTTAATCATAAATATACACATCTATAAAATATACATTTATATCTGTTTACCACTACACCTTTCGAACAGGGAGTCTTCATTGTTTACAAAAGCCCATTATCTTCCAGGTACTTCTTATAACTTGTATAATTGTTTGTACCCTTCTTGAAAGTAACCCAACTGAAATTTGTGATATACTCGGTAAACAAGCCTGCTACGAACAATTGTTCCTTTAGTTCACTCCATCCTTTTTCCCGATAAGAGACATCCGGACACCAGCAGCTCTGGAAGGACTCTATATCAACACCAAAATGTACGCCGTTGGCATCACATGCCTTTTTAATCTCAGCAAACCAATTAGGCAAGTCTACATCCACATCAACCAAGCAGCGTCCACCCAGGTCCTGAAGGTATAAGTAATCAATATTGGGTGTCTGTGCGAAAATCCGCCCGAACCATTGGCCGCAAAGATCGGCCGGCATACCTCTCCATAAAGCCGGAGCGATAGAAACGGGTTTATCCGATTTGGTCTTGATATAGGAAGCCACCCCTTCAAGATATTTAGCTAACATGGACAAAGAGGGTTCTTGCTGCCACCCCACAGGGTAAGACCCGTCGTGAAATTCTTCGGTTATGTACCAGCCTTCAAGACAAGGATGATTTCCGAACTGCTCAAAAACCTCATCAAATACCATCTTATTTCTTTCCAAATTGAGATTATACTTCTCCGGCGACGCCGTATTGGTTTTACTGTAATCACCGGGATAGAGACCTACAATCAGTTTTATTCCATTCCGTTCGGCAGCCTCGAACATCTTGTCTACAAAGTCATACTTCTCGGTAATCCAAGGCACATTGGTATTCTTATAGAATGAAATACTGGTATTCTCCCCATCCGTAAACTGCTCCACATACTGAATTATCCACGTATCAATACCGATGGCACGGCTATCCTGAAATTGCTTATCCCAGTCTTCATTGACATAAGCGGTATTCAATTGTACAAAAATACTTGAGAACTTGGGTTTGCCGGGTTTCAGTTCGTAGGAAGTCAACTGTTCCAATCCATCGATACCCACCTCGCCGGTACAAACTTCATGTTTAGTATTTACGATTTCAATACGAAAACCTTCAAAACGGTTTAAAAGCAAACCATCGGCCGTAGTGCCTTGTCCCTTTTTATATAATTTGAAAGCAGTGTAGGGCATAACCAAACGGTTCCAGCCTTCTTTGGATAATATTTCGTCGTCTTCGAAAGCATAATATTGCCATCTCTTACGTGTACTGTCATGCGGTTTGTCGGCGCTGAATTGCTTCTCATCTTCCATGATGATAAAGCGGAAAACGCCTTTATTTCCTTTTTGACCTTTTACCCAAATGGAAAGTCCCAAAGGATGAAAAGACAGATCAGGGCGATAATCTCCCCATGTTTCTTCAAAATATACATATTCAGGATTTGCGGTCATAGGAGTACCGGAAAAACTGTATTTCAGCTTAAAGCTTCCTACTCCTTCTTTATAGTCATCACCTAAGTCATAGTCAATAGTGGCTTGGGTAGGTTCTTCGGCACTGGTAGGGCCAGTACGATAAATTTCGCACCCTAATTCATCGAAAGGGTTAATATTTTTAGTAGCTTTCGTGCTATTCAATACTTTGCGTATCTCTTCTTTCAGGTTATAGTCACCATCCTGGCCGTTTCCTCCTCCGTTATGATCATCACTTCCACAGGAAGTCAAAATAAAACAGAACAGACTTACCAATATAGCAGTTGTTTTCATAAGGCATTAGTTTTAAAAAGGAGTGCCGCCGGATTAGCGGCACTCCCAATTTAAATTAATCAATACGTCTTATTGACGGAAATAACTCATCTTATACATTCTAACAATAGACTGTGATAAATCAAAGCCAACAACAGAGGTTGCAATGTACACGTCATATCCGGTTGAGGTTGCTTCTTTGTAGACAGCAACGTCTCCCCAGCTAAAGTAATTCTGACCCCATACGGACATATCGCTTGTAAATACACAGAAGTCACTATATCCGTCATCGTCCGGTCCCAGTTCCATCTTAGAGGTATTGGTAATGTCGAATACCTTGAGGGTAGCACCACCACCGGCCCATTGGTCAGCACCTTGGTCATTGAGTGCCAGATAGGTATCATTTTCCACCTTAAATACATTGAAGCCAAGCAAGCGGTATTCATGGTCGGCAGCATTCAAAGCTGTAACTTCCATGGATGTCGTAAAGATATTGAAGCGACTCTTCAAAGCCTCATCACTGTTTCCGTTTACCCACTTCGTATAACTGATGTAATGGTCCGAATCATCGGCCAATGAAGCACGCTGTATGGCAGGTGCGGCAGTCCAAGAACTTCCGGCCGGTCCGTAACGCAGTTTATTAGGCTGATTGGCAGGAGTTACTAACTGACCATCTTGTAATTTCCAACAATAAATAGTCATATCATTAGGCCCTGTACCATAAATATAAGCTGTACCGCTGGTTACATCACCCGCTACATTCATGTTATACCCCAAATCTCCCGGACAACCATCACCGGCAGTATAGTCAAGCAGCAACTTATGTTCCTGATCTGCCTCAGAATAATAGAAGACCATGAAACCTGCTCCGTAAATATTTTCACGGGAAGTAATCAAGTGGCCGGCATCATCCGTACGAGCCTTCATCATAAACGATCTTGCTGCATCTATAGTCTTAACCGCTGCTCCCGTCTTCATGTCATACAGGTAGATAGGCCCATTGTATTCCTGAACTGCCAGATATTGACCGTATATTGCCAAGCCTGTATTGTTGCGGCTTGCCAATCCCAAATCGGTACAGTTCTTTTCCCACACTTTGGAGAACTTGGTTTTAGGCGGTGTCGGTACGACACGAATCGTATTGTTATGACGATTGCCCAATGCATCGATTACAGTTATTTTATAAGGCTCAGTGAAATCCATTTCACCCCCAACTCCCGGAACAACATAACAATTATGCTCCACACTTACAGTACAAATCAGACGGCTTACATCGAGCGGGTCCTCATCCGTGGTAGGAACTTTCACCGTAATTTCTTCTCCCTCTTCATAAGGACCTTTCTTGGTAGCATAAAACTCCGTCGGATTATCAGGTATCTGAATGGTTACATTAAGTAGACCATTTACTTGGCTTTCATGTGCTGTGCTCAAGTCAGGAGACTCACAGGAAACCAAGAGCACTGCCCCAAACAAACACGCTGTTGCTGCAATTCTATTAAGTATTTTCATAGCTTCATTTTTTAATTATTTCCATTCATCAAACTGTTCACAAGCAGAGTTCTGCTGAATTTCTGCAATAGGAATAGGGAAACGGTTGTATTTTTCCAGATAAACACGCGTTTTACCAGCATCACAATCCACAACATCGTATTCATATCCGTCGCCTACTTTTGTCGGCTTCACTCCTTCCATGTGAGTACCATTCAGGACTGTAGTTGCCAGTCCCCAACGGCGGAGATCCCAAAAACGATGTCCTTCAAAAGCTAACTCTACCATTCTTTCGTGGCGGAGAAGTTTCATAAATTCAGTCTTTGTACTGGCAGATACTGCCGGCAAATCAACTCTGTCTCTCACTTCATTCAATGCTTCCAATGCTTCAGTAAGTTTATCTTGCATTGCCATTGCTTCCGCATAAATCAATAAAACTTCAGCATAGCGCATGTAATAGAAAGTCAAGTCAGTTCTACGCATTTGGCTTTTACTAATTTCCGGATCAAACAACTTACGCATATAGTAGCCCGTACAAGTAGTACCACCACCTAAGCCATAGCCATCCACACTACCTTCATATGTATAAAGTGTTTCTCCTTTCCATTGACAACCGTTATAAAGTATGGAAGCATAGAAACGTGGTTCACGGCCTTCATAGGGATTGGCAGCCATTTCCGGATTGTTCCAGTCAAACTCTTTACCATCAGCCATCTGATAAGCTGATACCAATGTTTCTGTCGGACTGATTTCAGCATAACCTCCATCACTGGGCGGACAATTGAAATAATCAAAAGAATAATCCAACGTCTCGTAAACATAGCCAAACTCTATGACACTTTCATTATTTGCAACCGGTTTCGCTCTTCTATTTAAGAACAACTTTCCATAATCCTCATACAATTCATACCCTTGCTTTTTCAATTCGGCAGCAGCATCGGAAGCATCTTTCCAACGTTCAGCATAAAGCATAGCACGAGCTTTCATTCCATAGGCTGCACCACTTGTCAACTTACCGGCCTCTACAGTACCTCTCAGAGGTAAATTTTTAGCAGCAAAGTCCAAGTCCTCTGCTATGAAATCCCAGCATTCATCCGGTGTACAACGCGCATGCTCCTTTTGTCCAAGTTCAGGTAACTGCTTGTACAGGATAAAACTGGCTCCATAACGTTTCGCCAAATCGAAATTAGCCACAGCACGGAAAAAACGGAATTCCGCCTCTGCACGTTGGGCTACCTCCTCGGTAAAGTTTTCACGGTGTTTTTCCAATCCTTCCAAGGCACGGCAACAAGTCAATTGCCAGGAATGCCTATTATTCCAGTTATCAAAAAGATTACTGGCAGAAGTAATAGGAGTAGAACCGAATACAAACAAATTAGTATTGGCAACCGGATTGTTGGCTTTCAAAAGGTCAGCACATGCATCATCAGTGATTGAATAATATCCTCCGATCAAAGAATAAAAGCCATTAATATACAATTGCAGATTCGTTTCATTCGACCAAGTGATATCGTCAGGATAACTACTTGTCAGAACAGGATCAATATCACAACTACTTAGCGTGAGGCAAGCAGAAGCAAATACTGTTAATATCTTATTTACTGATTTCATTGTATTAGTTTTTTAGAAAGTTACATTTAATCCAAATTCATACGTACGCTGTTGAGGATAGTACCCCTGATTTACACTTGGCATTTCAGGGTCCATGTGCTCCAGATGGGATAAAGTAAACAGGTTACCACCGGCTACATAAGCACGAATTCTTTCAAAGCCAGCCTTTTTACTCCATTTCTTTGGTATGGTATATCCCAACTGAATAGATTTCAGACGTACATAAGAACCGTCTACTACCCACCAGGAAGAGAATTTTCCACCATTTGATCTCGAATCGATTCCTAAACGAGGATATTTAGCATCGGTATGATCGGGACGCCAAGCACCTTCCACCAAATAATAAGGAGTGTTTCCATCAGCATAGAAAGGACGTGTATAAAATGTATCATCACGAATTCCACTACTATACAATCCGCATAAATTTACATCAAACAGAGCGGCACCTTGCAACAGCATATTGAAATCAAAACCTTTCCATTCAGCACCCAGATTCAAACCAAACATCATTTCCGGTGTATTGCTACGACCAATTGGAACCATATCCTGATCCCAGGTAATCTTACCATCGCCATTAATATCTTTCAGTTTGATATCACCGGGCAACGTCGGACCGAAAACAGCGCTATGGGCTATTTCTTCTTCCGACTGGAATAAACCATCTGCAACAAATCCCCAGTATCTTCCCATCGAGCCACCAGTAGCACGTTTATAATCAGGTACATTGGCATCTTCCGTCATTTTCAACACTTTGTTACGAGCCCAAGAAAGATTACCTCTTACGCGATAAGTAAAATCTCTTATCTGATTATTATGAGATAATACGAGCTCAAAACCACGGTTGTCATGAGAACCATAATTGATATATGTTGGATAGTAAGATCCCAATGACGGCGGGAAGTTTGCTGACTGAGACTCCAATGAACGGGTAGTCTTCATATAGAACACGTCCAATTCAACGCCTAACAAACCATTCCACATGCTGGATTCGATACCAATATTATAAGTATCAGTCAACTGCCATTTCAAAAGAGGATTTACCGGACTACTCAATCCCAAATATTTCTGAGGACTGGTACCGAATAATACTGTCGGGTCAGCAGATAAACTGGCTGTAGAGAAATAAGTCATCGTATTGCTAATGGCACGATCGCTACCCAAACGCCCTACAGATGCGCGAATCTTCAGGTTTTCCATAAAAGGAACGGCTTCTTTAAAGAAATCCTCCTGAGAAAGTCTCCATCCCACCGAAACACCCGGGAACACACCCCATCTGTACTTCTTGGGAAGTGCTGTAGAAGCATCAATTCTGCTGGTGAACTCCAACAAATACTTATCATCATAAGAATAGTTCAGACGAATTACATAGCCGGCACGTTTAGCCTGACTGTGTCCGCCTTTCACCAAATCTTTATTCACCTCAAGTCCATAGTTCAAATCCATGATATCAGTTATAGGAAAATCCGTTCTACCGGCAGACATACTGGATTGGTCTGTTCTGGAAAATTCATATAAGAATAATCCGGATACGGCATGCTTACCAAATTTGTTTGAGTACTCAAGAGCAGGTTGAATTGTATAACCTTCACTTTCCGTGAACCACTGATTCAAAGAAACTTTATTAGCGATTCTACCCGTTTCCACATTACCTTGCCGGGTAGTCTGATTCCAACCGTACACATCATAAGTTAAGAAGTACTTCTTCTGCATAGTATAATTCTTCAGATAAGAAGCATTCAACTTAACAGATAATCCTTTCACAAAAGGTAACTGATACTTCATGGCAATATTACCTTGGAAATATGTCTTCTTTACGTTATTATTACCAGACAAATCTCGTGCTGCAATAGGGTTGTTATTTCCATTACCAGCCGTATTTATACTGGCTATAGGCATTCCATCAGCCGTATAAGGTTTCAAGTAGGGATATGATAACAATGCTTGCTGGAAAATAGAAGCATACGAACCTACCCCTGCAGAAGCCCCTGGCTCATCTTGCTCGGAAACATAACCCGATAAGTCAAGAGACAAATCAAAGTTATCAGTAATCTTTGCATCCATGTTGGAACGGAAATTATACTTATCATAAGAAGTACGTTTAATGATACCTTCCTGATTGTATGCACCGACTGAAGCAAAGAACTTAATTTTTTCCGTACCACCGGAAACAGAAACATTGTTTGTATAGGTAGGAGCTGTATTACGGAATAACAAATCAAACCAGTCTGTATTTCCATAGATGTGCTCATTCTCTCCCGGGTTAGTAATACGGTCTATTTCTTCAGGTGAGAATCTCAGGTTTTCCTCTGCAACTCCGTCCAAAAGCTGAGCCTTATTATACCAATAGGCATAATCCGGTCCATTCAGGAATTTCGGAAAATCAGTATTCTGACTCAATGTAAGTGATCCGTTATACGTTACGGTAGGCTTCTGAACAGCACCACGCTTCGTCGTAATAAGAATTACACCAGCAGCCGCACGCACACCATAAACAGCTGCAGCAGTCGCATCTTTCAAAATAGTAATAGATTCTACTTCGTCAGGAGAAAATGATGGGAAGTAATCAGTAATAACGCCATCAATAACAATCAATGGACTGCCATCTCCGGCACCATTACCACGGATGTACAAGTTAGCCCCATCGGCTCCTGGCTGTCCGCTGCTCTGTTTGGAAATCAAACCGGGCAAACGGCCGGCCAGCATACCGGAAAGACTGCCGCTTGGCGCCATCTTCAATTCTTTGTTATCCACTTGTGCAATAGCACCGGTCACATTTATTTTCTTCTGTGTACCGTATCCCACTACTACAACTTCATCCAACAAATTGGCATCTTCCTTCATTATCACTTTCAGGAGTTTTTTTCCTTTCAGTGGCAGCTTCTGAGTGATATAACCCACATAAGAGAAAGTCAAATGCGCATTAGCATTAGGTACCATAATCGAGAAATGACCGTTTACATCAGTAATAGCCCCCGTCTTTCCTCCTTCGGTTACAACGGATACGCCAATCAATGGAATGTCATTCTCATCAAACACATTACCCTCTACTTTAATTTGAGCATGTGCACTCATACTCAGCAAAGAGAACAATAAAAATAGCAAACAAAGATACTTGTTTTTCATATTACTAAAATTTAAAATTAGGAATTGTATTCTCGTTTCATACGTTCTTAGTTATATCTTCTAATATTTGCCAGCATTGGTAAAGTCCTCTCGGAACATGGAAACAGCCTTTCCACTTTCCGCCCTTCAGAGGTAATAGTACTTCACCTCTCCTATTCAGATAACCATACCATTCCGGATGTTCTTTATCTTTGAAATGGCTCCATGTGTATTCATGAACCTTTTCAAACCAGTCAAGGCATTGCTTATCTCCGGTCAGTTGATAACCTTTAAGCAATGAAATCAGTGTTTCTATATGGACCCACCACAATTTCTGGTCCCACTCCAATTGTTGGGGTGGATAACCTTTACGGTCCATAAAATAGTAGAGACCTCCAAATTCTTTGTCCCAACCATAATCAATCATTCTCAAAGTAATGTCCTTTGCTTTTTCAATCAGGTCCGGACGATTCAAACGAGTTCCAAGGTCCATAATGAACCACATAGCTTCAATATCATGCCCCGGAGTGACCTGGCGTCCTTCAAAAGAATCGGAGAGTTCGCCATTCGCCAGAACATTCTCTACAATAATGCCTCCCAGTTCCGGACGATAAAAAACTTCCATAACTTCGTGGATGCATACTTCCATCGTCTTCTCCAGACAACCCTCATCCAGCAGATGTTCTATCTCCATAGCCAGATTACAAAGGATCATCGGCAAGGCAAAATTCTTCAAATTGCGTGTACCCGGATGAAGCTTATTCCATTTTCCTTTAGGATTATCCACTTTTGATAAGACAATATCAAAAGTCTTCTTAGCTATATCCGCATACTCTTGATTTCCGGTAGCCAGACTTAGTTGCCCAAATGCCATAGTGGCAAAGGTGTATGAGAAAATATTATAAGGGTCAACCAATGGACGGCCTGTGCGATCCAAGGAAAAATACCAATTGTAATTTCCATCATGACCATATTTCTTCAGGAACTCACCTCCCTGAATAGCACAGTCTAGCCATTCCTGACGTTTCTCCACCTTATTATAAAGCATTGAAAACAACCACACTTCCCGGCCCTGTAGCCAAACAAATTTGTCTGTGTCAAAGACATCCCCTTTTCGGTCCAGGCAAGTAAAATACCCACCATATTCATGATCTTGGGAGTGCTCCAACCAGAAAGGAAGAACGTTATTCAAGAGTTCATCCTTGTATTGATTCGCTAATTTCTTAAAATCCATCATCTTCATTAGTTTTTTAGACAGGAGACTGGAAACGTTTTTTATCCGGCATGCATCTAAACCAGTCTCCTCATATTTTTTTATTATTTATCTGTCGTGTAAGTGATGATATCTCTTACCCAAATATCAGCACCTTTAACGGGGTTTATCCATTTACAAGTCACCGTATATTTACCATAAGGTTGCACATAATTAAAGAACAATTCATGTTTACGGTGATTATATTTCAATGGAAGTTTGCACACTTCTATCAATTTATCATTGAAGTAAACTTCTAATTCAGCAACATAATCTTCGGGAACATTTTCACCTTTAAGCTCTCCTTTGATTACAGCTCCTACTCCATCAAATTCTATTGCCGGGAAACTGGCAATCCAGTTATCCACAACTACCCTCTTATCAAGTTTCAACCCTTCAAAACTAATTTCCAACTTTGCAGGGACCGGCTTTTGGAAATTGATCTTTACGTCACTTCCGGAAATCTTCCCACCTTCTTTTTCTATCATCTGTAAAGCATGTCCATAGCTCAACTCAGAACCTTTATTAAAGCTCACTGTATTATTGAAAGGCATATCTTCAACAATTACCATTTCCGCCTTATATTTCTCAGGAAGACGATTATAGCCAAGCATAGTTCCCAAAATACCTCCGGAAGAAGCCGGATTACAATCGGAATCTTGTCCTGCACGTGTAGAAATATCAATAGTCTTTTCAAAGTCGCCCTGTCCGTAAAGCAATCCCAAAATGATATAGGCTCCATTTACATAAGTTTCAATGTTAAAAGGTACCTCAACACCATCGGGACAAGCTATATCATTGGTTCCCCACTTTTTCTCTATCTCTTCCCAACACTTTTTCCAATCATCCGGATATTGTTTATGCCAGTTGATAACATCAGTCATACACGCATGAAAACGGCTTTCCCGGGGAATAACTTTCAATCCTTCTGTCACGATATACTCAATGTCATCGCTCACATAAGCCAAAGAATACATCGCTGCTACATATACACCTCCATACCATCCATCTCCGTATGCCATGATGTGTCCAACACGGTCACAAATTCCCACTGCACTATTCACCATACCAGGAGACATAATACCTGCAAAATCAGCTTCTATCTGGAAATCCAGACAATTGGCATGAGGATTGTTTTTCCAATATCCACTGGTATGGGGAGACAAGCCTTGTAACAGGTTATAACGAGCCTGTTGGTTTGCATGGCACAAGGGGTATTCCTTAGCCAGGAATGCAGCCGCAAAAGAGTCGACCGGAGCATCTAATCCACACCTTTCAAAGGTCTCTACAAAGGTCAGATCTACATAGACATCATCATAAAGCCCACCACCACCATCAAACCATTTCTTTATTTCACCATTTCCCCACGGTATAACCACAGAATCAGGAATCATGGTAGATAAATACTGGAACTCAGTTGGACCACCATAAGTACATCCTAAAATTTGCCCTGCCCAAGCACCTTTTACTTTATCAAATAGTACATCTTTCGATATGGTGAGGTTCAGGTTCTCCTTTTGGGAAGTACCGCACGAACATAATGCTGTAATAAGACAGCCGCTCAATAAATAATTTCTAATCTTCATTTTATATAATATTAAGGTCAATTTTTAGTTTTCATCCAGTAACGCTCAATCTCTTCCAAAGACTTTCCTGTTGTTTCAGGAACAAGCTTCCAAACAATCAGCATATAAGGTACACACATGATTGCAAACAGCAGGAATGTTCCAGCGGGGGTAAGATTCTGAAGCATCCAGGGGGTTAACTGTCCAATCAGGTATGTACCTATCCACAAAGCAAAGCCGGCAATAGACATGGCAAGTCCTCGTACCCGGGTCGGGTACATTTCAGAAAGAAGCACAAATACCACAGCACATATAGACACGGCACAACAAAATACATAGAAGAGGAAAAAAACCAGAAGGAAAATACTGGAAATTCCCAAAGATTCGCCATAGATAAAGTAAGTCGCAATCAGTATTAAAGAAACTACCATACCAGACACACCATAATAAACTAACTTCTTACGACCTACCTTATCAATAATGACAAGAGCTAATATAGTAGTCAATGTATTCACTAATCCTACCAAAACCTGATAGAATAAGGAATCACCGCCAGACAAACCTGCATTCTCAAAAATAGATGGTCCATAGTACAAAACTGCATTCACCCCCATAAACTGTCCCAGCATGGCTATACATACACCTATAACAACAGCTTTCATGATGCCGGGTTGCAGTAAGAGACGCCATTCAGATTTGGACTCAGAAGTGATTACAGATTTAGTCTCTGTCAATTGAAATAAAGCTTCTTTGGAAGAAACATATATCCTCTCAAGAATACTCGTAGCTTTTTCTTCTTTCCCTTTCAAGATCAGCCAGCGAGGACTTTCAGGTATAAAAAAGATAATAATAAAGAACAGTATGGCAGGTAGTGTCTCCATACCTAACATTCCTCTCCAGACTTCTGTTACAAATATCAGGCTCCACCATCCAGTAGCATCAGGATTACTTGTGGAATATCCCAGAAGCTGATAATTCACAAGATAAGCACCTAAAAATCCAATTGTAACCGCTAACTGATACAGAGAAACCAAACGCCCACGATATTGCGCCACGGCCACTTCTGAAATATAAAGCGGAGAGATAATAGAAACAACACCTATCCCGACACCACCTATAATCCGATAGACAACCAATTGATTAAAATC
Organism: uncultured Bacteroides sp.; assembly: GCA_947071285.1. Taxonomy (GTDB): domain Bacteria; phylum Bacteroidota; class Bacteroidia; order Bacteroidales; family Bacteroidaceae; genus Bacteroides. The sequence continues at coordinate 1,459 of CAMTFK010000036.1, read as the reverse complement.
CATACATACAGCACAACCAATGGCAGATGTGGAAAACAAAATAGCTGAAAGAATCATAGTGGATTTTCGCCCGAACTTATCACTCAAAATACCGGCAAAAAGTACTCCGATAATAGAACCCACCAGTGCACAGCCCACATACCATCCTTGTTGTAAGGCATCCAGTCGAAACTGTTCTGTTACTTGAGCAATAGTACCGGAGATAACAGCAGTGTCATATCCGAATAAAAAACCGCCCAAGGCTGCTACTACTGAAAGGAAAACTAAATAGCCTAAATTAATTGTCGACTTCATTTCTATTTTATATTAAAGTATTCTTTATATCTATTGTACAGATGCCCTGCTTGCAGATAAGCAGATTGCGGACTCATAAAGTGAGAAAATTCAAAAGTTATAGCTTTATCATATCCGGCTCTTTTAGCTGCTTCCAACTTCATCCGGAGTTTATCAAACTTTATCGGCAGAAAGTTAATTGGCATATCACGATCAAATGTTTCTGCATTTGTCCAACATTTCATTCCATATTTGTCTGCCAGCTTCTTGTTAACAGCGAAGAAGGCATCTAACTCATCATAATCAATGTGTCCATCCTGAAAAGCACAAGCATCTACCACTTCATGAATTCCATCAAATATTTCATTCCATTCTCTCTCATGCTCCTGAACAGAAACAGCATCTTCCTTGGTTAATTTCCCTGTTCCCATTACAGCTTTCTTTCCATCAATCCAAGGAGAAATAAAAGTTGGTAAACCAGCAGAGACATCTTTACATTGCTTGCCCATTGTACGAAAAGCATCAATAGCTCCTTTAGTCTTGCGGCTGATTTCACCACTAATATACCACCCACCAAAACTCTTGTACCTTTCGCCATATAACTTCCAGACTTCATCAATCACATATTTATTATCTTCTATTTCCCAAGATAAGTCACCTATATCCCAATATTTACCAGAATCATATAAGCCAAAGTAAAATTTCATCTGGTACTTCTCTGCCAAGCGAAGATACATATCAACCAAATCAATAGACGGCATATAGCATCCTTTATCCAGCAAATACTTAGAAGGATAGGTTATAAACTTACGGTAACCGGAGCGAATCATAATAACGGTATCAATTCCAATATTTTTCATATTACGGAAATCTTGCTCCCACTCTTTTTCGCCCCAATTCTGATGAGGAATATCATGAGAGATTTCATCTAAGAAAGTTCCTGTAATCTTTAATCCATTATCCTTGGAAATAATAAATCTATTGGAATCAGCTTCATTCTTAACTGAGAAAGAGGATGTCTTTTCTCTCTCCTCAATTGCCAGTAGTCCGGGAGCTACCAAAGCGGAAGCTCCTGTTAACGCGGCTTTTTTTAAAAAACGTCTGCGACTATTTGTTTCCATAGCTCTTTCTTTTGTATTATATCTGTCTCTTATACACATCTGACGCTGCCGACGAAGAGGATAGT
>CAMTFK010000035.1 GCA_947071285.1 uncultured Bacteroides sp. | reverse complement strand
GGGGACACAAGGATTTTCAGTCCTTTGCTCTACCAACTGAGCTATGGCACCTTCTCCGTTTGCGGGTGCAAAGATAAATAGTTTTTTTTATACAGCCAAAGGATTCCAGAAAAAATAAAAGAAAAATCCCTCTTGCATTCGGTTTCTGCTGACGCAAGAGGGAATCTCTGGTTAGGAGTTGTGGGGGGATACCCCGTTTATATGGATTTAGTCAATGTTCGGGTTGATGCTCTTCCAGTCTTTGATGGCAGGGAGCACTCCCATTTCAATCACTTCGTCGCGCAACTTGCAGAGGTGGGCATAGCTTTCTTTCAGTTTAGCCTCTTCTTCCGGAGTACCTTTCAGTTCTTTGTAGTGCACGCCGTCTTTATTGATTTCCGTTTCCATGGCCATCATGATGTGGTCGAAACCATGGCTGTGCACATATGTGCCGGCAGGCCAGCGGAAGGGTTTACCACCCATAGCGGCAGCAATCATTTCAATAGAAACATAAGCCGGACTTTGGAAAGAAGAACGTCCGCGAAGGTTGATGATGTTCGCACCACCTTTGGTTACCTTGGTCTGGATTTCAGCCCATTGCTCGGCAGTCAGGGCAGGTGTGCCGATGATTTCCAACAACGGTTTGCCGTCCACTTTTGCGGTAGAAGCATAAACTGCCATCTGTTCTCCATGTCCACCATACGTACGGCAGTTCTCTACTTTATCAGGAGAAATATGGAAGTGTTTGGCAAGTTCGCTGCGCAGGCGGGTGCTGTCGAGAGCGGCGAGTGTGGTCACCTGTGAAGGTTTCAGTCCGGCATACAGCAAAGTAATCAATCCGGTGATGTCGGCAGGGTTGAAAATAACTACCACATGTTTCACGTCCGGACAGTAAGCCTTTACGTTCTTACCGAATTCTTCGGCAATGGCAGCATTACCTTTCAGCAGGTCTTCACGCGTCATGCCGGCTTTGCGGGCTGCACCGCCAGAAGATACGATGTACTTGGCACCGGTCAACGCTTCTTTGATGTCAGAAGTGTAAGTGAGGTTCAATCCCTCAAAACCGCAGTGGAACATTTCTTCGGCCACACCTTCCAGTCCCGGGCCGTAAGGGTCGTACAGACAGATGTTGGGGGTCAGATGCATCATGATGGCAGTCTGTGCCATGTTTGAGCCGATCATTCCGGCTGCTCCTACAATCGTAAGCTTTTCGTTTGTTAGAAATTCCATAACTTTTATCTATTTAAAGGTGAATAGTATTTTCTTATTTTTGATTTCCCGCTACAAAAATAACTGTTTTCCAGGAGATTTGTTCATAGAAAAAAGTTATGGGTTAGATTGAAAAGTTATTCCTTATACTAATCTTTGCTTAAAAGCGAGGATAAGCCGCACCTCTACGTTAAAAATAGGCAAGCTTATTTTGTACTGCCTTCGGTTTGCATTATCTTTGCTCAAAAGCGAGGATAAGCTGCACCTTAGCATTAAAAATAAGCAAGCTTATTTTGTACTGCCTTCGGTTTGCATTATCTTTGTCCCAAACGAAAGAAGTTATGAGCATCGAATTAGGAAGATTCAATACCTTAAAGGTAGTCAAAGAAGTGGAGTTCGGCATGTATCTGGATGGCGGTGAGGATGGAGAAATCCTGCTTCCTCTGCGCTATGTGCCCGAAGGTTGCCAGCCGGGAGATGAACTGAATGTATTCATTTATCTGGATAGCGAGGAGCGTTTGGTTGCCACTACGCTGACGCCGTTGGTGCAGGTGGGCGAGTTTGCTTGTCTGGAAGTAGCATGGGTGAATGAGTATGGTGCATTCTTGAACTGGGGCTTGATGAAAGACCTCTTCGTCCCCTTCCGTGAACAGAAGATGAAGATGCAAGTGGGGAATAAGTACGTCATTTATGCCCATCTGGATGATGAAAGCTACCGCATTGTGGCTTCTGCCAAAGTGGACCGCTATCTTTCTAAAGAGACAGCCCCCTATGAGGCGGGAGATGAAGTGAGTATCCTTATCTGGCAGAAGACAGATTTAGGTTTCAAGGCTATCATTGAGAATAAGTATAGCGGTTTGCTCTACGATAGTGAGATATTCCAGTCCCTCCGTACGGGTGATAGGCTGAAAGCTTTCATCAAGCAAGTGCGCGAGGATGGTAAGATTGACTTGGTGCTTCAGAAACCGGGATTCGAGAAAGTGGACGACTTCTCCAAAACCCTGCTGCAATATATAAAGGATAACGGCGGACGGATTTATCTGAATGATAAAAGCCCTGCAGATGAAATCTACTCCACCTTCGGGGTCAGCAAGAAGACCTTCAAGAAAGGGGTGGGTGATCTTTATAAAAGACATCTCATCCTCTTGCAAGAAGATGGAATCACGTTGGCAAAGCCCCTGAAGTCCTAAACGGATTAGGGAAATCCCTATATAAGAATAGAGAGAAACAAGCGGATAGGGGATAATCTTCCCCTATTTTTGTTTCCAACAAAGAATAGATATTCATCAACTAAGTAAAAAGACGCTATCATGAAACGAATATTATTTATCCTGCTTGCCACCTTGAGTACTGCTGTTTGCAGCGCAGGCACGGACGCTATGAGTAATAGCAAAGTACGTAAGGAAACCCGTTTCCTCACTGATAAAATGGCTTACGAGCTGAACCTGAACACCGAGCAATACAATGATGTATATGAAATCAATTATGACTTCATCTCTGGTGTACGCTATCTGATGGATGATGTGTTGCGCGGCGAAGAATGGGCGCTCAATCGCTACTACGACTATCTGGATGTGCGCAATGACGATCTCCGCTGGGTGCTGAACAGTGGACAGTATGGCCGCTTCATACAGGCTGAATACTTCTATCGGCCCATCTATACCAGTGGAAACCGTTGGTACTTCCGTGTTTACGTCACGTATACCAATCATAACCATTTCTACTTCCCCCGTCCCTATCATTATCGCACGTATGTGGGCGGACACTATCGCACGCATTATAATAATGCAAGCTATTACCGCGGACGCTACAAACATCCCTATTATAATGGCTCTTACCGCATCCGCGACCATAAGTCCTACACTACGCACCGCCGTTCAGATTTTGGCTCTGTAACCGTACGCCCAGGCTCCAACCGTGCGCCGGCAAGGGATGATGTATACACCACCCGTCGCAGTAGTTCGAGCACTAACCGATCCGGTACTACAGGTACCACCCGCCGCGAAAGTACGAATACGAATGCTACCACTAACGGCAATAACAGTTCACGCGGCAGCAGTAGTAGTTCACGTAATAACAATAACAGTTCTTCCCGTCGCAGCACTACCACTACCAAACCGAGCACGGAGCGCAAAGAGAACAGCTCTTCCAGTGTGCGGAGTTCCTCAGGAAGCAGTACTCGCAGCAGTGGTTCTTCTTCTACAAGAAGCAGTAGCTCCGGTAGTTCCAGCCGTTCCTCAGGCGACCGCCGCTAAGCAAAAAATGAGCGAATTGTTTGTGTATCTGCCGAATAATTCGTTACTTTGCACCGCTTTCGCGCAATCGCTGTCAGGACATAGAGAGAAGCCTGGTATGTTGCGTTGTAACGATCAAACATTTTAAGAATAATAACAATGGATTTAATTAAAATTGCAGAAGAAGCATTTGCTACCGGTAAACAACACCCGAGCTTCAAAGCAGGTGACACTGTTACAGTAGCATATCGTATTGTCGAAGGTAACAAAGAACGTGTACAGTTGTACCGTGGTGTTGTTATCAAGATTGCCGGTCACGGAGAAAAGAAGCGTTTCACTGTACGCAAGATGTCCGGTACTGTAGGTGTAGAACGTATTTTCCCGATTGAGTCACCGGCTATCGATAACATCGAGGTGAACAAGGTGGGTAAGGTTCGTCGCGCTAAATTGTACTACCTGCGTGCTCTTACCGGTAAGAAAGCAAGAATTAAAGAAAAAAGAGTTAACAAGTAATCTGTTAATCTCTAATTTCGAGATAAAAAAGGGAGGCCAATTCGTTGGTTTCCCTTTTTTATTGTTTTTACTCCCTGTTAGGCGTTTGCCATATCTTGGTTTCTGCACTATGAATTTCCAGTTTTTCTGTCCCGCATGTTATGTGGAAGGCACCTTTCTCCAATCTCCATTTTCCATCTGCACCGACGAAGGCCAAATCATTTCCTTTTAGTTTCATGGTGACGGTTTTCATTTCACCGGGTTGTAAGTCTACCTTCTCAAAGTTGCGCAGGCGGATATTGTCGGGAGTGATACTTGCCACCAGATCGCGTGAGTACAGTAGTACACTTTCTTTTCCTGCCATTTTTCCCGTATTGGTTACGTCAACAGTAAATTCCAATTCGCTATCTGCATCAAAAGTAGTGCGGTTCACTTTCAGATTACTATACTTGTAGGAAGTATAACTTAGCCCGAAGCCAAACGGCCATTGCACATCCATCACTGCATCATAATTATAGTTTCCGCCCATTTGCCCCATGTTTTCGCAAGGTTTATAATCATAAGTGGCTAATGAGTTTATGAGATGCGGATAGGTGAAAGGCAGCTTTCCGCTGAAATTCGTTTTACCTGATATCAGATTAACCAGTGCATCTGCTCCATAATTTCCCGGTAACATGATGTGTACTACTGCTTTGGCTAAAGGAACAATGTCATGGATAACCCGTGGACGCCCTTCATTTAAGATCAGAATGACGGGCTTTCCTGTTCCGGCGAGGGCTTTCACCAGTTCTTTTTGGTTCACAGATAAATTCAGGTCTGTCAGGTTGCCGGGAGTTTCACAATACGAATTCTCACCTATGCAGGCTATAATAATATCGGCTTCCTGGGCCGCCGACACTGCCTGATCGATTTCGGGCACATTCTCTTCCCACCAAAGTGCACCGGTACTCGTTTTATACGTAACTCCCGGTTCGTAAATGACGGACTCTTTGCCATATTCCTGGCAGAAAGCCTCGTAAATGGTATTATATGCTTGTGCACATTCGTCTGCTTTGTCTCCCTGCCAGGAATAAGACCATCCTCCATTCAGGCAGCGCATGGAGTTTGCATTAGGTCCGGTCAGTAATATTTTCTTTCCTTTGGATAAGGGAAGTATGTTATCCTCATTCTTCAGCAGAACTTCCGATTCTTCTGCCGCTTGCAATGCCACAGCCGCGAATTCCGCCGATGCAAATTTATCATACTTCTTGATATCCCAATACGGATTGTCGAAAAGTCCGAGACGATATTTCAGCCGGAGTACGCGGGATACGGCATCGTTTATGCGTGACATTGGCACTTTGCCTTCTTCCACCAACTCTTTCAGATAAGTGCAGAAGCTAACCTCGTAAGGAACCATAGACATATCAATCCCGGCATTAATGGCTATTTGTATTGCTTCTTTTTTGGTTTCGGCAATGTGGTCGCGCAGACAGAGATTATTGATATCTGCCCAGTCAGTCACAATCATGCCGTCCCAGTTCAGTTCTTTCTTCAGCCATCCGGTCAGTAATTCTTTGTTTGCATGAAAAGGTACGCCATTATCCACGCCTGAATTGACCATCAGAGATAGAGCACCGGTCTGGATAGCGGCCAGGAATGGAGCAAAATGTTTCTCACGCAAATCCGTGCGTGAGATAGAAGAAGGAGTACGATCTTTGCCTGAAACAGGTACGCCATAGCCCATAAAGTGTTTAATACAAGCAGCCACATTCTCTTCTCCGATATGGTTCGGGTCTTCTCCCTGAAATCCTTTCACAGCTTGTACTCCCATTTCTGCATTTACATAGCAGTCTTCGCCATAGCTTTCCCACATGCGGGACCAGCGCGGATCGCGTCCCAGGTCCATTACCGGGGCGTAGTTCCAGGGAATACAACATGCTTTCGTTTCGTAGGCTGAGATTTCTGCTCCACGCCGGGTCAGTTGCCGGTTGAAGGCAGCAGCCATGTTAATACTTTGTGGAAAGAAGGTTCCGCCACGGGTATAGGTCGTACCATGAATCTGATCGACTCCATATATGCAAGGAATACCTATCTCTTCCATTGACTTTTTCTGGATTCTTGTAATCAGGTCTGCCCAGACTTCCTTTTCCTGAGCTATACTAAAGGGAGTGTTCAGAATAGAACCTACCTTATATTTACCGATTACTGTATCGAGCATGCTTTCGCTTAATCTGAATCCGTTTTCTTTGTCCGAGAAATCTGTGATTACATCAATTGTAATCTCGCACATTTGCCCGATTTTTTCCTCAAGCGTCATTCCCTTTAAGAGCTTGTTGATTTTTTCCTCTATTTCAGGATCAGCAGGAATAGCAGGCTTTATTTGCTGTGCCGGTGCAGGTAATGAAAAACCTGCATATAGTAAGAACGATAATAAAAAATTCTTCATCATTGAATTCGTTTTATTTAATTATTTGTTTTCAGATATTTCGTCAAGACTTCCAGTTGTGTCTTGTCTGTCTTGTAGTTATTATCCGGATGCACTGATAATATATATTTATTCCATTGTGCACCGGCTGCCCAGTAAGTACCATTGATGTTTTCCTTGCTCAGGTAATTCAGAAAATTATCCAGGCATACCAGCCAGCGTTCGTCATCTGCCGGAACCCCGTACTCTCCGATAAATCCCCGCAGGTTATTTGCTTTCAACCACTCCACAAAGGGGCGGGTACGGTCTATGCCAATAGTGGGATAAGCTTTTTCTTCATCATAAGAGCGCCGGTAAATACCCGACCCATCCTCATCGAAATAACAATGGCCTTCGAAAATCAAATTATCCGATGGATCATATAAGTTTTTCAAATCATCACTGACCTCTTGCCAGCGGGCAGCAGAACTCCAATGATTTCCGCCTACAACAATTGCAGTTACCGGGTCCACTTTCCTGATTTCTTCTATTGCAGTTTGAGCGATGTTGAACCAAGGCACGGAGTCCAGCATATCATGCGGTTCATTCACCAGTCCATACCCGTATAAGGCATGATGCCCTTTCAACTCTCCGGCAATTTGTTCCCAAACTGATGCAAAGTGATCGATAGAAACACTGTCGCCTATGATCCGGTCTTTACCATTATCTTTCCGGCGCCCATAGTTGTGCATGTCTATCAGGATTTTCATATCACGTGAACCGGCTTCATCGAGCAGGTATTTTATGTAATCGATTTCTTCGCGGTTCAGTTCTCCGTAGAGCTCGTGCTGAATACGTTCCCATTTAAAAGGAAGGCGGATTAAAGTGAGTCCTTTGGATTTCCAATAGTCCAGTTCGGTGACTGTAGGATAATGGTAGTCCACCCCGAAGCGGCCGACCCCATCCATTTTCTTGTGAAAAAACTCCGCTCCGGCCAGGTTTACTCCGAAAGGCAGTGCACTTTCAGGGGCTAGCTGAGAGGTGCATGAGAGTAATGCCTCTTTTATGATGGGTTCCATCACACTGAAACCTTCCGAAGTGGGATGTACGCCATCCCTGGAATACTTTGGCGGCAGTCCGTCATGCTCATCTTTCATCAGGGAATGAAAATCAATATAAGTAATCTTATTCTTTTGAGCGTATTCTTTCAGCAGTTTATTCAATTGGATAATCTGGCCGGCAGGATTCCGGACAGCAGGGCGCCATGAGTAATGTGTAGCAGGGAGTACAGAACAAATTATGACTTTTATTCCATTTGCCTTAGCCAATTCTGCCATGGAGAAGATGTTGCCGGCTATGTTTTCAACTGACATATACATACAGTTTTGGGCAATGTCATTGGTACCCGCCAAAATGCAGACCACCTGAGGTTTCAGATCCAGGACATCCGCTCGGAAACGTGCCAACATCTGGGCTGTAACCTGACCGGATATACCACGTCCCACATACTTGTTCTGTGTGAAAAAGTCAGGGCGGCTACGGCTCCAACTTTCTGTAATGGAGTTACCCATAAAGACAGCCACCGGGTTCTTTACGGTTTTGTTAGCTACCTCATAGCGGTTATAATTGGCCCATGTATTATTATCCGTCAGGTCATAACCGCTGAGGGATAATGGCATTAAAGTAGGGAAGGACCACGCAAAGTGGTGCAATGGGTATATATGCGGTCGGCTGCTTTCTACATATTGCAGGTAGGATGCATCATTGTAAATTCCTGCCATTGCTTCCAGCAGATTGTCGGGCCAGGTTTCATGCGTCCCTAAATTGGGTTGTGGATTCCATTTCCACTCTGACGGTTTCTGATGAAAATACGACAGATAATCCAGAGCTTTCTTGATGGATGTTCCGTTATGCTCCCAGACAAACAGGTTCTCGCCTGTCAGATTGTAAACCAGCCAGCAAGCCGCAGTCATCGGAGCCAATGAAAAATAGGTATACCAGATTCCATTATTTCCCCGTATCACTTCTTCCGGCATATGTCCGTCTTCTGCTATCTTAACAAATAAGTCGGATTTTATTAATTGTACATTGCGGGCCACTTCTTCTTTATCATCCAGGAGGGAAGCTGCCAGCAAAGAGCCGAAACGCCCCCAGTCGGCCCAATTGTTCTTGTGTACGCGGATCTCGTTCACTGCTTTCTGGTAAACCTGAGCCACCCACGACTTGAAAGCGTCCTTATCCAGGGGAGCCCATACCTGGGTGTCCATCATTAATTCTGCTGCCATTAATAAAGCAGAGCCTGAATAAGTCATAACCAGCACACCGTCGTGTTCCGAACATTTCTTATTGACAGAAGCCCACGCATTCAGGAAATAGCAAGCCTTTTTTCCGTAACGTTCTTCACCGGACAACTGGTAAGCCAAAGCCGAACAATAAGCGGCAAACGCATCACGTTGCAGTGCCAGTGAATTAGCCCGGTGTTCTTCCGGTTTGTCATAGAACCCCGGAACGGCAAAATCCACCAATGCATTTTGCGGAACATCCTGTATCGAGTCTGCATAATGTATTAACTGCCGGTAGGCTGTGTAATATGGTTCTTGTTGCTCTTGTATCTTCTTCTTCACATAAGAAATCTGATTCAATGGATGCATATTATGTCCGGCATACAAATGCGAACTAAAGAAAAGTATACATAGAAATAGTATGAGTGGCAGAACAGTGTTCTTCATATCCGACTTGTTTTTTTGTTAGTATTGAAATATGGCGGGTTGCCGGTATATACACAACAACCCACCACAAAATTACAATCTTCTTACCTATTAAAAGAATTAATACCCGGGATTTTGTTCCAGATTTTGGTTCAAACCGATTTGTGTTTGAGGAATAGGCATCAAATCCTTTCCGGTAGGTATCGTTATGCCATATTTCTCCTTAATGTAATTGGCATGTTCTCCTGTTCTTCTCAGTAAGAACCAAAGGGATGTTTCTCCGGTGAGCTCATGGCGATACTCATCCATGATGATCTTAAGCATATCGCTGCCGGCCGGGGCTGGTACGTTTACACCCGGATTCTGCAGCTTACCAAAAGCGCGGTCTCTAATCTTCTGTACGATAGTCATGGCTCCGTTATTGTCATTCAGGCGATACAGACATTCGGCCTTGCTTAAAAGTACTTGTGCGTAGCGCATCATCATAATGTTGTCCGGACTCATAAACCAACCTGCGCCTCTGGTTCCGCAAACTTCCGGATTACGCCAGTATTTCACTCCATAATATCCTGAACGTGTGCCGTCCAACCAAGGATTTTCCGTTGTTCCGCAAGTATTCAGCACATTACCATCTTCATCCTGATAATAAGAAGCAGGAATATTGCCGTTTCCTTTTGCTGCAAAATCCTTTAGTTTGGGATATTCACACAGATCAATCAATGGTGAAGGATGTTCATCACCCGGGCCGATAACGGTGGCATGTCTGCGCAAGTCTCCATTCTCAAACGAATCATACATCTTTTTATCAGCATAAGCATAAGCAAAACCGGAAATGGCAACCGGCATACCGAAAGAGCTAATCCAATGGTTGTTGACTCCGAAAGCTCCCCAGTTCATAGAACCATACTCGGTGAACTGTACCTCGAATATAGACTCTTTACCGTTTCTGTTGGCTATTTCATGGATGTTCAGGAAGTCTTCTTCCAACTGGCATTTGCCATCCAGTTGATTGAATACCTCTACTGCCTCTTTATATTGTTTCAACCACATCAAGGCATCTCCCTGATAAGCCAATGCCGCTTCTTTGGTGGCACGCCCTCTGTCGGTAGCGGCTTGCTCCGATTTCCACGGAAGTAATCCTGCTGCCGTATTCATGTCCGAAACTACCGATGCAAACACTTCATCCTGTGTGTTGCGCGGATGCAGACCTTCGTCTTTCACTGTCTCAAGTTCCAGGGGAACCCCTCCGAAGTCAACAGCAAGGTAATAGTAGAATACTCCTCTCAGGAAATAACATTCGCCAATTAGTGTATTAGCTTCCTTTTCTGTCAGAACACCATTTCCTTTCATCTGTTGCAAAATAGGAATGGCTGCATTCGCTCTGGAAATACCGATATAATTTCCGGACCAGAAAGTGTTCAGCGCATCAAAGTCGGTCGGCACTTCATATGTATTCCAGAAAGTATCCGAACCGTCATTGTGGAAATCCTGGCTGGGAAAGTTGGCGGTAAACCAAATACCCTTCAGCATATAGTCTACGCCCGAATGAAAGGTAGAATATACCCCTGTGACTAAAGAATAGCCGTCTTCGGGTTTCAGGAAAAGAGAATTCTCATTGATACCCGATGTATCTTTCTGGTCAAGAAAATCTTCACAACTGGAATTCAATATAGAAAGCAATCCAAGCAGGACTGAACCGATTATATGTCTTTTTTTCATTGTATTGTAAATTAATAATTTGTCATACAAAAATATCTGTCTTTAGAATTCAAGATTGAATCCCATGGAGAAAAAACGTGAATAGGGATAAATGCCCACATCCACTCCCGAAGCGGTGACACCACCGGCAGCTCCGGTGGAACTGCTGATACTCTGACCTATTTCCGGGTCCATGCCGGAATATCCGGTGATGGTGAAAAGATTCTGTACGCTGGCAAATATTCTCAATTTGGAGATGCTGGCTTTCTTAAGGATATTTGCCGGCAATGTATATCCGATTTCAATATTCTTCAAGCGAAGATAAGAACCGTTTTCTACGAAAGCGTCAGATACGCGGCTGTTTCCACTGACGTCAGACCATACGGCGCGGGGATATTTATTGGTAGGATTTGTTGCAGTCCAGCGGTTGTCATAGAACTCCTTGCCTATATTTTGCAAACCAATGCTGCCTTCGCCTCCCATACTGATTAAGTTACGTTCCACGAAATTCAATATTTTGTTTCCGACTGAATAGTTGAAAAACAAGTTGAAATCAAAGTTCTTGTACTCGCCGGAGAAATTGATACCTCCATAGAACTTAGGCAGCGGACTACCCAGAGCAACGCGGTCGGCATCTGTAATTACACCATCACCATTCTGGTCTATAAATTTGCGGTCGCCCGGCGCAGTTCCGGAAGTAATGTACCACACATTGTCATCCTTGTTCAGTCTGCGGGCATTCTCGTTCAAGGCGTCAATCTCTGCCTGGCTCTGGATGATACCGTCTGTCTGGAAACCGTAGAATTCTCCGATGGAGCCACCTACTTCCGACATACTGAATACTGCCCATGAAGTATTTCCCGTTGTCGGGAAACCTAAATTCTGAAGATTGGCAACCGCATCCTTTCCCGGAGACAATTTCTCAATCTTATTCTTCACTGTCGTCAGATTCAGATTGATTCCATATTTGAAGTCATGGCTGTTATCGCGATAATCAATGCTGAATTCAAAACCGTTATTTTTCACACTGCCCACGTTACGTGTGGCTTTGGTGAAACCAGTCTGTGCAGGCATTTGTATTTCCAGCAGGAAGTCGCTTGATTTCTTGATGTAGTAATCAGCCGTAATCATCAGTTTGTTGTTGAAGAGTCCCAGGTCTATACCTATGTCTGTCTGTTTGGAAGTTTCCCACTTCAAGTTCGGATTGGGCAAGAAGGACTGAACCATCCCGTCAATATAGGTTTTATCTTGCCCGAATACGTATCCGTAGTTGCTGCTGCGCTTTCCGGTGGTATAGGATGACTGATACTGGAACAAACCGATATTCTGATTGCCGGCTTCACCATAGCTTGCCCTCAACTTCAGATTACTGATGAAATCCACATCTTTCAGGAAACTCTCTTCCTTGATGCGCCATGCTGCTGATACGGAAGGGAAAACACCCCAGCGATTTCCGCGCATAAAGCGGGATGAACCATCACGGCGGACTGTTCCCGTCAGGATGTAACGTTCGTCAAATTTGTAGGTCAGACGGGCAAATTGTGAAGCCAGCGACCAGGTTTGCTGATTGCCGCTGATGTCGCGCATCGTCTGCAGAGAACCCAGGTTTCTCAGACCGTCACTTGTCAACCCTTCGCCATACACACTCATGTTACGGGCCGTATTCTCCTGAATAGAAACACCTCCCAACACATCGATACTATGTTTGCCAAATGTATTCGAGTAGTTCAGGGTATTCTCCCACAGATATTCAAAGCTATTGCTGGCATATTGCCTATAAGTGGCAAGGCGTGTGGTCGGAACACGGTCATCATAAGGATTGAAATCGTAACCGGAAGAAGCTCCGTAGCTGATGCCGAAATTAGTCTTGAATGCCAATCCTTTGAAAGGGATGATTTCCAGTGAAGTATTGGCAACCAGATTATGGGATATATTTTTCTGGTCGTTCGATTTTGAACGGGCGTATACATTTTCATTATCCCTTACAGCATTGGCATTCTTGTCATAATAGCCGAACACTCCGTCGGCATTTTCCACCTCATCGGTGACAGGGTTGCCTGTCATGGTCGGGATTAACTTTGCCAACCGTCCTACACCACCTTGCCCGGAGCCGAACACTGTCTTGTTGTCCGTGTATGCATAGCGCAGGTTTGTGGAAGATTTCAACCACTTCAATGGCATATAATCCTGTGTCAATGCAATGTTGTAGCGCTTATAATCAGAAAACTGCACAACACCCTTCTGATCTGTCAAGCCTAAAGAGATAGAGGTCTGCACTTTTTCAGAACCGCCCCGCAGACTCAAGTTATAATTCTGCTTCAATCCTGCACGATACATCAGGTCTTGCCAGTCGATGGTGCGCAGAGCGGATGGATTGAACCATGCATCCAGTACCGGAGCATTTTCATTCTTACTTATTTCCGTAGCCAGGGCTGCGAACTCCTGTGCATTCAGCACGTCGAAAGTAGCGGGCTTGAACTGTACGGATACGGTTGCATCTACCGACAGTTGCATCTTGTCCGAATTACCTCTCTTGGTAGTGATGATAACAACGCCGTTGGCTGCACGGTTACCATAAATGGCGGCAGCCGATGCATCCTTTAGGACGTCAATGCTTTGTATGTCGCTCGGGTTCAGGTTGGAGATGCTGGCTCCGGGATATCCATCTACAACATACAACGGCGAGTTATCTCCGAATGACCCGACACCGCGTATCAGCACCTGCACTCCCGCACCGGGTGTTCCGTCATTGTTGGTTACTTGTACACCGGACATGCGTCCCTGCAAGGCTTGGCCCACATTGACCACCGGCACTTTTTTTATTTCTCCTGCGTCGATAGAGCTGATAGAACCGGTTACGTCTCCTCTTTTAGATGTTCCGTATCCCACTACCACTACCTGGTCCAATGCGATGGAAGCTTCCTGCATTACCACGTCAACCACATTGCGTGTGCCGACTTTTATTTCTTGTTTATCATATCCTATGTACGAAAATACCAATGTGGCGTTCTCGTTATTCACCTGTATAGAATAATTTCCTTCAAAATCTGTTATACTGCCTTGCGATGTATTCTTGATATTAACAGCTACACCAATCAGCGGTTCATGTGCCTTATCGACAACCTTGCCCTTTACCGTACGTGTTTGAGCAAACACAACGGAACCACATATAAGCAAAAAGAATGTGGCAATAATTTTTGTTTTCATATCATTAATCCTTATTTATGGATATTATTAGTATTAGAAATTACAAACAAACCATAAAAACCAATATTTAAATTCTCATGGTTAATTATCTTAAGTATAAAATGGTTATCTTTGGGCATAATAATGCTTGCGAACAAATAAATGACTTGTGTTGTAAGTTATTATGCAGAGAGCATGGGGAGGTCGGATACCTCATGCTTTCTTCTTTGATTACCATCCCTTTTTTATCATTTTCTCATAATCCTCCCTTCTTCATTTATTTGGTTAATAATCATTTAGTCTATCACAATAAAGTCTTTCGGTAATTTCCCGAAATGCTCGTAAAAGCATTTGGAGAAATAAGAAGGTGTATTGAAACCTACCAGGTAACACACCTCGTTTATCTTATATTTACCCGTAGCCAGCAACTGTGCACTTTGGTTCAAGCGGATCAGTTTGATGTAATCATTAGGTGTCATACCGACGATGTTCTTAATCTTTTTATGTAAATTGGAGCGGCTCATCAGAAACATCTCAGAGAGGTTATCTATCGAGAAATCCTCATTTGTAAGGTTCTCCAGTATGGTGACATTCAGTTTTTCGATAAACTCAGTGTTACCATTAGGTCCGTCACTCTTTTGTTTGTAATAATCCAGAGGCGACTTGATGAAGTTCTCACGGATGCTGTTACGGTTATTGATGATGCTGTTGATCTGGGCACGCAGTTGCTCACTCGAAAAAGGCTTCTCCATATATACGTCAGCTCCTATGTTCAGCCCTTCTATTTTGGTGGCCGTATCAGTGCGGGCAGACAGTAAGATGAACGGCAGATGAGAATAAGCGGGATCAGACTTCACCGCCTTGCACAGTTCCAGGCCGTCCATTTCCGGCATAAGAATATCCGATATAATAATATCGACGTTCTCATTTTCTATCAGTTGCAGGGCTTCCAGTCCGTTCTGGGCTTCATATACGTCCAGATAATCGCTTAGGTAACTGCTTAAGAAACTCCTGAGCTCCTGGTTATCCTCGGCTAATACGATTTTCAGCTTTCCTTCCACGCCGGTGATGACTGTTTGCGGCACGCAAGTTTCTTCCTGCTCCGGTTTGTCTTCCGTGAGTTGAGATATGCTGACCTGTATGTCCATGGGGATGTTGAAGGTCAATGTGCAGCCATGCCCGTAATCGGATACCGCCGTGATGTTCCCTTTATGTTTTGCTACCAGAGATTTTGACAGTGCCAGTCCTAATCCTGATCCCGTTCTCTGTGCATTGTTCTCTATCTGGAAGAAAGATTCGAATATCTTGTCCAGAAACTCACTCTTGATGCCCGGTCCGTCATCTTCTACGCTGATTGTCAGTAGATTGTTGTCGGTACTCATGCTGATGGTTATCAGGCTGTTGGCATATTTTACAGCATTCGAGAGCAGATTTCCGATGATTTTCTCCATTGCTTCTTTATCCACGACGCAGACAATATCCTTTTCCGGTTCCTTCAACTTCAACTCTATGTTTTTCAGCCTGGCATATTGCACATAGCGTTTATGTATATTGCGGACTATTTCGGAGATATTCTGCTTGCTGAAACACAGGCGGAACATATCTTCTTCTATCTTCCGGAAATCCAGTAACTGATTCACAAGTTCCAGCAGGCGGTTGGCATTCCGCTTTATTATCTCCAGATTGCTTTTTGTCTGCTGGCTTCCATCGCCCGATAAAATGATGTTTTCCAGAGGAGCCACAATCAATGATAGCGGAGTGCGTATCTCATGCGCCATATCAGTGAAGAAATTTATTTTAGTCTCGTATATCTCCTTTTCTTTCTCCACCTTATACTTATACATCTTATCCTGATTGATGGATTCCAGGCGCCTGTTGTATCTGCGGATCAGCAAAGTGAATGCGGAGACTGCAAGAATGGCATAAAACAGCAGCATGATGTTGGACAACCAGAAAGGACGTTTCACGATGACAACCACCTTTACCGGATTGTCACACCAGACTCCGTTATTATTGGTCCCTTTCACATAAAAGGTATATTTGCCGGAAGGTATGTTCATATAGATGGCTTTGTTGTTACCGTTCGTC
The DNA here is from genome assembly GCA_947071285.1 of uncultured Bacteroides sp. Lineage (GTDB taxonomy): Bacteria > Bacteroidota > Bacteroidia > Bacteroidales > Bacteroidaceae > Bacteroides. The sequence goes on along the minus strand of CAMTFK010000035.1, from coordinate 12,687 downwards.
ACATAATGCCAGTCCGTATCGAAACCTTCGAGTTTATATGCATATTTGTTTTGTGCAGGCGACAGGTAACTCAGGCAAACAAAGTCGAAGCTAAAGGCAGCCTGATTGTATTCAAGTTCTATCTTCTGCGTCATACTTATGGACTCTTTCAACGGTGAGCCTGCTGCACCGGGAGTCACCTCGTTTCCCGAAATCTGGAAACCTGTCAGACATATAGGCGGTTTGTACTCATTATTCTGTATATCCTTCGGGTTGAAAGCAATAAAACCGTTTGTTCCGCCAAAATACAGGTGATTGTCCCTGCCCCGTAAAGCACAATTCAGATTGTAGCGTAGCTTTATCAGGTCTTCGATGTACCTGAACGTACAGATGGAGCGTGTTTCCGGGTCAATCTGTGCCAGCCCTCCGCCGGTGCTTACCCATATGTTTCCGTCGGCATCTTCCTGAATGGCGTAGATTATGTTCGAAGGCAATCCCATCTTTTCAGTAAGTATGTATTCGAACTTTTTGGTTTTCGGATTAAAAAGCCCCATTCCTTCTCCTTCCGTACCTACCCAGATGCGATATCTGGCATCCTGATGAATGCAGTTTACGTTGTTGCCCATCAATGAAGTCGAGTCTTCCGGAATGTGGGTGAAAGATTCCCAGGTACCGTCGGCCGACAAATGTAACAGCCCGTGCATATGAGCGGCAAACCAGATGGAACCATTGTAATCTTCCATTATGGCTTTCACCGGAATGCCTTTTGTACGCTCCAGGAGACTGATTTTCTTTGTTTCCGCATCCAGGCAATTGACTCCTTCGGGAGTTCCGAAGAAAATCTGCCCTTTCGATGTCTTGAATATGACATTGACAATGTTGGATATCAACAGATCGGAATTTTCCGTATTATTGGAGTAACGTTTCAGCAAGGCATTGGTATGTACATCTACCACACTGACTCCCTTTCCGTATACGCTGATCCACAATTTGTCATTGTCCATCATTAATGCCTGAATATCATGATAGTTAATTTGCATCTGGATCGGTTCAAACGAAATCTTGGTTGGATTGAATAGTGACAACCCTTCATTTTTGGTTCCTACCCATATCCTGTCGGACGATTCCTCTGCAAAATAGCTGATAATGCTCTTGGACGTATCTTCGCCTGACCCCGGGTAATAAGCGAATTTATTGGCATACGGAGAATAATAGTTGACTCCGCCGAAATAGGTTCCTATCCATAAACCGCCTTCCATATCATGAGCTATGGAGAATATGCTTTTATCCGTAATATTATCGAATGCCGGTCCTTCGTTGATGAAAGATATTGTTTCCTGGATGCAATCCACTTTTATAAGTCCTGCATCCGAGCCCATCACTAATTCATTATTGGAGTATGCTGTGATGGCTTTAATGCTCAATATCTTGCGGTTAGGAAATACGATATTGCTTATTTTTCCCGTCCGGAAGTTGCAACGATACAATCCGCTGACGGAAGTGCCCACCCAAATTGTGTTATCCATATCGCAGTATAAACTATAAATGGTAGGGTCTGTCAGGTTGAAACCTCCTTCGTGCATAATCGAAGTAAATCTTTCGTCTTTGGGATCGAGGCGGATCAAACCTCCTCCATCCGATCCGATCCAGATTACTCCGTTATAATCCTGCACCATACACCAGATATGATTAGAAGATATGTCGCCCGGATTACCTTTGTTCATATAATGCTTCCTGACCTGCAAATCGGGCCCTAATACATAAATACCCTGTCCGTAGCATCCCAACCAGATATTTCCGTCCGGGTCTTCCATGATGTAGTTGATGCTGGTGTCGTCTCCCTCGCGTGAGCGGTTGTTCAGCTTGACATGGCTGAATGTCTCATTTTCGCGGTTAAAGAGGTAGAGGCCCTGCTTGGTACCCACCAGGAAATGTCCGTGCGAATCTTCTTTTAGGCAATGGATAAAGTTGTTGCCGATAGACAAGGAATCTCCTTGTTGCTTCTTGTATATTTTGAAGGAATTACCGTCGAAACGGTTCAATCCATCCACCGTTCCGAACCACAGGAATCCTTGCTTATCTTGCATTACTGCCCAGACACTATTATGAGAAAGTCCGTCTTCCACCTGGTAGCTTCTGTAGAGCGAAGCCCAGGATGGCTGAAGGAACAAAAAGATTAATAAAGTGGTAATTAGCTGTTTCATAGTAGTGATTTTAACTGCCCAAAAGTAACCCTATTTTTAATTCCTGCATACAAATATATAATTTTTGGGTGCAAGAATATTGTAAAATGCAGGTGTCTCTGTTATTGTGGTATACTTTAAAAGAATTCTTGCATCCGTCAATAGTAACTATCGCGTATTTTTGTACAACTAATAAAAGTAACGGATTTATCACCTTAAACATCACATTCCATGAAAACCAGAACATTGGGCATATGCCTTTTCTTATTAATTAATGTATCCTTTGTGAAAGGGCAATCCCTGGCCGACAAAGTAGATATGTGGATGGGGACTTACGGAGCCGGACATTGTGTGGTCGGGCCCCAACTTCCGCATGGTTCCGTCAATCCTTCGCCCCAGACCGCTCACGGTGGTCATGCCGGTTATGTACCCGATCAGCCGATACGGGGCTTTGGCCAGCTACACGTTTCGGGTATCGGATGGGGCCGCTACGGACAAGTACTGCTTTCACCGCAAACCGGATTCAGTGCGGGAGAAGAAGGGCACGATTCACCCAAGCAGGATGAGGTTGCCACTCCTTATTATTACAAGGTATTGCTAAGCAGATACGGCATCAAAGCGGAAGTTTCGCCCACGCACCATTGTGCAGCCTATCGCTTCACTTTCCCCGATACTGATAAAGGCAATATATTGCTGGATGTTGCGCATAACATCCCCCAGCACATAGTGCCTGAGGTGAAAGGCTTGTTTCACGGTGGAGAAATAAACTATGATGCCGGGCAAAAAACGTTGACGGGGTGGGGAGAATACAGTGGCGGTTTCGGAAGTGCAGAACCTTATAAAGTGTATTTTGCCATACGGACAGATGCTCCTTTGAAGGATGTGAAGATAACAGACAAAGGTGACAAAGCTTTGTATGCCCGCCTTGAACTGATGAAAAATCCCGGAACCGTCCATCTGAACGTAGGAGTATCGCTGAAGAGCATGGAAAATGCTTTGCGCTTCTTGTCGGAAGAAATTGCGAGCCATGATTTCAATACAATAAAGGAAGAGGCTAAGAAGGTATGGGAACATACACTCTCTGCAATCCGGATAAAAACCGAAGATGAAGCTGAAGAGCGGTTGTTTTATACCACACTTTACCATAGCTTCGTCATGCCGCGCGACCGCACCGGAGACAATCCGCATTGGGAAAGCACATCAGCGCATCTGGACGATCACTATTGCATTTGGGATACATGGCGTACCAAATACCCGCTTATGATTTTATTGCGTGAAAGTTTTGTAGCCAAGACTATAAATTCATTCATTGACCGTTTTGCGCACAACGGTGTCTGCAATCCCACCTTTACGAGTTCATTGGATTGGAGTTCCAAGCAGGGAGGCGATGATGTGGACAACGTAATAGCCGATGCTATCGTGAAAAACGTAAAAGGCTTCGATTACGGGAAAGCATATGCCTTGATGAACTGGAATGCCCGTCATGCACGCAGCAAAGACTACCTGCGCCTGGGGTGGGAGCCGGAAACAGGCGGCATCATGTCATGCAGTGCCGGAATAGAATATGCATACAATGACTTCTGCACCTCTGAGATTGCCGGCATCATGCGTGACGGGGATACACAAAAACAGCTCAGCGAACGTTCGGGCAACTGGCGCCGGTTATTCAATCCTTCGTTGGAAAGTCATGGGCATAAAGGGTTCATTGCTCCCCGCAAGGAGAATGGTGAGTGGGTGGCTATGGACCCGGTCAAAACATACGGCTCATGGGTGGAATTTTTTTATGAGGGGAATTCCTGGACCTATACTTTGTTTGTTCCGCATCAGTTTGATGACCTGATAGAAGCTTGCGGTGGGAAAACGAATATGATAAAACGCTTGTCCTATGGTTTTGATCATGATTTGATCAGCCTGAATAACGAACCCGGATTTCTGTCTCCCTTCATCTTTACCCATTGCGGGAGGCCGGACCTGACAGCGCATTATGTTTCCCGGATACGGAAGAACAATTTCTCCCTGCTTAACGGATACTCTGATAATGAGGACAGCGGTGCTATGGGTGCCTGGTATGTGTTCACTTCCATAGGACTGTTTCCGAATGCCGGGCAGGACTTCTACTATCTGTTGCCCCCGGCTTTTGCCGATGTGGAGCTGACGATGGAAAACGGGAAAAAGATATGTGTTAAGTCTGTGAAGGATACCCCCGATGCCTGTTACATAAAATCCGTGTCTATCAATGGCAAAACTCTGGATAGAGGATGGATTTATCACAGGGAAATAGCAGAAGGGGCTACCCTGATTTATGAATTGACAAATAAGGAAAACGCATGGCATATTAATTGAAAAGAAAAAGATCTCTGCCTGCTTGTGGAGTATCAGCGGTTGGGTCGGAACTGCTGACTGTCTGCATCAGGTGGGAGTGTGCTGTAAATAAATACTAATTTAAATGAGCTAAGAATATGAGAAAGCAACTGAGTTTGCTGTTGGTCAGTCTCAGCCTCGGATGGGGAGGTTGTGCGCTTGATAAACAAGCAGACCCTATTCATTTAGACCGACAATTGGAATACTGTGACGCTCAGATAAGGCGGACATTAAGCGAAATAGATCAGGATTCCTGTTTGATGCCCAGAAGCATGGAGGCCAATCAGACAAATTGGAATATGAGTAATATTTATGACTGGACCAGCGGTTTCTGGCCCGGCATCCTTTGGTGTGATTATGAGGCTACCGGCAACGAAGATATCAAGGCACACGCTATCCGCTACACGGAGTGCCTTTTGCCATTGGTCACTCCTGTGCATGGTGCCGACCATGATATCGGTTTCCAGATATTCTGTAGTTTCGGAAATGCGTATCGTGTGACCGGAAATGAGGAGTATAAAGCTGCTATCCTGAAAGGAGCGCAGAAATTGGCAAAGCTGTATAATCCTAAAGTCGGCACCATACTTTCCTGGCCCGGGATGGTGAAAAGGATGGGATGGCCCCACAATACCATCATGGATAATATGATGAATCTGGAAATCCTTTTCTGGGCTGCCCGGAATGGTGGGGGGCAGGATTTGTATGACATGGCCGTAAAGCATGCGCAGACAACGATGAAATATTCCTTCCGTGAAGATGGGGGCAATTATCATGTGGCTGTTTATGACACGATTGACGGTCATTTCATAAAAGGGGTGACCAATCAGGGATACGGTGATTCCAGCCTGTGGGCGCGAGGACAGGCTTGGGCAATTTACGGATATATGATGGTTTACCGGGAGACGGGTGATAAAACATTTCTGCGATTTGCAGAAAAACTTACGGACCTTTATCTGAAAAATCTCCCCGAAGACTATATTCCGTATTGGGACTTTGACGCACCGGATATGATGGAACAACCCAAAGACGCCTCGGCAGCAGCCATTACAGCCTCTGCGCTTATCGAATTGTCCGGACTGGAAGATACACCGTCGTTGGCCTCCCGTTATTGGGATGCCGCCATCCGGATGCTGAATGAACTGTCTTCCGAAAGGTATCAGTGCCGGGATAGAAAACCTGCGTTTCTGATGCACAGCACCGGCAATCATCCGGGTGGATACGAAATAGACGCTTCTATAAATTATGCTGATTATTACTACTTGCAAGCATTGCTGAAATACAAAAAAGCAAAGGAGCTGATGGATAGTCACAAGTAGTAAAAATAGGGCATTGATTAGCAACTGTTTACAAGAAGTTGACTCTTTGTCGACAAGGAGTTAACTTCTTGTTGACAAGGTCTTAACTTCCTGTGTGCAGGAAGTTGGTTCTCCGGTTTTATATTCATTTCCGTTTTTTCTTCCGATACTTCAACGACTGAAACCGACAGGCGAATGCTGTTGGCTACACAGCTTCCGTCGGCACTGCGAAAGCTGAGGTAGGCTACTAATTCATCATCCTGCCAATTATCCGGAAGTGCCAGTTCCGCGTGCTTGTCGGAGCGCAAGGTGGCTTCGGTGTTGTAGACGGCCGTTTCTTTATCTGTGTTGTATACCAGCAGCATGGCTATATCGGTGTCTTCCGCATTTCCCATGCCAGAGTTATTCTGCCAGTTAAAACTCATTTTTTCCTTCTCTTGCATGGCTGTACCTTCAAATATGGGCATCAGGGTTCCCATAGAAACCAGTACCCGGTTGAAGTCAATTGCAATATCTTTTCCGCTACCCGTCACGGCTCTTTTCAGGGTGTAGGACATGGCGACATTGAACGCGGATTTATCCTGTGTAAATTCTTTATATCCAATGCGTATGAAAGGTTTCATCGTTTTCAGAAAGTTGAATGATGTAGCGAATTTGCCCCGTTGTTCCTGTTGCTTAGGTGTGCGTGGATTGCTGGTTTTGGCTGCACGTGCACGTATGTAATATTTTGATTTCCATCGGAAACCGACTATCGGTCCCACTTTGCCAGAGAACCCTCCGAGAATGCCTTGATTGATAATTCCCATGTTATCGTGTTTTTAAGTTACTTGTTTTTCTGATTGCGCAAATATATGGAAAAAGATTCTTATCAATCCGGTTCATGTGATTTTTGCGTTAATTTGCGTTGTTTTGCGTAGATAATTGTTTTGTCTTTTCCGGTGTGCTATGTTTGGTCTGCATTATACCCGGGATGCACTTGCTCCGTACCAAGGCCGTAGTTTCTTCGCTCAGGGGTACCTGTGAGTGGAGAAGGTACGGAGCAAGTGCATCTCGGGTATAGCTCAGGTGTGGTGATATATGGTGGTAAAAGGCTTGTTGAAATAGATAGGTTGATAGTTCTTGAAAGATTTTATTTATTGAGTATTATTTACTGTTTATTCGTATTTCCTTTTACATGAAAGAGTAAACACACGTTTTGGAAGTTTTTTTTGACGAGTAATAATTTTAAGCTTATCATTGAAAGAATTTGTGTACTTTTGCTGAAAAAATAATTATCTGTATTAGGATATATAGTTTGATCATATTGAATATATGTGTAATCTTTAATATTGCTATAAAAAATGAGAATAGTTTTTGGTTCCCTTTCCGTTATTGTTTTTTTATTTCTTTTAAAAAGATGCCCAGTGTGAGACTGTTAGAAAATATGAAAAGTAATTTAGTATTTTGTTTGTTAGCTCTGTATATTGTTTTTGCATCATGCTCAGATAGAACTAAAGCAGAGGTGGAAGAAATAAAGTTGGATTTTCAGAACCTAATGGTTGATAGCCTTTTGATAGGACAGGCTTATGGGATGCTTGTGGTCGATTCAACCCTGTTGATTGCAGATAAACGAGCTGATTCGTTGTTCTATTCTGTAAACTTGAATAATCTTACATTTAAAGAAGTTGGTCAAATAGGACAAGGACCAAGAGAATTCTTATGCTTTGACAATTTTTATCGTGTAAACTCAAAAAGTGGTTTTTATGACCGTAGATTAAGGAGCTCTAATGATATTCTATTTTCAGAAAGTGGAGTCTCATTGGATAAGAATGTTAGTTACGAGTCTTTGCATTATAAAGTTGCACCAACAGCTTTCGGAACATTTATAGGAATAGGACCTTACGAAAAAGGATTGTTCTGTATTTTGGATTTGAAAGGAAAGGTTATAAATGTAGTTGGGGAACAACCTTATAGGGATGAAACGGAAAGAGGAGTTCCGGAGATAGCGAGAGCTATGGCTTATCAGGGGAAAATTGCAACATCGCCGGAGGGGGATTATTTAGTTCATGCTGTTTATATGTCACCCATTATTTCGTTTTATAAACTTTCTCCTAAAAATGTTCATTTATTAAAATCTCATGTTGATAGTTATCCGGCATATAAGCCGGAATTAGGTGATAAATCTTATGCTTCTGCCATGAGTAAAAGTAATAAATTGGGTTATATAGACATTGCTGTAACAGATAAATATGTTTATGCATTGTTGTCTGGGAAGTCTACTGAGGAATCGGGGTTGTCAGCGTTTATGGGAAGTGTGATTTGTGTATATGATTGGAATGGCACTTTGGTAAAGAAATTTATGTGTAATGCGGAGATGACTACGATATGCGTATCTGCTGATGATAGCATAATTTATGCTGTAGGGCTTGTGGAGGATTATGAATTGTTGAAAGCGACGCTTGAATAGGTTTTGTTGACTCTTTGAATTTTGTATATTGGATTAGTAGTCTGATGTGTGGGATATATAAAGCCTGTTGAGGCTTCTTTCTTGCTCCCTGAAGTTAGATCGGTATTTTGTATCATGGCATATAACTACTTTGGAGAAGCATTGATACGATTTTTATTAAAATGAATGTTTTCTGTAATACTTTGTCTTTAAAACAGTTTGTGTACTTTTACAGAACGAAAAAACTTATTTATAGAATGAAACACTATCGACAAATATTGTATGCATTGGGGGGAATCTTACTTCTCGCATTGGGGATGCTTGCTTTTCAGGTTTATGAGAGTGGAGTGGAAGGACGCCGAGTATGTAAGCAAAAAGCAGAAGCTTCATTGAAATCTGCGACGGAACTTTGGGTGAACCGGGAGTTTGATAAACTTGGAATTCCGTATTCTTTTAGCGGAGGTGAGGAGAAAGTGAAAAGTAAGAAACGTCGTATGGTTTTGGCTGGTGGAGAGATTGTAGTGGAAGTCGATTCGATACGGGAAGCAAAACGAGTATTTCCTTCATGGGTGTTAAGTTCAAAGGCTCATATATTATTATTGTTGAACACACCATCTGTTGATCTTTTAAATGAGTTGTGGCAAAAAGAAATGAACGGTAAACAATCATATTGTACTTCTGCTCTCGTGTTGCAATCAGAACTGCCGGGTGATAGAAAAGGAGGAAAGTTTATGGCTGGTGATTCAACACTGATGACTGATAAGTATAAGTTAGGAACTTACTATTTAGATGATATGTATTTTCTTGAATTGACGGCTTATCTTTCAGTACCGTCTCCTTGGTTCTGTGCGGATTGGAGAAAGAATGGGATTATAGCTTGTTTTACTATTGCTGCTCTTTGTTTGTGTGTATTTATCCTGCTCTTTTTACATAACCGGAAAAAAGAGGATAACGATGAAGCGAATAGCTCGGATGATGTTGTGTTATACATTTCTGAAAGGAAATATAAAATAGGTGGAGTTATTTTTGATGAGGAAGCGTGTACGCTTACTTTTGAAGATAAAGTGGTGAATTGTACAGGGCAAGCTTATAAGCTGCTATCTGCATTTATTCATACGAAGAATCATTTCTTATCAAACGACCGGGTTGTTGCGATTTGTGGCTGGTGTCCTCAACATATCGGTATTGATGGTAAAAGAAGAGTGGCCATAAGCCATCTTAGGACGGTGCTTGACAGTGAAAAGTCGCATGTGAAAATAGAATCTGGTAAAAATAAGCAAAATGAGCTAGGCTTTTATTTGTTAGTTGAAAAATGATAAGTGCTTTATTTTCAGTTAAGAAAAGAGGCGTAAGAATTTTCTTACGCCTCTTTTAACCCCCATAAACATGTTTTGAATCTATTCATTTTTTACATTTGTCGGCATAATAATCATTGATGAAAAACATAACAGTTAAATGAAAAACAATATGAAAAAGATTCTGGTATTTATGGGAGTTGTGGCTATTGCTATGGGAGGGTACGTTTACAAGAAGCAGTCATCTGCAAGAATATCTTCTTTGTTATTAGAGAACATAGAAGCATTGGCAGATACTGAAACTACTAATATTATTTGTTTGGGAACGGGCTCAGTTGATTGTCCATTTAATCACGATAAAGTATATTATTATCATGCTCCGTATAACTTATATTATTAGTATTGCATCTATCTTTCTTTTCATTTCCTGTACTTCAAATTCAGTTACTTCCGGTAAAGAGACATACACTGATTTTCCACAGGAACAAGAATTGAAGGCAAAAACAATACTGCTGGATACAGCCTTATTCCGCTATCCTTTTAGGTTGCATATCGGAGATAGAAGGACGGTAGTACTTGATTTGCATGGAACAGAGTATTTCTTTCATGCATTCAGTTATCCCGATTTCCGTTACTTATCTTCTTTTGGAAGACGGGGGGATGCACCACAGGATATGCTTTCTGCTGAAAATTTCCGATGGAATGGGGCTTTTTTGTGGACATTGGATGCGAATAAGTCAGAATTAACAAGGTTTGGGTTTGCTTTATCCGGTGATTCACTGCTTCGTCAGGAAGCGGTGGGGCTGGATAAAGATATTCTCAGGGCACTGGATTTTGTGATGTGTGAGGGTTCTGCCTTTATTATTCCCGATTATTCGGGAGATAGCCGCTTTTGCAAAGTGGATAGGAATGGAAAATTGCTGTATAAATTCGGTACTATTCCTACTGCCAATGAAGATGCTTTGAAAAACGCCCGTTCGGCTTTGGCCCAGGCATGGCGCAGTTTTATAGATTACAATCCGCGGAATGGGGTACTTGCTGCCGTTACTCAGTTAGGTGAAGTTCTCGAAATCTATAATCTGAAAGACAGTACGCATGTTGTACGCACTGGTCCGCATGGTGAGCCGGAGTTTCAAATATCCGAAGGTTACGGTATCCCAACAGGTATTATGGGATTTAGTGATGTGCAGGTGACGGATAAAGCCATTTATACGGTCTTTCACGGACGTTCATTCAAGGATATAGCACGGGATGCGCAGAATGGCGTCAATCATCTGGATGGTGGACAATATATCTATGTATTTAGTCTGACAGGGAAACCGTTAAAGAAATATGTATTGGATCATTACATTTGTGGCATATCGGTAGATGAGCAGCTTGGAGTTTTTTATGCTACGGATGTGAATCGGGATGAACCTATATTAGAGTTTGATATAAGCGAGACGTAATATAATTAAAAAGGAACAGGCGGTGTACGTTTTGTTGGCGCATTGCGTACCGCCTGCTCCATAACCCCTAAAAATTAGAAGCCTGGCAAAGATACAATTTTTTGAAGGATTACGGAAACTGATTTCTACTGTTACGATAGTGCAGTGTGAAATGTGTTCTAATGAGATATTTATATCTTAATTCTTGGCTGCACATAAGTGTGCTTGATATAGTTAATTGAAAATATTTTCGTTTTAAACAATATAAGAATGAAGAAGTTTATGAAAATAGCTTTTGTTGCAGCGTTTGCAGCAATTGCTGGTTATAATATTTACTCTAACCAGAAAACAGTTGCTTTGTCTGATTTAGCACTGAGCAATGTAGAAGCATTGGCTGGTTGGGAAATCGAATTCGGGGTGATTTGCGTAACATCCTGTTCAAATTGTTGGTGCTACTATGTAGAAGACGATTTGTGGGTTGATGGTGAACCTTGGAATGGGTAGAATGTAATGAATGCATATAGGCTGCTTTGGCAATTAAGAGTGTTAAAGCAGCCTGCTAAAAAAAAACAAATATGAATAAGTTGATAATCTGTACTTTATGTGTTGTGCTATTTGTGCTGTATGCTTGTGATGCAACTGATTTACCGAAGGATCCATTGTTCCATTTTAATGAGTCTCAAACTGTAAATTTGCGAGTTGCTCGGAGAATAGATTTAGAGGAGTATGGCATTTATAAACCTGAAGTAATTCGTAAAAAAGGAAGTACTTATATTATAAAAGATAATTCAGGAAATTTTCTTTTGAAAGCTTTAGATAGTTTGACAGGTAAGCTATATAAAGGTGTGCATAAGGGTAATGGCCCGAATGAAGTGTTATCATTAAGTAGTTTGCAATTAAAAGGCGATGATATATTGGTATATGATATTACCAAAAAGAAAATAAATAGGTTACTATTCTGTGAGAAAGATACAGCAATAATGTTGGAAGAATATAAAGCTTTGTTAGTTGAAAACCGTCCTTTTATAATTGCTTGTGTTGGAGAACAGACCATTGGAGCAGGCTTTTTTAAGACTTCCTGGATAAACTATTATAATGATGAGAATGAACTGGTATCTTCATTGGCTTTTCCTGACTTTCAAGAACTCAATCAGCTTTCTGAGGAAGAAAAAGCTTTAGTTTATTTGAGTACCCTGATTACTGTAAAACCTGATAATTGTAAAATGGCTTGTGCAACTCAGAAAGCAGGAGTTATAGCTGTTTCTGATTGTACTAATAATGAACTGCATGAAACTGTTCGGTTAAATTATTTTCCGTCGAATGTGAGATCGAATAATAAGCAAATTGCATATACAGAGAAAAGTAAAGTAGGTTTTTGTGATATAGGATGTGATGATAACTACATCTATTTGCTATATTCTGGGCGTACACGTGAGGAATATGGCGCAAAGGCCCATCATTGCCAGCATGTGTTGATTTATGATTGGAATGGTAAGCCTGTGAAACATCTCTATTTAGATAAACCTTTATTTTCAATGGTATATGATAATACGGCAAATAAAATATGTGGTATAGGATATGATCCGGAAGGTTGTATATTAGAATATGATTTAGATGAGAAATAAGATATTATATAAATTGGGAATTGCTGTTTTATTGTTGTCTGCTTGTGTCCTGTCTCTTATACACATCTGACGCTGCCGACGAAGAGGATAGTGTAGA
>CAMTFK010000034.1 GCA_947071285.1 uncultured Bacteroides sp. | reverse complement strand
ATAAAAAAGGCATATATATCCATACTATTACGGAAATATTTCCGTAATTTTGCAGTCCCAAAAGGATAACATTACATTTACCCACTAACAAAATGAATATTATGGAATTGAACAAAACCTTTATTGACGGGCTTTGGAGCAAAGAAATCAATGTCAGTGATTTCGTTAGTAAAAACATCGCGCCTTACACTGGAGACGCATCCTTCCTGCAAGGACCTACCGAGCGCACGAAAAAAATCTGGGAACTTTGTCTGAAAGCACTCGAAGAGGAAAGAGCCAACAACGGAGTCCGTTCTCTCGATCCCCATACCGTATCTACCATTACTTCACACCAGGCAGGCTATATAGATAAGGAAAGCGAACTTATCGTCGGCTTACAAACGGATGAATTGCTGAAACGTGCCATCAAACCCTTCGGCGGCATCAACGTAGTGATGAAGGCTTGCCGTGAAAATGGCGTGGAAATAGATGATAAAGTAAAAGAAATCTTCACCCACTACCGCAAGACGCACAACGACGGGGTGTTCGACGTATATACCGAAGAAATCCGCTCATTCCGCTCACTGGGCTTCCTCACCGGACTGCCCGATAACTATGCCCGCGGACGTATCATCGGCGATTACCGCCGTCTGGCACTCTACGGCATCGACCGCCTCATCGAAGCCAAACAAGAAGATTTGCACAATCTGACCGGTCCGATGACTGACGACCGCATCCGCCTGCGCGAAGAAGTGGCAGAGCAAATCAAGGCTTTGAAGGATATTAAAGTAATGGGCGAATACTATGGTCTCGACCTCAGTCGCCCGGCAACTTCGGCACAGGAAGCTGTGCAATGGGTGTACATGGCTTATCTGGCTGCTGTGAAGGAACAAGACGGTGCTGCCATGTCACTGGGTAATGTTTCCTCGTTCCTCGACATCTTCATCGAGTACGACCTGGCACATGGAAACATCAACGAAACGTTTGCTCAGGAACTGATTGACCAGTTCGTTATCAAACTCCGCATGGTGCGCCATCTGCGTATGCAGTCGTACAACGATATCTTTGCGGGTGACCCGACTTGGGTGACCGAAGCCATCGGCGGACGCTTCAACGACGGACGCGTGAAAGTGACAAAGACTTCTTTCCGCTTCCTGCAAACGCTGTACAACCTTGGCCCTTCTCCCGAACCGAATCTGACGATATTGTGGGGACCTGAGCTGCCCGAAGGTTTCAAGGAATTCTGTGCAAAAGTATCAGTAGATACCAGCTCTATCCAATATGAAAACGATAATCTGATGCGCGAAGTGCGCAACTGCGATGATTACGGCATTGCGTGCTGCGTATCTTATCAAGCTATCGGCAAGCAAATTCAGTTCTTCGGCGCACGTGCCAACCTGGCAAAAGCCTTGTTGCTTGCCATCAATGGCGGCCGTTGCGAAAACACGGGTACGGTTATGGTAAAAGGCATCCCTGTACTGACAAGCGATGTGTTGAAATTCGAGGAAGTGATGGCGAACTATAAGAAAGTGCTGACGGAAATTGCCCGCGTTTACAACGAAGCGATGAACATTATCCACTACATGCACGATAAGTATTATTATGAAAAAGCGCAGATGGCGTTTATCGATACAAATCCGCGCATTAATCTGGCTTATGGCGTAGCAGGTCTTTCCATTGCCATCGACTCACTGTCCGCCATCAAGAACGCAAAGGTTACGGCACGCCGCAATGAAATCGGCCTGACGGAAGGTTTCGATATTGAAGGAGCATTTCCTTGCTTTGGTAATAATGATGACCGTGTGGACCACCTCGGTGTGGACTTGGTGTACTACTTCAGCGAAGAACTGAAGAAGTTGCCCGTTTACAAGAATGCCCGTCCTACCCTTTCATTGCTGACCATCACTTCTAATGTGATGTACGGTAAGAAGACGGGTGCCACTCCCGACGGACGTGCCAAAGGTGTGGCTTTCGCTCCGGGTGCCAACCCGATGCACGGACGCGACAAGAATGGTGCCATCGCATCGTTGAGTTCCGTAGCCAAGTTGCGTTATCGTGACTCACAGGATGGCATCAGCAACACATTCTCCATCGTTCCGAAGTCTCTCGGCCCGACTGCGGAAGACCGTGTTGAAAACCTGGTAACAATGATGGACGGTTACTTTACCAAAGGTGCACACCACCTGAATGTGAATGTACTGAACCGTGAAATGTTGGAAGATGCCATGGAGCATCCGGAGAAGTATCCGCAACTGACAATCCGTGTTTCGGGCTATGCTGTGAACTTTGTGAAGCTGAGCCGCGAACATCAGTTAGAGGTTATCAGCCGCAGCTTCCACGAAAGAATGTAATATGATAAACGTACACTCCTACGAAAGTATGGGAACATTCGACGGGCCGGGTCTCCGGCTCGTCGTTTTCCTGCAAGGTTGTCCGTTTCGTTGTTTGTATTGTGCCAACCCGGATACAATAGATGCAAAGGGGGGTACACCTACCCCACCGGAAGAAATCCTGCAAATGGCAATCAGCCAGAAAGCATTCTTCGGGAAGAAAGGAGGTATCACTTTTTCCGGTGGCGAACCAACGTTGCAGGCAGAAGCTCTTATCCCTTTATTCAAGGAACTGAAAGCTAACGGTATCCATATATGTCTGGATACTAACGGAGGTATTTGGAATGAAAAAGTGGAAGAACTCTTAAGCCTGACGGATTTAGTATTACTGGATATCAAAGAATTTAATCCCGAGCGCCATAAGAGTCTGACCGGATGTAATAATATCAAGACCTTGCAGACAGCCGCCTGGCTGGACGAACACGAACGTCCTTTCTGGTTGCGCTATGTGTTAGTTCCGGGATACAGCGACTTTGAAGAAGACATCCGCGGTCTGGGTGAACATCTCAGCAAGTATAAAGGTATACAGCGGATAGAAATACTTCCTTATCACCGACTGGGCGTGCACAAGTACGAAGCTATGGGATGGGAATACAAACTGAAAGAAGTGAAAGAGAATACACCCGAACAACTGGAAGGTGCTGAAAAGCTATTCAAACAGTATTTTGAGACAGTCATAGTCAACTAAATACAAAAAGAAAAAAGGGACGGGTGATAACAAAAGATGTAATGCTTCATTACATACATTGTTATCACCCGTTACATATATAAGCATTTCCCTTGCCGGGAAACGGATATTCCCTTAGTAAGTCAGACGAATACCTGCCTGCAACGTAAAGTTGGTAGGATTTTCCTTGCGTATCGTCTCTACGGCAGAACCATCATCGAAGAAATAAGAAACACCCGGTTCCACGTATATACCTACTCTATTACTTATATTATACTGAGCACCTACCGCTCCCATCACCGAGAGTTGCACGGGCTTCACTGTTTCCTTTTCGCTTCCTATCTTGCCGTAAACACATTTCTCTATAGCTCCACCGGCAGATACATACATGGTAAAGTTCTTGTTATTGACAAAGTTCCAGTTTGCACGTACCGGAATACCAATATAATGCAATTTTTGGTCTACCTTCTCCGCATTTCCTTCATACGTTATTTCCGATGCCAACATCGTATAAGTCACTCCGGTTTCCACTGAAAAGTTCTTAGGTAATGATTTTCTCACAGAAACACCAAAACTAATAGGTTGCTTATGCTTGATATCCCGAACTGCACGTGTACTCTTCCGCAGATAAGGTACTCCACCGGCAAATACCAGTTCCTGCCCCTCAGGAATACTCAGCACCCCATTGGAAACATTCGTCATGTCCAGTTTATCGCTAAACATCGGACCCGCACTTTGTTGCATATCACCACCTCCCGCATTATCCAGTGAAACAAGTCCGCCTGTGTTTCCAACAGACAATCCCACTGCCCAACCTTTCTCTCCTTTTGAAGATTTCTTTTCAGTTGGTAAATGCAATTTATCTTTTCCGGAAGGACGAGAGATTCTCCGGTTATCCTTTTCCTGAGTCGAAGGAGTATTCTCTATTACCCGGTCAGAGGGCACAGTTTCTTCTGCCACCTTTTCTGTTCCATCCGAAACAGGAAGTTCCTCGTTTATATCCGCTATGCGCGTCCCTACATCTTCACCCGGCAACTCTTTACCCGATTTGTTTCCTTCCGTCTCCAAACGTTGTGCTACAAGAGGCTGATGATGAGAAGCTCCTTCTTGTTCCACCACCCGTCTGATTACAGGCTCCGGTTGCTCGCCCTGAGCGCCCGGCTTTGTTTGTTCCGGCAAAGCATCGGGAATACCTGCCAAAGCCGGTTCGGCCGAGCGGCGCACATCGTCCATCACCGGACTTTGCATCAGCCACAGGCTGACCGATGACACCGCCACCAGTACGACAGCCGCAGCCGTCATCGCCCAACGACGGAACAGAATATTCTTCTTCGTTCCGACCGACATGGGCGGAGAAGTCGGCAAAGCCTTCTCCAGCCGTTCCCAGCCGGTATCGGGCAACGGTTCGGAATAATCATCCAACCGCTCCTTTATCTTTTTCAACCACAATTCATCATCTTTCATCATACGTTCCTTTCCTTTAAGCATTGTTTCTCATCCACTCCCTCACTTTTGTAGCCAAAGTAGCCTTGGCACGTGTCAGCTGTGAAGCTGATGACTTCTCATTAATACCCAGCATCTGGGCAATCTCCCTATGAGATTTCTCTTCAAATATATATAAGTTGAATACGGTGCGATAACCGGCAGGCAATTCACTGATAAACTGCATCAGCACCTTCTGAGGAATAGTTTCCACTGTCGAAGCATCAGGCTCTTCATACGTCTCGGGTATGTTGTCCAGCGCCTCCGACTGGTTTATTACATCATTCTTGCGCAAGTATTGCAACGCCGTATTCACCATAACACGCTCCATCCACGCCCGCAAGGAACCATCACCCCGCCAAGTGAATTTATCAAAAGAATCGAAGAGTTTCAGGAAACCATCGTGCATCAGGTCTTCTGCCGTTTCACGGTCGCCCGTATAACGGAGGCATACGCTGAGCATCCGCCCTGCATAGCGCTCGTACAGCTCCTTTCTGGCAAGATTGTCTCCTTGCCTGCACCGTCCTGCCAGTTCCTGTTCTTCCATTCTTTCTTTTGACACGCGTTTACCCTATAAATGCAGCAAAGATAAAAATACTGCGCGGAGCGAGCAAGAAAATAGCTCTTTTGTTTCTTTAACAGTCACCAATGCAGTATTTCCCGGACTCCTGCATTTTTTCAATACATGATTTTTTTAAGATTAACACCAAAACCCCATAATTGATGAAGAAGTTGAGATTTTATTTGGTAGCAGTTATGCTCACAGTTTTAACGATGCCAATATTACAGTCTTGCCTGGATAGTAATGATAGCAGTTATTCCGATTCCCTTCTCGCTATCGGCACTCTGGAGATAATTGAAGGCAGAGAATACTTTTTTAATCTGGACGACGGTGATAAAATGTATCCCAGTGACACAACCTATATCCATAATTACGAACTGGTGGACGGACAGCGTGTCTTCGTCCAGTTTCTTCCGTTGGAAGAAGACAAACCGGGGTATGAGTATAACGTAAAGCTCATACAGCTTCAAAATATACTAACAAAAGACATCATTCCACTTACTGAAGAAACCGCTGATAGTATTGGCAATGACCGTATCAATGTTGGTAATTTATGGATTACAGGAAAATTCTTGAACATCGAACACCAATTCTATCACAGCAATAATCCGGATAAGAAACATATGCTGAATATGGTGATTAACAAAACGTCCGAAGCACCAGCTCCGGAAGATGGTTACATAAACCTGGAGTTCCGCCACAATGCCTTTAACGACGAGCAACGTGAAATATCCTGGGGAGTAGCATCATTCAGACTCGATGAAATAGCCGGCCAACTGGAAGGGAAAAAGGGATTGAAAATACTCGTCAATAGTATTTATGATGGAAAACGTACGTATACAGTAGAATTAAACAATAAGAAATAAACCTAAACTGACCGATTGAAAAAAGAGGGTGCATATCGCTCAAGCGAATGCATCCTCTTTTACTTTTCATGGAAACCTAACTTGTTATTTGTCGCTACCAATTATTTTCCATACAATAGCACTACCCACAGCACCCACAAACGGAGCCACAATGAAAAGCCATAACTGGCTAAGAGCAACACCGCCTTCGAACAGAGCCGGACCGATACTTCTGGCAGGATTCACCGAAGTGCCCGTGATAGGTATACATACAATATGTACCAATACCAAAGCCAAGCCGATGGCCAAGCCGGCAAAATTGCCCGCACCTTTCTTTGAGTCGGTAGTACCTAATACGACCAATACAAAAATAAAAGTGAATACCACTTCAGCAATGAAGGCTTGCAACATTTCTCCGTCACCGAAACCATTGGAACCTGTTGCCGTAGGGCCGTCATGTCCTCCGGTAGATACCAAAGCAAAGAGTATGGCAGAACCGATAATTGCACCAATCACCTGAAATATCATATACAAGGCAGCATCTTTTCCACTCATGCGCCCCGACATAAACACTCCCAACGTAATGGCAGGATTAATATGGCATCCCGAGATACCTCCTATGGTGTACGCCATAGCCACAACAGACAAACCAAAAGCAAACGCAACACCAAGCGTTCCTACGCCGGCGCTCACAGCTCCTACAGCACTTCCGGCAAACACTGCACTACCACAGCCCATCAAAACCAGAACCATTGTTCCCACCATCTCTGCAATGTACTTTTTCATAAACATCAATTGATTTTTCTAAATTAAACAATATTAATTATCTATATATAGATAAACAAAAAGTAACTGGAAAAGAAAGGTATCGGAAAGACAAAAAAACATAAAAGTCTCACAAATTCAATGATTTGTGAGACTTTCTTATTATTGCGGAGAGACGGGGATTCGAACCCCGGATACCCTTTAGGGGTATACACGCTTTCCAGGCGTGCCTCTTCAACCACTCGAGCATCTCTCCTTTTTCGGAGCGCGAAGATAGAGGAAGTTTTCGGAATAACAAAATTTCAAACCAACTTTATTTAAAGATTACAGCTCTGCTACCTGATACGGTCTTTCTATTCATAAATATATTCTATGATTTCACACAAGATATATACAAGGTTCCTTCTTTTTTCTATCTTTGTGAAATTAACCCCAA
The DNA here is from genome assembly GCA_947071285.1 of uncultured Bacteroides sp. Taxonomy (GTDB): domain Bacteria; phylum Bacteroidota; class Bacteroidia; order Bacteroidales; family Bacteroidaceae; genus Bacteroides. The sequence continues at coordinate 21,719 of CAMTFK010000034.1, read as the reverse complement.
AACAATATTATCAATATGAAAGTCCCCAACATCCGCCTACTGAACCAGCAATTATCGGCTCCGCAGTTTCGTCAACCCAAAGACTTAGTATCCTGGATGGGAGCTATACAGGCACAAGATTATACGATGGTCAGATGGGCTGTAGGAATGCGCTTGAAGTCACCTTCTCTCCAGATGGTAGAAAAAGCCCTGCATCAGGGAGAAATTCTAAGAATTCATGTGATGCGCCCCACATGGCATCTTGTAGCGGCAGAAGACATTCGCTGGATGCTGAAACTATCCGCCCAACGTATTAAATCGGCCAACGATTCCTTTGCCAAAGGACATGAATTGGAAATAACAGAAGATACTTTCGCCAAAAGTAACCGCCTGCTGGAGAATATCCTTTGCGGGAAGAAAAGTATGACAAAGCAGGAGATTACCGAGCAATTCGAACATTCAGGACTTCCTGCTACCAATTACCACATAAGCCGGTTCATGGCACGCGCAGAGACAGAGGGCATTTTATGTAGCGGGGAATGTAGAGGCAGGCTACACACCTATGCACTTCTGGAAGAACGGGTTCCGCCGATGCCCGACCCTACAAAGGATGAAGCTTTGGCACGCTTGGCAAGAAGCTATTTTCGCAGCCATGCCCCCGCCACTTTGCAGGATTTCATCTGGTGGTCCGGTCTCCCGATAACAGAGGCCCGGCAAGCCATTTATCTGATAGAGTCCGAAATGACTTCAGAACAGTGGAAAGATCAAACCTGGTATATCCATAACACTTGCCGCACCCGTGGAAAAACATCCGGAAGCCTGTTCCTCCTTCCCCCGTATGATGAATATCTTATCGGATACAAAGACCGCACAGATGTTCTGCCCAAAGAATATTATTCCAAAGCTTTCACGAATAATGGATTGTTCTATCCCGTAATTGTTCATGACGGGCAAGTCATTGGAAATTGGGATAGAACTATAAAGAAAAAAGGGAGTTACCCGCAACATTCATATTTCCGGCACGAAGCTTGCGTCGACGAAGAAGTTTTGAATCAAGCCAAACGGGAATATATACAATTTACGGCATGTACCTTATAAATATTTTCATCTGACTTGCAGACGATACTCATTGGGGGGACAACCAACTTTTCTTTTGAAAAGGCGTGTGAAGTGCTGTGAATATTGGAAACCTAACTGGTAAGCTATTTCACTAATGGTCTTATTGGTTCCAACAATTTGTGTCTTTGCCATATCTATGACTTTATCATGAATATAATGCAAAGCAGTATTTCCTATTTCTTTTCGCAATAAATCACTCAGATAGTTTGCGGATAGATGAAGCTCGTCTGCACAATATTGCACAGTCGGTAAACCTGTTTTTTCCGCTTTTCCTTTTGAGAAATACTCTTCCAACACATATTCAAACCGCACAAGTATATCCTGGTTTACGTTATCACGAGTGATAAACTGCCGGTCATAAAAACGTATGCAGTAATCCAAAAACATTTTAATGCTATCTACTATCAGGATTTTACTATGCTTGTCAACGGGGTGCTGTAATTCATACTGTATTTTATGAAAACAGTCCATAATGATTTGCCGTTCTTCATTACTTAAATGTAACGCTTCATTTGTCTCATACGAAAAGAAGGTATATTCTCTCATCAATTTTCCCAAAGGTGTATTTCTTAGCAAGTCAGGGTGAAACATCAGTAAATATCCTGTAGGCTGGAACACCTCCCCGTCATCATCCGCACCGAAAACCTGACCGGGAGCTACAAAAATCAAAGTACCGTCCTGATAGTCATAATATTGCCGTCCATAACGTAATTCACCACAGCTTATATCTTTCAAAAATACAGCATAAAAACTATAGAATTTCCGAGCATGCCGCAAAGGCTTTACAGTGGAAAAGTCTATAAAACCAACCAACGGATGCCTGGTTTCTACCCCTGCCCATTCATTATAGGCACAGATACTATCTGCTTTAATCAGTTCACTCATAACATTATATATCTTCTTTCACCACAAAGCTAATGCTTTATTTGAACATATTCACTTCATCAGTGAAATTGGTAGTACAATCAGAGTTATAGATACAAAGCAGCTTTAAAGTTCCCACTAATTTTGCATCGTACGTCGTCCGCGTATCCTTAATCTCCGGATAAGCCCTATTTTTTCCCAATAGGAGAAAAATAATTTAGTAATAGGCTAATAATAAATGGGGAGATAAATTATCATTTATAGCTTCAAAATGTAAATTAAAGACAAATTCTAATAATGAAATAAGAATATGGAGAAGAATTTATTGCCCGAAAAAGAGTATTATGCATGGGACGAGGAAATGGTTGCCTTGCGGGAAAAAACCATAATAGCCTCAAATGTTTGGATTGGCGGCGGCGCAGTCATATTGCCCGGGGTAGAAATCGGGAAGGAACAACGATTGGCGCAGGCAGTGTTGTTACGCGTAGTATTCCTGCAAGGTGCGTAGCCGTAGGAAATCCCTGCAAGGTAATCAGAAAACTTTAATCAAATAAAAATATGAAACGAATCATTGCACTTATATGGCTTATGTTATTGTTCTTTTCCCTCTCCGCTTGTGGAGAAGAAAATAGCTTTCAAGAGAAGACACCCATTAAAGAACAGGAAAATGAAAATAACCAAGAGGATGAAGATATGGATAAGACAGTATTTAATATCAAAATAAAAATTGCGAATCAGGAACTTTCTGCAACTCTATTAAATAATGCAACAACACGAGCTTTTGTAGAAAAGCTCCCCATCACATTACCTATGCTGGATTTGTACGGGCGTGAAATGTGCTATCGCTTTCCCGAAGCACTGCCAACGGATAACGTAAATACTTGCAGTTATGAGGTGGGCGAAATTGTTTATTATCCGCCGAGGCATAGTTTCGTAATATTATATACCCAGAATGGAGAGCATTTCAGCATGCAAAAACTCGGAAAAGTAAACTCAGGGGTAGAGACTTTTGAGAATATCGGAAATGTTAATGTAACATTTGAATTAGTCAATTAAGCCTGCGGTATTCGGATAAACATTAATATGATAACCCACTGGAGGAATTAATCTATATCGGTATAAAAACGAACAAATCCATTATTGGTCTTTTCTTCCTGCTTCCCTACACCCGAACCGTATCAAAGCCGTATCATCTCCGTACCCTTACGCTTGGACTTGATACGGTCTTGGTACGGCTTTGACACGGACCGGGTACGGTGAGGAGAATGAGATTGGTCTTAAAAAAGTCTATATCCAATTTTACACTATTAAGTATAAAAACAGGATATAGACTTCATAAACCATTGATTTTCAATGCATTCAGCAGAGAGACAGGCAAATGAACCTTACCTTGCAATCCGCTCAATATCAGCGTTATATTTTCAATGAACTATCTTAGGTTACGATTTGGTTACGATTTCAAAAGACTTGTATTTGTCTTTATCTGTCTGCTCCTTGTCTGCATTAATCTTGGGTTCAAAGTACAGGTTATTTTTGAATTATGCAAGTCTTTGATTATTAATTTCAGTCCAGCTTGGGCAAATTAGTCTTTACCACGGTTGCGAGGTGATGGTGAAATTCTTTGTATCTCTCGTCTGTCCATAAGTGTATGTCGCCACAAACAGCAGCAACAATATAATCTTGAATATTCTGATAATGATACTCATGCGTTCCTTTAATCAAGATATTGCATCAATGCATCGCATTGCTCCATATATTCTTGCAATGTCTCTGCCTTTTGCGGTTTTTCGGGCAGCAGCTCTTCACATACCCGTTTTATTTCGGGTAACTCCATCAAGCCCCGGAAGCCCTTTCGCATCAATTCCTTCTTGGAAGGGTAATCCTCCGGGAGATTGCCATACAGCATCTGGTAGTAGCTGAGAGACACCGGAATTTGCTGCAATAGCCTTGTTTCCCCTTCCGGAAAGTATTCTAAGTTGCCGACTGCTTCCGTGAACAAGGATTGCTGCATTTCGATGTAAGCCGGATAGTCGCCCAGCAGGGCAAGTACCTGCAACAGATAAATGCGGCAAGTGGCAAGTTCTTTTTCTGGCAAGGGCAATCCACTTAGACGTTCAAACCCCTCCCTGACCTCAAGAAGCGGCAGCAGGTTCGGTGGGGCAATGCGCCCGGCTTCCTGCGTCCTCAGCCATAGGTGGCAAGCGTAACCTACCACGCAACGATTGAGTAAACGGTTGTTCTCCCCTGTAATCAAGGAGGCATGGCGGTCAGCTTCTTCAAAATCGTTTCGATGGATATATTGGTACATTACGTTCCTGTGGAATGAATCCTGTTCGCTTTCCGATATGCTCTCTTCGCTTTTCTGTTCGTCCAGCCACTTGCGGTACGGCTGCTCCCACCCGGCGAGGAAAGGAATTTCCTCTTCTTCGTAATCCACATCCAATTCGTTGCCGTATGCCGTTGCCACTTCAAACGCTTCTGGAACAGCCAGCAATTGCAGCAACGCTTGGATTCTTTCAGGCTCGGGGGCATTGTCACCATCACATCCCTCCATTACGCAAAGCAGCGGAAAGAACGCATACCAATGTCCCAGCGTGTCAGCAGCCCGTTTGTCGCCTCCGGCAAGTGCCTTGGAAGCCAAGGGGACAACCTGTTCCGCCAGTTCCAAAGGGCCGAGCAAACGGAGTTCCGTTTCGGGCGATGCCGGAACAACGCCCATATCAAGCAACTTTTTCCACAATGCACTTCCCGCAGTGACGCAGCATTTCCCAGATTTGTAATCCACATATGTATCGTCTTTCAGAAAACCACCCTCAAAGGCAAGCTCCATCGCCTCGCTACGCTCCGGTTCTGGCAGTTGCTCCGGCGAGAGCAGAGAAAGGTAACCAATCTTTTCCAGTTCATCGCGAACCCGCAAGACCGTGTATCCACAGTCCAATTGGTCTTGAAAATGATAAAGACTATAACAAATGCTTTGTGCCAAATGTGGAACAGGCGAAGCGGTCGCCACTGTTATCACGGAATATTCCACAAAACTCTCTATTGCGTGCATTGACATAATTGTAGTAATTTATAGTCATCCAATTCAATATATGTTCTATCTACGGTAATTCAAGGCAATTCGGCAAGATATTGTTTGATGGACTTGTCCCTTACCACATCCACCATGCTCTTTTTGCCTACCTGCAAACTTGCCCCATGTTCCACCAAATACTTCACTATCTCAAGTCCTCCTTTCTTGCAGGCATTCGCCAATGGAGTCTTTCCTTTCTTGTCTTTTGCATTTACATCCGCCCCTTTCTCGACCAGCAAAGTCACTATCTTCATCTTGAGTAAATGGCAGGCATACAGCAGAGGAGTAAATCCTTTGTATCGTTCACTGACTTCCATATCGGCCCCGTTTTCTATCAGCACCCGGGCAGCCTCGGCATTGTCACATATGGCGGCATACAACAACGGGGTCATTCCCATCGTATCTGCGTTATTGACCTCCGCACCATGCTCTATCAGCAGTTGCACAATCTCCGCATTGGCATAACGGGCGGCATCTTCCAGCACGGAATAGTTGTTTCCGGTTGTCCGTATCTTCACATCGGCACCCCGTTCTATGAGGAAACGCACCATTGCCTGGTCATTTCTCGTCACCGCATCCATCAGTATGGTTCGGCCGCCATCGTTCTTGTCGTTGGCATCCGCCCCTTTGTCTATCAGGTAGCACACATCGGCAAGGCTTCCTTTCAGCACGGCATAGAAAAGAACGCTGTAACCCCAGTTGGATTTGGCATGAATGTCTGCTCCTTTTTCGACCAGGAAACGCATCATTTCGGAATGTTTGAATGAAGCGGCATCCATCAGAGCCGTCCGACCTTCCTCGTCGTGCGCATCTATCTCCGCCCCCTTTTCCAATAGGTATTTTGCAATGTTGATGACATTGATTTTGACCGCCTGCATCAAGGGAGTTGCTCCGGTCGGCGACCGGCCGTTCACATCGAGACCGTTCTCCACCAAGGCTTTCACCAATGGCAGGCTCTGGCGGTAAACAGCATAAGTCAAAATACCTGTACGGTACTCTTCTCCATAAGATGGATCCGGCACATAACCGGAATGAATCAGAGCCAAGGCTTTGTCTATGTCGTTTTCATCCCGTATCAATCGAAAGAGTTCTTCCATAGGAAATATTTATTAACAAATTAAAGATTAGCAATAGAAACAATAAACTTGAATTACCTAAATTGCAAGGTTTACAGATTTAATGCCATTCTGTTGCCATAAGCAAAGTTACAGATATTTATTATTCCACCGATGATTTTCCCTAAGAATTTTATACCATGACGAAGAGAAGCGAATACCTCTGCAAGGTAGCAGGGGTTTTACTGATACCGACCAACTTTTCAACATCGGCGTTATGCTTGGCAAACAAGGCTAACAATGTTTCGTGGGCTTCAGCAATCCCTAAAAACTCGTTCTTTACCTTTTCAGCAGTTACATAGTTATCCCGTCTTTGCATTTCATGGTAAATAGTATGCAAAGATGCCTTTATTTCTTCCAATAAAGAATTAACCTGTTTATTGGCATTGCTACGTCCAGTTGCCCGGTTTGCCTTAGTGTCCCATTCTTCCGGCTTCACTTCTAACTTGGTGCTGAATTGAGTTCCCACACCGTCCACTGTGATACGTCCCATAATAAGGGCACAACCATTTGCTCTAATAGCACCTCTCTTTAAGTAAAAGAGAATTTTAAAAGTACTCTTCATAATCTCACTTTTTTAAAGCAGCAAAACCACTGTTATTAATTGAAAATGAGATTAATACAGACCGAACAAACATCGACAAAAGGTAGCCATTTCGCAACTTTTTGTAACCTGATTGGCAAGTGAAAGTGTAGGTTACGATTTGGTTACTGAACTACGTCTAAAAGGGTCTGTTTTTGGGCTTTTACCCCTGACAAGAAACAATAAAAAAAGTCCCACAATACGTTGATATTGTAGGACTTGTCCTATTTTTGACCCTGTTTGTCTTAGGGTTTCTGCGGAGAGACAGGGATTCGAACCCCGGGTACCTCGCAGTACAACGGTTTTCAAGACCGCCGCAATCGACCACTCTGCCACCTCTCCAAAACTCCTCTTTCAAGAAGTGCTTTTCTCTTAAAGCGGTGCAAAGGTACAAATCATTTTTAATTCTACAAACTTCCTGCCATTTTTTTCGCGAATAAATACTACTTTTGTGCCATGATATACCCACAGAACTTTGAGCATAAAATAGGTTTCGACCAAATACGCCAGTTGCTAAGCGAAAAATGCCTTAGCACGTTAGGCGCAGAGCGGGTGACTGACATGGCATTCTCCGACCATTTTGAGGAAGTGGAAGAGCGCCTGAATCTCGTCACCGAATTTATCCGTATTATACAAGAGGAAGATAACTTCCCCGCACAATACTTTTTCGATGTACGCCCGTCGCTAAAACGAATACGTGTAGAAGGAATGTATCTGGACGAACAGGAGCTTTTCGACCTGCGCCGTTCGCTGGAAACGATACGAGACATCGTACGCTTTCTTGAAAAAGAAGATACAGAAGAGGAAGACTCCCCCTACCCTTGCCTGTGGCATCTCGCCAAAGACATACTGGCATTTCCACAGCTTATTCAGAAGATAAACAATATTCTTTCACCCTATGGGAAGATAAAAGATAATGCCTCCTCCGAATTGGCACGCATCCGCCGTGAATTGGCAAGCACGATGAGTGGCATTTCCCGGTCGCTGAACAGCATCCTGCGCAATGCCCAGTCGGAAGGCGTAGTTGATAAAGATGTTACCCCAACCATGCGTGACGGACGTCTGGTTATCCCTATTGCACCGGGACTGAAACGGAAAATCAAAGGAATTGTACATGATGAATCGGCAAGTGGAAAGACGGTTTTCATTGAACCTGCCGAGGTGGTGGAAGCCAACAATCGCATCCGCGAACTTGAAGGAGACGAACGCAGAGAGATTATCCGTATTCTGGTGGAATTCTCCAATCTGCTGCGCCCTTCCATTCCCGATGTTTTGCAGTCCTACGAATTCCTTGCCGAAATTGATTTTATCCGCGCCAAGAGTTTGTTCTCCCTGCAAATATCAGGTATAAAGCCTGCGCTGGAAAACACGCAATTGCTGGACTGGACGATGGCCGTGCATCCGCTACTCCAACTCTCTCTTGCCAAACATGGCAAGAAGGTGGTTCCTCTTGATATTGAACTGAACGCACAACAACGCATACTCATTATTTCCGGTCCGAATGCCGGTGGTAAGTCCGTTTGTCTCAAGACAGTAGGATTATTGCAATACATGCTGCAATGCGGCATGCTCATCCCCATGCACGAACGTAGTCATGCGGGCATTTTCAGCAGCATCTTCATAGATATAGGTGACGAACAATCCATTGAGGACGACCTGAGTACCTATTCTTCACATCTGACCAATATGAAAATGATGATGAAGAATTGCAATGAGCGCAGCCTCATCCTCATTGATGAATTCGGTGGCGGCACGGAACCGCAGATTGGTGGAGCCATAGCCGAAGCCGTACTGAAACGCTTCAACCAAAAACTAACGTTCGGTGTTATCACTACACACTACCAGAATCTGAAGCATTTTGCCGAAGACCATGAAGGTGTGGTGAACGGAGCCATGTTGTACGACCGCCACCTGATGCAGGCACTTTTCCAACTTCAGATAGGTAACCCCGGAAGTTCATTTGCCGTAGAGATAGCCCGAAAGATTGGTCTTCCGGAAGATGTCATTGCCGATGCATCCGAAATTGTAGGCAGCGAGTATATCAATGCCGATAAATACCTGCAGGACATCGTACGCGATAAACGGTATTGGGAAGGAAAACGCCAGACCATTCGCCAACGCGAGAAACACATGGAAGAAACTATCTCCCGCTATCAAACGGAAATGGAAGACTTGCAGAAGTCCCGCAAAGAGATTATCCGAAAAGCCAAGGAGGAAGCGGAACAGTTGATGCAGGAAGCTAATGCCCGGATTGAAAATACCATCCGCACCATCAAGGAAGCGCAGGCGGAAAAAGAAAAAACCCGCCAAGCACGTCAAGAACTAACCGAATTCCGTGAATCGATAGAAGCCCTTGCCTCTAAAGAACAAGAAGAGAAGATAGCCCGCAAGATGCAAAAATTGCAGGAAAAGCAGAGTAGAAAGAAAGATAAAAAAGCAAAAGAAACAGGAAGCGGACTTTCGGCACAGGAACAAGCCGCACAGAAAGCCAAACAAGAAGCAGAACGCCTGGCAAGCATCGTTCCCGGCGCTATGGTGAAGATAAAAGGCCAAAGTGCGGTGGGCGAAGTGATGGAAGTGAATGGAAAAAATGCCGTCATTGCTTTCGGCAGTATAAAAACCACCGTAAAAGTGGAACGTCTGGAACGCACGAACGTTACTCCGCAAAAGGTGGACAGCTCTACCAAGAGTACATTTGTCAGCAACCAGACACAGGACAGCATGTATGAGAAAAAATTGCATTTCAAACAAGACATCGATGTACGCGGTATGCGTGGTGACGAGGCCTTGCAAGCAGTGACTTATTTTATTGATGATGCCATCCTCGTGGGTATGGCCCGTGTACGCATTCTTCACGGAACAGGTACGGGCATTTTGCGTACACTTATCCGCCAATACCTGCAAACGGTTCCCGGTATAAGGCAGTTTGCCGATGAACACGTGCAATTTGGCGGTGCAGGAATCACAGTCGTTGACCTATAAACTAATATAATCATGAAATCAATCAAAGAACTCTACCGTATCGGTACAGGTCCCTCAAGCAGCCATACAATGGGACCACGCAAGGCTGCCGAGATTTTTCTGGAGAAACATCCGGAAGCTTCTTCTTTTAAAGTGACTTTATACGGTAGCCTTGCCGCTACAGGTAAAGGACACATGACTAATATAGCCATTACCGATACGCTGCAACCTGCCGCTCCGGTAGAAATTATCTGGGAGCCGAAGATATTCCTCCCTTTCCACCCTAATGGAATGAAGTTCGTATCTTTGGATGCGACAGGAAAAGAAACGGATTCATGGACAGTATTCAGCGTAGGCGGTGGCGCCCTGGCCGAAGAAAATGATGGCGCATCCTCTGTCAACACTTCAGACATCTACGCCATGAACCACATGACCGAAATTCTGCAATGGTGCGAGAGAACCGGAAGAAGTTATTGGGAATACGTCAAGGAATGCGAAGAGGAAGATATTTGGGATTATCTGAGTGAGGTATGGAAAACCATGCAGGCAGCCGTTCGTCGCGGACTGGAACAGGAAGGTGTATTGCCGGGCCCACTGAACCTGCGCCGCAAAGCCTCCACCTATTATATACGTGCCAGCGGATACAAGCAGTCGCTGCAATCACGTGGACTGGTATTTGCTTATGCCCTTGCCGTAAGCGAAGAAAATGCTTCGGGCGGAACGATAGTTACCGCACCTACCTGCGGTTCCTGCGGTGTGATGCCGGCTGTGCTATATCACCTTGCCAAAAGCCGCGACTTCAGTGAAATACGTATCCTCCGTGCCCTTGCCACAGCAGGACTTGTAGGAAATATCGTGAAGACCAATGCTTCTATTTCAGGAGCTGAAGTTGGATGCCAGGGAGAAGTTGGTGTAGCTTGCGCTATGGCCTCAGCCGCCGCCAACCAACTATTCGGGGGTAGTCCGGCCCAGATAGAATATGCTGCAGAAATGGGATTGGAACATCATTTGGGCATGACGTGCGACCCGGTATGCGGACTTGTACAAATTCCTTGTATCGAGCGAAATGCGTATGCTGCCGCCCGTGCATTAGATGCCAATCTTTACTCCTCCTTCACCGATGGTATGCACCGTGTATCTTTCGATAAAGTGGTGGAAGTGATGAAAGAAACCGGAAATGACCTGCCGTCACTCTACAAAGAAACGAGCGAAGGCGGACTTGCAAAAGATTATCGCCCAATGGGAGAGTGATAATTTTGCGCATAGCGCTAAATTAAGTGACAAGCTACGAGCTACGAGTAAGAAGTACCTTTCGGTGTGACAGCCGGGCGAAAAATCTTTCGCCCATGAGTACAGCGCAGCAACTTGTAGCCCGTAGCTTGTAGCTCGTCACTGTCTCACACCTCCGGCGGATAAATCGTATCATCCTTACCCGATATATCTACCGTATTCATTAGTCCTCCATCTTCAGAATAGAACAACTGATATTTCAGTTTTCCCTGTTCCACTTCAATCACATACTGTATCGGCTGTAACGGATAGAACAAGAAATAATAATCATCTTGTACCCAATTGGCATAGTCACCATTGCTAAATGCTGTCTGTACAGCAGCCGGAACATCATTCCAATATAATTCAGATTCCGTCATCAGCCAATCAGCATTGGTATTAAACCAAATATTAGATTCTTTTCCATCCAACCAGCAATCGGCAACATAATACGATTTTTTCTGTTTCCATTCTATACCCGTTGCACTCGGATACCTCTGTTTCAGAGCCTGTTCCACAGATTCCGGCACATTAATACCTTTGTCATCATCGTCATCATCACTACATGCGCTGAATGTCATAGCAGCTATGCACATCATCATCGCTATCATCAAAAATCTTGTTTTCATCATTTCTTCCCCCATTAATCATCCATGCTGACAAATTGTCCTTTCTTATTAAACTTTAAAGAGAAATCATTTGCAAGTTCTACTTCTATACCTACCCCTTTGCGCTCTATCTTAGTGATAATCTCATTAGGAAAATTAGCCTTCACATAATCCTTAATAGAAACAGGGATTAAAGCAGCAGGTACAGCATTCTTCTTGCAATCTATTTCCGTCCAGTTGCCTTTCTTATCGAACTCAATCTCCGTGCGGTCAGTCAAGAGTACTTCATACTTCTTGGATAAGAAATCACTGTCTATCTTGATGTATGAAATCTGCGGTTTGCTGAAATACTGATTAATAAAGTTACGCGCAGTCAATGGGAGTTCCTTTGCATCCTTGGTGATGACATCACCTGCAAAAGCGAACTGAACGGCTACGATAGCCAATACGAGAATAGATAAAATCTTCTTCATAATCGTTATTTTTTAAAGTGTTACTAATTTATTACCTGTTTTTTTGTTCACACTGCAAATAACGACACAGAACTGGGAAAGATTTGGGAATATACGCCTTTAGCTTTTCTTTTTAAGTTCTTTAACGAGTAAGAATACATGCATCTTTTCCTCCCACTTATAAGTCAGGCGAAGAGATGCAGACGTGGCAATGGAGCGCGCAATGGCAAGACCTAATCCAGTGGAATCTTTTTTCCCATCCATACCACGATAGAAACGCCGGAAGAGTTTTTCTCCATCCAAAGGATGGTCACCACTATTCTTTATACTCAATGACGAAGGAGTAGTCACGATGTGCAATTCACCACCTTCACGGTTGTGTAGCAGAGCGTTCTTCACCAGATTGGATATCAGAATCTGCGCCAGTGAAAGGTTGCAACGGATTACGAAAGGCGTCCCCCCTTTGGTACGTATCAGGTGAATATGTTTTCCCTCGTATATATCCATCAAGTCAGGCAACAGTTCATCCAACACATCATCTACAGATACGTCTTCCGTCTCGGTATATTGCCCGTTTTCAATACGTGACAGTAACAATAGGGACTTATTCAACCTCACTGCCCTACCCAACGTAGCATATATCTCATCCAACTCTTTCAACTGTTCTTCCGTCATCGACTCATTTTCGGCAAGCAATTCCACCTTGCCGCGTACAATGGCAAGTGGCGTCTGCAACTCATGCGAAGCATTCTCTATGAACTGTTTCTGCTCTTCATATGCTTTGTAGCTACGATTTCCCATATCTACAGCTGCATCCCCCAATTGACGAAATTCTCTGATTTTCGTAGGATTATTCAGTATCGGGACTTCTTTTCCCGGTTGAATCTGCTTCAGCCAATCCAACAGGCGATGCAACGGACGAAACACACTTTGCAATATCAGACGGGTTCCGATGGATGTACAAATCAGAAAGAGCAGAAACAAAGCTCCCAGATACCACAGAATAGCTTCCACCATGTCATCACGCTCCAGAATGGAAATCATCAGTTCCAGTTCGTAATATTGTCCGTCCGGCATACGGAAAGCTGTTTTCATAACCCGCACCGGCTCATCCTCATCTTCACTTTCTATATAAACGGTAGAATCATAATACACCTCATCATAATCTTCCGCTTCCTCCTCCGATATAGGGCGAAACTTATAAAAAGACATCAGTGTACCTTCAGTATCAAGAATGGAAGGATCCATCAGAGCATTACTAATCAATATCTTACCATAGTTTTCGAGCGTATCATCCGTTTCATCCACTACCTCATCAACGATGGCATAATAAAACAACATACCCCATGCTGCCATTAGCAAAAACAGCAGTAGCGAAAGCTTTCCGTAAGTATAGTGAAGCAGTTTCATACCTCAGAGAGTTTATATCCAAAGCCATACACCGCTTTTAGTTCTACGGTAGCTTCGGCCTGTTTCAGTTTCCGGCGAAGGTTTTTCACCTGCGAGTATATGAAATCTAATGAATCTGCCTGGTCGATATTATCACCCCACACAGACTCCGCAAGACTCATCTTATTGATGACACGGTTAGGGTTGACCACAAAATAATAGAGTAAATCAAACTCTTTCCGGTTGAGTTGCAAGGGAATACCTCCAACTTCCACCTGCCGCTTATCAGGATACAATAGTAAATTGCCCACAGTAACAGAGACATCTCCTTTTGCCTGTCGGCGACGGATAACGGATTTAACACGCGCATTGAGTTCCGCCAAATGGAAAGGTTTCGTAAGATAATCATCAGCACCCAATTCCAATCCTTCCACTTTATCGTCCAGAGAATCTTTAGCTGAAATGATTAATACACTGTCGCTACGATGCAGACGTTTAAGTTCACGTAGCAAGTCCAGACCACTTCCACCGGGCAACATGATGTCCAGCAAAATGCAGTCATAATCGTAGTCATTCACTTTCTCCAGCGCCGAATAATAATCGGCGGCAGTTTCCACTACAAAGTTCTCTTTCAAAAGGGAGATGCGGATAGTTTCCCGCAAATCCGGTTCGTCTTCTACAATCAAGATTTTCATACCGACAAAGGAAACTTATAAATTAGGAAACATTCTGGAATTCTTTCACTCTCAACTCTCAATTTTCAAACTCTTCCAGCAATTCTTCTTTCGCCATAGATATTTTTCCGTCCGGCGTAACCGTCAGCGACAACGGAATATAGAGGTCTGTCTGCGGATAACAAATGCTTGCAGCATATACAATGCCTTGCGGCGTGGTTTTATCATACACCAATCCTTCAAGAATGGAATGTTTTAGGAATCTTGCATCCACCAATGAAGCAAAACTCTCCTTAGTGAATACCTTTTCCACAACGGACTTACCGCCAGAAGTTATGCGCAACGTGATTCGATTGTCTACAAACTTTTCTCCTTGTTCATTTATCACAACAGGCAGACTATCGTCGGGACGGCGAACCACATTCGACTGATAATCCTTACCTTTATAAGTAAAAGTCGTCTTTATATCAGACATCTGCATACGTTGCAAACCGCTGGCATCCACACTGTCCTTCATCAGTACCTGTATGTCTGCCCCATCCTCTTTTTTCTGTGAAGAACAAGCGGACAATAACCACATCGCTATACATATCCAGAAGTAAAATACGTTTTTCATTCTACCATTTGTTTACAATTAACGGGAACAAAGGAACAAAAAGAGAGGCAAAAATACAAGGGAAAGCCAAAATAAATAAAAAACGGGCGAATCATCATCCGCCCGCTCTAAACTAATACCTGCATATCTTTTATCATACCTATTGAATTACAATGATTATAAGACAAAAAGAAAAGCGAAAAGTTTAATAGAACTCTTCGCTTTAACAAAAAACAAGATTTAAAGACAAATATAACCTTTATATCCATTATAGCTCAATCACATACCTGAAAGATGCAACACCGCCATATCACTATTTGTTCCGATTCGGAAAGGAGGCCCCCAAAGAGACAACCCACTGGACACATAGATGTGTGATTTACTCCACTTGCGGTAACCGTGACTTTGTTCATACAGTCTGTCCGTCAGCCAACTGATAGGCCATACCTGTCCGTGGTGCGTGTGTCCGCTGAATTGCAAATCTATTCCTAAAGAATCCGTTTTCTTCAAATTATAAGGTTGATGATCCAAAACAACCGTAGGTTTACTATTGTCTGTTCGCTTTAACAACTCAGGCAAGGAGTGGCGCGAACGGTTGGAACGGTCGTCACGCCCTATTATCTGCACTCCATTAGGCAGTGTCACCACGGAATCACGCAATAGTTTTATGGGAGTCGTTTTCAAGAAGCGGACACATTCATCAATACCACTGATATATTCATGATTGCCCGGAACCATGTAAATACCCATCGGAGCTTTCAGTTCCGCCAATTCTTCCGCCATATTTTCATTGTACAACGGGATGAGGCTATTGTCTATCAAATCACCACCGATAAGTATTAAATCGGGAGTCTGGGCATTTATCATATCCACATATCGTTTCAGCATAGCTTTTCCCGTTCCATTGCCTAAATGGAGGTCGCTTACGGCAACAATCTTTACTCCTTCACCTCCTATGGGTTTGTCGATAGGGATATTTATATTGTTTATCTGCGGATGGAGATAATTATAGTAACCATACAGCAGCAGGCAGCAGGTGAAACTTAAAGCGTAGCAAAAGCCATACTTCATTGTCGGCACAAACAGCCTCACCACATCCGTCAGCAACAGAGACAATATCATATACAGCGTAAATACCAACCATACCGAGCCGACACAAAACATTGTTTTCGACAAGGTAGCCGGTATCTCCATATGGCGGGTCAATAGAGCGATTACCAACGAAAATGCCGCCAACCAGAAAAAGACAGACAGCAGAATCCTCAAAGGCAACGATACTCCGGAAAGCATCTGCAAAGCACGAATAAAGATGTACACGTTACCACCTATATAGCCAAGTATAAATACCAAGAAAAACATTCTCATAATCGTTATCAATTTAAATAGGCTCAAAAATATCGTCAAAAAGCCAACTAAGTTCCATTGACTCAGTTGGCTTTATTCTTAATTATGAATTAATAACATACCTAACTATAAAGTTTAGGGTTCATCCAGATAACGAACAATAATCGAGACTTGCTTGGGAACAAAGGTTCGCGCTCTGGGCGTATAGCCTGTATGAAGCAAAGCTGCATAAAGTTCTTTATTCAATTTTATCCAGTGAGTAAGTGTACGAATGGCACAACGCTCGGTAATATCAGGACAATACAGGTGAGCTAATTCTTTTTTTCTATATGTCCGGATGCGAAACACAGGTTCATCTTCCATAATTATAAAGTTTAGGTTTATTTTGTAAAGATACAACATTCAAAAGGCGAAATCAAGTTTTCAGAGGGAATAAATTGATTTTGTTTATCCCAATGGATTGTCATTAAGATCTCCCTCACCACCTTCATCAGGATCAGGAGTTGTGCCACCAGAAACCGCTACCTCTCCAACCATACGCGTCAGGCTGGCATTCCGCAGCATATCCTGAAAAACAGTTCCCGGGCTGAAAATGATTTTTCTACGACGAATCGTACTTGTTGTCACATCTTCCAGTTTATCCTGGCTCTTCGCATTAATACCGGAACGGAAGCAACCGAAATCCCCTAATTGTACGGAAAAGCCCTTGTTAATATTCAACTTCAGGGTATCAATCAGTGCATCCAACACGAATTTCACAGCACCACTCGGCACCAGACCGACTTTTGTCACCTCCTCACACAGTTCTTTAAAGTCAATCAACCCAAGTGTACGCGATTCAGCTACAAACTTTTCAGCTTTTGTTTTATCAAAGCCAAACACTCTTTTTCTTACAACATAACGTAAAGACATAATTCTTAAAGTTTAAATGGTTAATAAATTGTTCTTTGTTTGTGATCACGTTGCAAAGATACTATGCCGTGAAAGCGGGGTGGTGCTTTAACGGTGACTTAGGTATGTATTAGTAGAAAAAAGTTGGATGTATTATAGTGAGTAAGTCTCTGAAATATAACAGTATAAGAATACTATAAAAAAAGTATATCATTTAGTACAATATCAATTATTCCTATTTTTCGGTAGCTTTAACACGCTTTTAGCTTAACAAAGCAATTAAAGGACAGCTAATAATACATATTATAAATAAACCTTAGACAATATATTTCTATCAGAATGGCAATGCTTAAAATCCAATACCAATTTTTCTTTGCCCACAGAACTTTTAGCCTTAAACAGCGAAAAAGTAATATAACAATAAATGGAGACAAGCTAATAAGAGAATAAGCATATATTATCCACGATATTTGTTCTCCATATATACAATCGACAACAAACCATACAACAACAAAAAAGACAACAAATACGACAAAAGCTCCTATAAAAAGAAATAAAGGGTTTATATCTCCAAAATTCTTTTTAAGGTCTATACCCATCAATATTAGGGAAGGAAATAAAATCAGCAAAACAGACAGTATATCCATATTATTCTTCCATCATCATTTGCCCATAATATATACCACCGTCTTCCCCATCCCATGCTTCGCCAGCACCCCTTCCAGAATGAAAGCATTCAGTTCCACAATCGCCTGTTTGCGGCTGCGTCCGGTCAACTGTGAATATTGCGCACGATTAATGCAAGGATACTTCTGCAAATATTCCTGTAAGAGTCTCAAACATTCTGCTTTGGACAAAACGCGGGAAGCATTAGAAGATGCTTCCTGAGCAGGTCGGCGTTCAAAAGAAATCTTTCCGTTCAGTTCCCGAAAGAACTGCTTGCTAAGACGGAAGTTCAATCCACGCAGAGATACAGATGTCGAGCGAAGTTCTTTCTTATCCATCACCCGGCGACTATTCAGAGAGGGAGTAAAATATCCGAGTTCACCAAACTCCACAGTCCAGCCATTGGCGAGGGAATCACGAAGTTCGTCCGTAAAAGCTTTCATTGCTCCTTGAAGCAAACTATGACTAATACCCGTGAAACGATGGACACGGTCAATAAATTCTTCCTGCCCCATAGTGCCTTTGGGGACAAAACGGGCATACAAAGGTTGAGGTTCGCCGGTGTGTTGTACGTCGGGACTTTCAAAAAGGTCGTAATAAGCGCTCATAATCTTCTTTTCTTTAATTGATTAATCAAGTTACCTGTGAAGGCTAAGGCGCTTTTTCGTAAGGAGTAAGGACTAAGATAACGAAAGCTTATTCGTCCCTTCATAAGGAACTTTGCGTTCCCTTATGGAGGGACGAAAAGTACTTTATGGAGGGACGCAATGTTCCCTATGGTGGAACGCATTAGTATTCGCATACAAAGGTACTAAATTCTTCTATTGTCCTGCGAAACCATGCCTAATAAAATCACTTCATCTTCTCAAAGAATTCATGAACAGCCGCTTTCTTAACAGCTTTAATGGTAGCTGCCCCATCTCCCACTTCCACCTCTTCAAACAAATGGGAAAGAGCAGCAAAACCTTCCGGATCTTTCTCAAGAAGTGAGCTATAATAAACTGATGCATCATGTCCCTGATTATCTTCCGGCTTTCCGGCAAAAGAACCCAGATAATAATTCCCATCAAAAATGTTACGGGTCGATTTCGTAAGATTAAATGCCGAAGCTTCGGGAGCATAAAAAACATTCTCCGTAAAAGTAGTATTGTCAGCATAACCGCCCCATGAATCGGCTGTAACCATTTTCCGATCAATGTGACTGGCAGGCTTTACATTAGCGTGCAAAATATTATTATGAATGAGAGTATTTTCACAGGGACCGGCGATATGTATAGTAGGTGAGAAAATTCCTACACGCGTCTTACGTGTACGCACAGCATCGTTTATGCTTATGTTATATCGAACTATAGTCCCTTTATTTCCTATGTTATCCTCAGGATCAGTTTCTCCTTTTCCGGCATTACAAATCAGGATGAAGCCCCCTTCATTATGGTGGCTGTAATTGTACTGGATAGTAGTGTTGGTACAATTATAATCCGAGTCGAACCCTTGCGCATCCCAAGGTGCCTTATGGTCGCTCACTTCATTGAACTGGATTACCGTATTATCACAACTCCACGGCCAGATACCGGCTGCTGCCTGGTCAACAGGCAAGAGGTCCGTACAATTACGCATCAGATTATATTCCACTAAAACTCCATCACAACCTATAGGAACGATTCCATCACCGGGGACTTCTTCTATAAGATTCTTCCGCACAACGGTATTCGTACTCAGATGCCAGTTCTTCCGACTCCAGGGAGCACTCCAAATAATAGCGTTGCGCTCACATCGGCGTATGGCACAATTTTCAATAGTCAGACTATCAAAGACAGAAACAATGCTATCCTTATTCCATTTATTATGAATCAGAATGCCCGAGCCTCCACCTTCATTCTTAACCAGGCTTCCGTTCACATCATGAATATCCAGAGCATTAAGAATCACATTATGCGATGTTCCATAATTCTCACATACCACTTTTACTCCTGTACGGTAAGCCAGGCGTTCAGTCCCTTTATTGATGATTTCAAGGTTCTGCAACGTCACATAGTCTGAATTCTTAATGCAGACTGCGTACAATGAGCTGTCAGGGGCAGTAATACAAGGTTTCTTACCCTTGCCATAAGCGTCGACGACAAATCTGCAATCAGAACGACCTTGTACACTTATCTCAAGAATGCCGGAAAAAACAGAGCCACGGCAAAATAATAAGCTATCACCTGCTGCCAACCTGATATCCTTTATTTTATCTATGTTTTTCCAGGCTTGTCCCTCTGACAATCCATTATTAGCATCATTCCCATTCTCCGAATCAAAGTAATAATTCACACCTTCTTTCAGAGTTTGCAAATTACCACAACCACACAACAAGAATGTTGCAGCAACGATAAAAAGAAAAACAATTCGTCTATTAATAAATTCATATTTTTGGGCAATGTATACCTTCATTCAACATGGCATTTTAATTTTACTCCAAAAATACTAAAAAGTCCGTGACTCCAAAAAAGGAAAAGACAGAAAATATTTATATATTTGTAGCATAAGACCCGAAACTATTTAAACTAGCAACTACATGAAAACTACAACATTATTAGCAGGTGCCATCCTTGCACTATGCATCTTCTCTTCTTGCGGAGCCGCTATGGTAGGAGGCGTTGCCGCTGTATCCGTCACTTCTTCTAAGAAAAACACAGCACCCTTATCAGAAGAAGAAATTACCCTTTTGACAAAACGTGTCTACTCAGATCATTTCAATGCACTTTATCCCTACCTTTTGCAACGTCTGCAAGCGAAAGGGTGCTATATTTCAAGCAGCGATAAAGCATCAGGAGTCATCACAGCTGAATTTATAGGAATTGAAAAATACAGAAGATACAATCGGCATTTAAGTTTCCTGCTGATTGAGCGTCCGACAGGAGAGACGGAAGTAAGACTCACCATTTACGAAGACGAATTATACAGTGATGGTTCTGTAGACATCAATATTCCTACAGTACACAATGTCATACAGCGAGGGATGGTACGTGACAAATCGCTGTATGACTACTGGTTTAAAGCACTTTTAGAATCCTAAAAATACGGGTATCATTGTTTTTACGAAACAAACGAGAGTTTGTCTTATTTCAAAAAACCGTTTTTATAAAAATTGTAAGAAGCTTCAATCTTCTCCGGAGTATCAGCCTTTAAAAGCAATAGCAGCTCCCGGGTAAACTCCAAATGTCCCGTTCCGTTGGCAGTCACGATATTCTGATCGCTGACGGCTTGCTCTTCCTGATACCCGGCTTCGTTGGTGTATCGCTCACCCGCAAATTGTTTCAGATATGGAAGTGTGTTGCTGGTGTGCTTCACATTGTTCAGAAAGCCGTGTGCGCCCATAAATGCAGAAGCATTACAAATAGCTCCGACAATTTTTCCACGCTGCAAAGCCTCTTGCACAATGGGGACAACCTGCTCCGCTTCGGGAGATTGCCAGTGCATGCCACCTATCAATATCAATGCAGCATAATCAGCAGGAATGGTTTGGAAACTATAATCGGGTAAAGTACGGAAACCACCTATGGAGCGCACTTCGTTCAGTGTTGGGGCCACTGTTTTGGGGATGTATTTCACTTCACTACCCGGTATTACTCCGGTATTTAAAGAGATAGAGAGGAATGCGCCTTCCCAGTCGGCATAATCATTCAATAAAAGGAATAAAACTTCTTGTTTCATTGTTTTCTGTTTTAAATAAAAAAAGGCTATCTATCCCAGACAGCCAATCTTTTTGTTAACCTTAAATCTAATACTATGAAAAACACATTGCAAAGATACGGACTTTGGGGATAACTCCAAATTTTCAGGCTCGAACAGGCACTTTTATAACATGGTTTAATAGACATAACAATCTTGTTAACTTCCCAAGCGGCTCCTGTTAAAAAATAACACGGCAAAAACAAGAATGAAACAAACTCGCAAGATTATTGGATATATGCAAAAGAACCGTTAAATTCGCAAATAGAATGATTGCACTTTTTCTCTTTTACTTTGTTTATAGCGTAGAAGTATGAAGTATTAATTTAAAATAAGGTTGATGTATAACCAGACGACAAAGCCTTTCAACATCAACCCTGTCTCTTATACACATCTGACGCTGCCGACGAAGAGGATAGTGTA
>CAMTFK010000033.1 GCA_947071285.1 uncultured Bacteroides sp. | reverse complement strand
AAATAAATGAAGACAATCACATCATACTCGTAATATAGAAATTAGAATCATAGGCTTTTTAAATTCATAGTTAGTTGGCAATAGGTATTCTCATAGGTTATTTTAGGTAGATTGTTTATTGAAAAGCGGCTGTTGTGAGACATCCGCTTTTTATGTTATCCATGTTTCTGGCAATACTATCTCGAAAGTCTTTTATTATTAGCAGTATTTATCATCT
Organism: uncultured Bacteroides sp.; assembly: GCA_947071285.1. GTDB lineage: Bacteria > Bacteroidota > Bacteroidia > Bacteroidales > Bacteroidaceae > Bacteroides. The sequence continues at coordinate 28,675 of CAMTFK010000033.1, read as the reverse complement.
TTGCATGCAAATTGCATGTCACTTAATGCCAAATCTATTTTATCGTTAATAACCAACTAATTAAAAAAGCTATGTACAAGTATTCTAAAGATGGAGTTTCTGTGCTCACAGTGTTAGACAAAAGAAAACAAAAAAAGAACGGGCTGTTCCCGATAAAGGTACAAGTCATCTACAACAGAAAACAGAAGTACTACTCCAGTGGTCAAGCGGTTTCTATCCAAGACTGGGAGAGACTACCACATGCCAAAAGCCGCCAACTATCTGAGATACGGCGTAACATTGAAAACAGCTTTTCACTAATCAAACTACAGGTCGAAATTCTGTCTTTTCAAGGAGAGTTCCACTTTGATACATTAAATGCTCGTTTAGGCAAATACTCAGAATTATCACTCAACACTTTATTCAAGATAAAGCACTCAATGTATCTATTTTTGTCATTCTTCCTCCCTTTACCTTTCTTTTCACATTTCCTTAATGGGGAATCCTTGCGTTCTTTCTTTTTCTCCCACTGTTGGGCGGAAAGAAAGGAATCTGAGGCAATAGAATTATCAATTTGTCAACTTTGACAGAATGCTCTTTTATAGGTCGTCATCTGAAAAAAAGATTAGTCATGTGGCTGAGGGTTCAGATTTGTATGCGCTTCATAAACTTTGAAATCGGCCAACTGCAGGCTTTCGTCTTTAAGTCCGTTATCGGGTCTGTCGGATACACTTTGCATTTTCCGCCCTAAACTGCGGTAAATGCCAAATTTGTTCCGGATGCTTGTTGCTCCCTTTCTCCACAGGTCTATATCGGAAAAAGATTGATTAGCAAGCACTTTACCATCTCTAATACGGGTGAATTTAATGCGAAACGTACCATGATGAATATAGTGCATTTCTGTCTCCACCTGTACCCATTCATCTTCAAAATCGGCAAGCGGAAGATTGTCTATGATAACACCCTTACCGGATGTACGTGTATCACCAGTATGAATCACTTGTACGCGCTTATTACCTCCATCTTCATCGCAGCGGGTACTGATAGTGATTAGTGGTGCGCCATTATTGCCTTCTTGCGCTTTCAGTTGGTGAAGATGACAAAACTTGGTGGTAGGTTGAAAACCTTTGGGTATACGGAATTTCCATTCCAGTCGTTGCCACTCATTCCAGTTTCCGTTCAGATGATACCAGTCATGGTTGGTTTGACTCTTCATTTCATTGCGCTGGCGGTCACTTAGCAATCTTCCCCGGTCACTGTCCAAAGCTTCGGCGCCGGCATGGTTGGTGAATTTGAAAACATATTGCTGTAAAGTAGTATCAAAAAGAACTTCACAATGCACGCCATAGTGATGGTCATTTTTTGAGATATTGGGATGTTCGGAATAGTCCCATCCCAGAGCACGCATATACTCGTGTATAGCCCTATAATCTTTTCCCACTAACTCTCGAGAGGCTTGCATACCTCCCTGAAAAGTATAGTCAGAACGGACAGGAGAAGGTAACTGCACAGTAACACCATACCCAATGGCCTGTAATGCCGATTCACCTAAACGCTCTTTCAGTTGGGCAAGATAGAGACTTTGTGGTGCAACCGGAATACCATGAGAATCAAAAACACCAACAGGCAAAGTAGGACCTGATTGATTGAAAGGACGGCGTAATGGCGTACTTTCTCCTTTACTGCCGATTACCCAATTATATGTTCCCGGTGGTATCTGGTTCACATAACTCTTTGTCACGCAGTTCCAGGCAACAGACCAAGCAGTGCCCCAGCCATGACCGGACCCCATAGAACCACGGTTCTTAAAATCAATTCCACCGTCCGGCAAATTACAATTATCAAATAAAAAGCCTGTACTCCAGCGTTGATGTCCCTCTATGCGACCATTCCCTTTGAAATAACAATTGAGGAATACAATAGGGCCGGTTTGTCCGCCACCAACTGCCACAAACCAGATATTATCTCCTTCCACCGAACAACGGTCAACTAAAATCTGTCCTCCGTTCGGTGCGAACTCTGCCGGTTTGGAAGCTCCCTGGTGCAAAGCTTTTCTGACTACATTAATCTGCTGCAAAGTGATACGCCGACCACCCACACCTATACTCTCCATTGTTTCCATAGCATTGATATCTCTTGCCCAGCAATCTTCTCCATTGATTCTTAATGCATAATACAATGCTTTTCCATGATTGACTGCCTGTTCCGGTGATTCTATACGAATGTTTTCCACACCACACTGGCGAATACGTTGGACATCATTGGCTAACACCAACATAGTATTATCACCGGTAAATTTAGCGTCATAAGAATCTACTAGTGGGACCGTCAATGTAATCGTATTTCCTTCAATACCTGCAATTGTCCGTTCAACAACCAACAGTCGTCCTGCCTTGATCCAAGTCTGAGGCTTTCCGTCACGCACCAAGTCATGCATCTTCATATATTTAATCCATTCCTCCGTCACCGGTTTACGTATTTCTACGTTATCGCCAACAGAAAGTCCGGAAGCATCTGCCACCGTGAAGCTATAAGAACCGGCATGAATATATTTATCAATCACTTTTATACTTTTTTCATTAGAGTCTGCCTCTCCTAAACGATTGCCTATGCGCTGGCGAATGCCATTGTTTACAATTATCGCCGTATGTTTACCTCCGGTCATCACAATAACACTCCCGCTACGGTCGCTTCCGCTACCACGCAACACCACGCCGTCCGCAGCTATCTGAATGGTACGTTGGCATACATAACGTCCCGGTGCCAGCACAACAGCACCTCGAAAGCCATTGGCATCTTTGGGAAGTGCCGAAACCATGTCGATGGCTTTTTGAATATAGTCGGTACAATCTTCATTCTCTCCTAAAGGATGTACAGTCATCTTTGCCGGGACATATGGCAATGGCACACCACCACCTTTATAGCCGGCATGCGAGAAATCGATGATGCGATCACCTCTTTTAGTGGTTTTGTACACTAATTTCCCGGAAGCATCCTGATAAGCCCACTGGCTTTTGCCTGTTGGTTCCTGTCCCATAATGGATAAAGGGAAAAGAAAGCATAATAGTAGATAATAAATGTTCTTCATTCTTTTGTCTTATCAATAAAGTTAATTAATAGTTTAACAAAAGAAGAGAAAAAAGTGATTCTAATTATATGTATTGTCTCAAAAGCTTGTAATAAAAGAGCAAAACCAGCTTTCTATTACTAAAAGAGGGTATCCTTTCGGACACCCTCAGATTAAGGTTAACAAAATATTTCATTAAAAAAGACTACCACTATATATTATTAACTGCATATTATTTCAATGGATCAAAGTCACCGCTTTCCCAGCCAATAGTCTGTTGTAGTTTAGGATTCTGCTCAAAATGCTTACGAGCTAATCCCTGGAAATAATAGTTGTCCTTCACATCCCACTGGTAAGTCTCGTCAATTTTCCATCTTTGTGTGGTGAAATACTTGAAGTAATTCTTCGTCATTAGCTCAGGATCACTCTTAATCATAGTGATAAAGTCTCTCCGTGCCATAGAAGCATATTCACTCTTCACCTGAATTTCAATTCTGTAACGGGAATAACCTTGCATGTCAGTAAACGTCTTGCGGCGTAGTAAATCCCAGAAACGTTTGTTCTCATAAGCCAATTCAATGCGACGCTCATAAAGAACGGCATCAATAAGCTCTTGCTGATTCATACTTGCTTTTAAGCCATAAAGCCCATCTGCATTGGCTGTGATGCCTGCACGTTTGCGAATATCTTTCAAGATAGTATAAACCTCATCCGACTTATTACCTACTTCGGCCGCGCATTCGGCCAGATTCAATAATACTTCAGCATAGCGCATTTCAATCCAGTCCATGTCGCCATGGTCTTTAGCTTCAGTAGCCGTTTTCTCGGGAATAGAATATTTGCATGAGTAGAAACCTGTGCCTGTCGGGCTATGGGTATCCTCACCACCTTTATACGTGTACATGCAACCCTGGAACCATTCCGGCATACCATTCAGTGGATATTCAGCACCATTATAAACAATGATATCATAGAAACGGGGATCACGGTTCAGCCAGAACATACCTGTGGCATCCGTAGCAGTCGGTTCAAATGCTTCTTTCACACCGTCACCATTCACATCTACTCCCGGAGCAGTACCGTCGGCCATCGGGAAAGCCAAAGCCATGTCCAGCGTAGGCTGGTGATTGCCAACAGCACCTACTGAGAACTCCAAGGGGCGAAGTCCGGCCATGAAATTATGTGTACGCACCGGATCAAGGAAACGGGTTGTCAGCACTGTTTCCGAAGTTGTTTCTTTGCTCCAGATTTCTTTATAGATGGGATGCAAAGCGCGCTGTCCATTATCCGATAATTCCTTCTGGGCTGCTGCACAAGCATTGTAAGCAGTTTGCCAACGGGTACGATCATTATTCGGATTAAATTGTTTGCTGGCGTACGTTAACAATACACGTCCTTTGAAAGCCATTGCCGCTCCTTTGGTTATGCGTCCAAAATCGTTCTCTCCCCAGATACTGGGCAGTGAAGCTGCCGCTGCATCAAGATCTGCCACTATTTGGTCAATGCATTCTTTAGCTGTATTACGGGTTACATACAAGTCATCACTATGCCTGTCTTGCGGAGCTAAAATCAGAGGTACGCCTCCATAGATTTTTACCATCTCAAAATATTGATAGGCACGCAGGAAGAGGGCTTGGGCCTTAATGCGATTCCGGGTTTCTTCCGGTAAGCTACCTTCATCAATGCTGGTCAGCAGAACGTTGATAGTATATATCTTGTCATAGGGCCAATATTCCTCTAATGGACCTCCCGCAGTGGCAACGGCAGTCAGGCGCCCGTGAATAAAATCACCACCCCCGTTGCCTTCATCGCTATATTTGGCATAATCACCATTGAATGCCGGCAGATTATCTTTGTAGCACTTGTCCAAGAAAGCTGTAGCCAGAATTTCACTGCTCCATGTCGCTTTTTCGCTGACAGCAGTCAAGTCGTCCTTATCCAATACAGACGTACAACCGGTCAAGCTTGCCAATGTCAATGCTGTAATTGCTATTAGATGTTTCGATTTCATAATATTCAAGTGTTTTTAATGTAATTAGATCGTTATATTCAAACCGAATGAGAAGTTTCTCATGACAGGATAGTCTGAAATACTTGTAGCTTCGGGATCCATCCATTTCACCTTATCCTGTAGCAGGAAGAGGTTTGTACCATTCAGGAAAAGTCTTATCTTATCAACGCCTATCTTTTGGATAAGTGTCTTTGGTAAGTCATAAGACAAGGAGATATTTTTGCAACGCAGGAAAGAAGCGTTACGTACCCAGAAGGAAGAAGCTTCATTGTTCTTATATTGCGTAGCTCCCGGCATTGAAGCATTCGGGTTTTCCGGTGTCCAATGGTCATTGTAATACTTGAATGTACTTGTATGGGCATTGATACCATTGCCACGGAAGTCCATTAGCTTTTTATGCCCCGCCATACCCTGGAAGAAAATATCGAGCATAAAGCCTTTCCATTTGCCACCGATAGTAAAACCATAAGTGATAGGAGCCACTTTATTTTCAATGATAACAACTTTATCATCATCCGTAATGATACCATCCGGTTCATCACTTTCCGGCCCGCGCACATCTTTGTAGATCAACATACCCAAACCTGGTTTTTGTCCTTTAATTGTCATATTGGGGTTTTCTTCCATATACTGCTGCAACTGTTCTTCCGTGCGAATCATGCCAACACATTCAAAACCCCATTCACGGCTTAATGATTTATTTATTTCAGATTTGTAAGCACGGATGTTCTCTGCCTCATCTTTCTTAGACCACCAGCTATCTGCAAAACTAAAGTTACCTCTTAAATAGTAATCAACTTTACCGATTCTATCATTGTACCCCAATTCTATTTCAAAACCACGGGATTTAACTTCAGAATAGTTTTCCTTCGGCAAAGAAGCACCAAATGTAGTCGGCACACTTACATTTAGATTATCAAGAATGTCATATGTACGTCTGTAGAAATACTCAAAACTGAAATCAAGCTTATTCTTGAACCAACGGCTATCAAAGCCAATGTTATAAGAAGTCGATTTTTCCCAAGTCAACTTCGGATTAGGTACTTCCTTAGGTTCCAGTCCATAAGACAAACCGTTGAATACAGCTCCCGTAGTAATTCCATAACGGGCCATCCATTGCCAACCACCAATGGCATCATTACCCAATGTAGCAATAGAACCACGGAGTTTCATGTAATCAATGAATTTAATGTTCTCAGAGAAGAAAGGTTCGCTGGAAATACGCCATCCTGCAGAAACAGAAGGGAAGAAGCCCCAACGCTGATCGGGAGCAAATTTGGTAGAACCATCTACACGGAAGGCAGCTTCCAATAAATATTTATCTGCATATGCATAATTCAAACGGCCTACGTAAGAAAGACGACCGCTTTCACTTACCGAACCAGCTCCTACAATGGATTCGGAAGCATCACCACTTGCGCCAAAGAATTCGGGCATTTCCCAAGTGATAAGTTTGTTGCGTTGTGCATCAAATCTCTCACTATCACCTTCAGATTGTTCATAAACAAACAAAGCATTCAAATCATGGTTACCGAATTTACGATCATAAGTAACGAATAGATTCAGTTGATATTCTTCTGCCAATTGATTTTCTTTGAATACATAGTTACCATCGTCACGAGTCTTGGTAGAAACTACTACGTTGCTTGGATCAATATAATGATTATTTGTTCCGGCCGTCTGGAAATTATACATTTCATACGGGAAATTCACTTTCTTAATCAAGCGGTTATCCAGCGTACGATTATACTGTAATCTGATTTTCAATCCTTTTACAAATGGAACACGGTATTCTGCACTTGCATTTACGTTTACGTTTTGCCATTTCTTAGTATGCAAACCGGATTGTTCGCTGATTAGCATTAACGGATGCCATTCTATAAAATTGCCTACCGGCATACCATCAATCATACTTGGAATCATTTTAGTACGAAGGAGTAATCCTTTATATAAGTCGTTCATACGGTCGCGGTCACCATCCGACTTCCAGTTGGGCTTAGTGTCTTTGCGGTTATCCGTACTAATATTCAAGCCAACTGTCAGATTCTTACTTATGTCAGCATCAATGCTGGCACGAAAGTTATACTTGGAATATTTCAAATTGTCAAATGAACCCACATTATAGAAATAAGAACCACCAATAAAGTAGCGCACCTTTTCTGTACCGCCGGTTATATTAATGGCGTGGCGGGTAGACCACGGAGTTTGCCATGCGTCATCCAAGAAACTATAATCAGTTGTTTTGAAGTGTGCCAACTCGTCATCTGTATACCAGGAAGATTTTGTAGTCGGGTCTTGCTGCTCCACATTTGGATTCCAGATTGCATTATTAAGATAACCTTGAATGGCACGGTCATTCAAATAAGTGGCATGTTCATAAGCATTCAGTGTTTCCGGAATCATAGCGGCCACATCAATACCCACTGTACCCGTATAATTTATAGTCGGTTTAGCATTTCCACCTTTTTTAGTAGTAATCAACACAACACCATTGGCGGCACGTGCACCGTAAACCGCAGCAGATGCACCGTCTTTCAATACCGAAATATTAGCTACTTCACTGGCATCCAATGCATCAAATGCCATTTTGTCTCTTACCACACCATCAATAACATATAACGGATCGGAATTATTAGGAGTACCCTTGGCACGTACACTAAAAGAAGCCGAAGTACCTGGTTTACCGGTTCCTTGGGTTATATATACACCAGAGAGACGTCCGGCTAACGCTGAAGAAAGATTAGCAGACGGGAAGTCTTCAATAGCTTTTGCATCGACACTTGTTACACTACCCGTCACACTTCCTTTCTTCTGCGTACCGTAGCCCACTACTACTACTTCATCCAAAGCTTGTGAATCTTCAGTTAAAGTAATTCTAAGGTTAGTCTCCGTAGCAACTTTAGTTACATCTTTATATCCAATATAACTGAATTTGAGGGTTGTTCCCTTAGCACATTTAATAGAGAAGTTACCCTCTATATCGGTAATGGCCCCATTAGTAGTATTCAGTTCTGCAACCGTCACTCCAATTAACGGTTCTCCATTCTGATCTACTACAGTTCCTGTTACTGTTATATTCTGAGCCTGTACTATAGTACTAAAAGAGAAGCTCAACAGTACCAATAAAAATCGCCATAACGACGATTTTGATTTGTGTTCTTTCTTTTTCATTAAACTACTTTTTTAAATTAGACTTAAATTAACAAGGGATTTCACCTGGAATTCTTTTTGAGTTTTCATGACTTGATTGTTTTTACATAATATCAATACATCATTTTTTAAAGTTAAACATCGTTGTTTTCCACATCGCAAACAAACAACTATTTTACGAAACGAGATTTAAAGATTGTATCAAATACTATCAATTATATCTCAAAGTGTTATAGCTTGTAAACAAACAAAACAACAACCGATTAATAATCAAACAATTAGCACACATTACAATTTTGCAATACTAAATTACAAGCCTATTTAGAGCCTATTTAGTAAGTATATGCAGGTCCATATTCTTATGACGAGCCATCAATTGAGCCACATAAAGCGAGCGGGGGAAGACATTCTTTTCATTCTGCCCTTCCCAAACACCATCCGGACGGTCTGCAAAAACTCCCGGGGCCTTTTCACCCTTCATTCCAAAATTATAATTATAACCCGATGCCCAGGGGCTTTGCACTGCAGCACGTTTCACACGGCAGTTCCAAAGCACCTGAGTCACTCCGGCCCAACCATGTCCGCTTCCCATTTTTCCGCGATCTTGCACATTGATTTCTCCATCGGTAATCACATTATCATAAAGAGTGCCGACAGCCCAACGATGATGAGGACCTATATCTGCATAAGTCTGTGAAGCCGTACAATTATAAAACACATTCGGACCACATACACGAGCACCCGTCACATAGTCATGCCGTCCCTCCGTACTTTGGCAATTCATGAACAAGTTCTGCTGGCCCCAATTATTAAAGGAATACCGCAAACCGCCGGTAATCAACGATTTTGTTTCCAGGCAACGGCAATCTGTTACAGTCACATTTTTCGCATTACGCTCACAGCTCACTGCCGAGTAACCAAAATAACGACAGGTAAGATTACGTGCCCAACAATTTTCCACTTTATCAAACTGGACACCAATCCAACCATGTTGATTATCCTCATAATGCTCAAACTCAGACTCTAAACACATATTAGTTACTCCAACTTCACTAATACGTCCCGCAAAAGTATACTTAAAAACTTCACCACCGCCATATTTATCTTCCATCTGCATCACCACCGGATTATCAATAAAGATACGATTACTTTCTATTTTTACAATCTCCCGTTCAAAAGAAAGATTGTATTCTTGCGCAGTCCATTGGCGAGTTCCTTTTCGTTCGATGATTTGATCCATCTTAATATCATGTATCCAGTTATCCGTTCCGGGACGATAAACGATGATACGATCACCAACCTTAAAATTTGCAGCAGAAGAAACCTGAAACGAATGTGTTCCCACCGGTACAAACATATCTGTTATTTTCACCCTTGTTCCGGACACCTCTTCCATCCTGCCTTCACCAGATACTTCTATCAATGAAAAACGCTGCTTACCGATAGCCAACAAACGGGTTTCATTCACATTATCTCCTTCACCGGTCAGAACTACTCCACTCGTATTAATACGGATAGTTCCGTGAACATGATAGACTCCGCGCTTCAACAGAACTGTTCCACGATGACCGTCTTTATCCGGTTTCATGCGAGACACTTCATCTATCGCATCTTGAATGCGCTGACGGCTATCTCCGTTCTCTACAGGATATACGACCTTTGTCGCCGGATAGTAAGGGATTGATTTATCACCATGATGATAGCCCACACGACTAAAATCCGGAATTGTATTTCCCTGTTTATCAGGATAATAGACCAACTCCCCTTCCGGGGTAACCTTCACATGGCTGGATTGCCAGCCCGGTGGTAATTTCGTTTGAGCAGATATACTCATACAAAGTGCCATAGCAACCATACCACTTACAAACGTTTTCACACTATTCATTCTATTCTAAATTATTAGTTTGTATATAAATTCAGTTCTATTTTTTCACCTGCTGCAGTTGGTATTTGCAGATATTCTCCATAAAGTACATCCGATTTCTCATTTCCCCGAGTAACCTGTACTGGCTGTCCTTTCCAAGGATTTTCTATTTTACAGATACGTCCTTTCTCACTAAGAATAGCTACTCTCTGAATTTCACCTTGCTTTAAAGCAGATGTAACCAGAAAAGCCCCATAAGCTCTTAAATTCTCAAACGAAGCATCCTTCCCGCGATTCCAATTCGGGAAAACACGGATAACGCCTTCGTAACTTTGCAACAGCATCTCATTTATAGTCAGGGGAACAGCAGCAAAAGTCTCAATGCCTCCACCACCTTGTACAATCCAATAGTTGGGATATACATTCATTTCAATCCGCTTCTTCAAATAAGATAAAATCTTATCCGACGGATATCCTACACGCACTGCTCCGGGATAACAAGTTTCGATTCCGTTATTGGAAGTATTTCCCCAATCATTCGGGTCACGTTGTTTATCCGCCCAATGTGCAACATCATTCAATAAGATAGCATTGAACTTAGCGTCCGTCACCGGGCCTGCAACTCCACCGGGAAGAATTAGACCATGAATAGAAACCCTATTCAAACCTGATGGTTGCACATCCTTATTCTGAGGACCTTTCTCCATATTCTTCAAACTTTGCTGTCCGTCTTCTGTAATACCCAACGGATATTCACTCAGTTTCTCCAAAATATCCTGCCAACGAGATTGTCTGGCACGATCCACAGACAAAAAATCACTCATATCCATTACTCCCTGAAACAGCATACGAACCAACCCTAAAGAAAGAGTAGAATTAAAATCACCTAACCGATTACGCCAAATGCCTCCATTACGTTTATTGGGCATCACTTCATTAAAATGATCCATGTGGATGACATAACGTCCATTTTCTAAAGTAAGGTAATCTTCCCAAAAATCAGCACAAGCCACAAGATATGGATAAACTTTACGAGCATACGCTTCATCATATGTACTATAATGTCTCATCAACATATTTCCGACACTAAACACCGCATTGATTTTTTGCCCCAGAAACTTATAACCACCGTCTATAGTGTTTTCACGAGTTGCATACTTCTCCTGCATTTCTTCCGGAGTCAATGGCCACATTGCCGTACACAACCCTTTCGGCCCAATACCTACCGGATAATAAATACCTCTACAATCCAACAACTCTTGCGCATGTTTCCGACCAGCCTCCATATAATCCAATAGAGGTTGGTCAAAATTATCCGTCAAACTAATATGATTGGAAGAGAAGGCTCCCCAGTAAGGTGCCTGATAGTTGTAATTCAGATGATAATCACCACCCCATGCAGCCTCATCACGTGTAACGAATGGCCCCCAGATTCCAGGTGCGAATTTTCCCTCACGAGAGGAACAGGCTAACAAATATTGAGACTGATAATAATACTTCTCAAAATAGCTGTCACCAATATTAATATGAGATTGTTTCCAAAAGTTGTCCCACCAGGAACGATGTTCTTTCCTCAATTGCCCGATAACTGCTTCTGTCACTTTTCCAGCCTCTGTGATTGCCTTATTTTTCCAATCTGGTGTATCATGGTTTGTATAAGCAGATACTACCAGTTGCATTTTCTTTCCAGGAACCAGAGAAAGTTTATCCGTACTTGAATTCAAGGCCAATGCCACATGAGTAGGCCAACGTAATAAATCCGTATTTTCAAATGAGCGGCTCACCCACATCACTTTATCAATGCCCTGTGCTCTCGTCGAAGTATTACCTTCAGCAGCCCACAATCGTAAACGAACAGTTACGGCCTTATCCGACTGTAGTTCTATTATTACTTTATTATCCGTTGCTGCAACCCATGCAGACAACTTTAGTTCGCAATAGCTATTTGAGAATTTAGCAGTTATTTCTGCCGAACCGGGTAATTGTTCTGCATGATAAGAAGCTCCCCGAAGTTCATCTATCGAAATATCCAATCCACCAGGCAATGCAATGCCACCAGGATAAACCGGATAAGCCCTCCAAAAGTCATTCTTGCCAATATAGAAACAAAGTTTATCAGGAGTACCGCCCATCGTGATGCCTATATCTCCATTACCAGCTAAAGGCGCATCCGGAGTTTTGGTAGTAGGAACATGTTGCGGAGGTGAAGTAAAGACAGCTTTATAAGTGTCCATTACAGATTGGGCTTTTAGTAAGCTAGCACCCAACAATGCTAATCCAAAAACAAAAACCTTGTGTGTATTCATAGTCTATAGTTATTTATTCAAAACAAAAATAGACGTATCCTACAAACAAGGCTTGCAATATTATTTCAATCGCTTGGAGAAATGATTCAAAAGATGCTTTTTAACGAATTACGGCCACAACAGAAGCCGTTTTACCTTTCCCATTTCCTTGCGGCAGAGAAATACGTATCTGGTTATGGTTTAGTTCAAGCTCTGCAACATCTTCCCGTTGAGTCGGACTGGTACAACTTATCATGTATTGTCCGTCTCCGCTCTTTCGTATCATATAAACTCCGGGAGTCTGGATAGTCAATGCGAGACCTGTAGCAACCCTTAATTGTACTGGTTGATAGGCAGCTACCCAGCAAGTAGCTTTTTTCTCTGCATAAACGGCCTGTGCTACAGTGTCATTACGAAGTATCCGGATATCCGACAAATCAAAAGCAGCTACATTTTTCTTATCTGCCGCCGGCAATATCAAATATTGATAAGTAGCCTGCTTAGGAGATACTCCATGCTTCAAATAAAGAGTGGTAACCTCTCCATGTATCTCTTCCGGACGATACATCTGCATGACATCATTCCAACTTCCTGTACGTTCTGCAGTTTCAGCAACCACTTCATTTTCACTTCCCCATACGATATATCCTGTATTATTATGAAAAAAGCGATGTTCTCCTGTAGTAGCGGCTTGTTTGGCATTCACAGTATTCCACTGTCCTTTCTTCCAGGAAAGAAGTTCTCCTTTTTTATGGCATTGCTCTATTGAAGTGGTCACAACAAGATTACTATCTGACTGTATGCCTGCTCCCAAGCAAAGAACAAAATCATCCGCACAAATCCATGCTTTATGTGCTTTCACTCCGGCACGATTCAACTCCATCACAGTCATACCCTGTTTCTCATCCGAAACAGCTCCAACAAAAGTTCCTTTATTGCGAGGCTGATAGCTTTTAATCAATGGCATAGGCGCATCATCCTCAAAAGCAGTCACTCCCGGTAATTTACGCCAATCCCAAAGCGGGAAAATATCCAGATATTCCTTGCCATCCTTATATATATAGGTTGCTCCATCAGCCATATAATATCCTTTCATATTATCACCATTCATCATTTCCACACCCACAATACGGTCGGAAGCCATTTTTATGGAGGCCATCCAGAACGGACGACGATAAATAGTATAATCTGACTGCCAGAAGTGCTTATGTCCTGTCAAGACATTCGAGGCAGGTGCAGGATAGTTGTCACGGAGCAGAGCTGTGGCTACAGCCATACATTCCTCAGATTCGCCTCCACCCAACTCCGAAGCGGCAAAAGCAAGACTCAAAGCTTTATGCACAGGTGCATGGTGAAACAATTGACGCCCTAAGGCATTTACATCCATCATCCCATTCCAGATAACCCAACGATAACCTTCGTCAATCAAAGTACTTAGAATACTCAATTGCTTATCATCAAAAACCAGAGAAGTCCCGGAAAACAATCCGGAGAAAAAGCTCATCCCGGCAACAAATGAGAGTCCATAATTACCAAATTGTTGTTGGGCACCGTGCTGATGGAAACACCAATCATCTTTTATGCCTTCTGCCCCACCTGTCACTATTTCAGACGCAATTGTATCGCGTGCCATCTTCACCAACTCATAATCATTCTGCAACAATGCACGCATCATCACATTTCCGGCAAGCCACACTTTGTTCTGTCCGGTCATTCCAAACTTGGCATTCTCCATTACAGTAATAGCCTTCTGCTTTTCAGCCGGAGTTAGTTTCTCTTCAAACAAAATGAAAGCTGTCCCCAGTGTTTTAGGTATACCAATCTGATTATACCACCAGTTCAAGCACACAGGTTTAGCAGTAAACCAGTAGTCCAGCGCTCTATGAATCACTTTTTCTACTTCCGGAGAATGATAATAAGAAGTCTGTTTGGAATTATAAAGTTTCACCAGTTCCAGAATACGTTCCGCATGAAGTTTAGGCTCCCAGCCCGAACGTTTCTTATCTTCATAATTAATGTCCGGCCACATTCCGGTTTCCATAAAAGAAGATAGATAGGTTGCTATTTTCTTTAAATCGAAAGGATAACGCTGATGCAATTCCACCACAGCCTGATCCGAAATCTCTTTTTCCGGCTGAATAGATGAAAGAATAGACAACAAGCCAAACGAATCTTCCCCCGAAGGAACTAACATCCGGGAATAATTCTGCTTAATGCGCACCAACTCACTTGTATTGCCGGCTTGAACAGAGATAGATACCAGCAATACACCTACTATAATCAGACTACTTAAAACTCTCATTCCTATTTATTTTTCAATTGTTCCATTTCCATAATAGCCTGTGTTTCACCTAAATCCAAATCAATGGATTACGTACAGGCAGATTACGTACCACCTCATCCGTTTCCGGAAAATGCTCCAGTTGCGCCCACGTAGACAACCAGTCTTTATTATCCGTTTGCAAAGCTCCGAATAGCAGGAAAGGATGAGCCACCGGCCATTCATCCCAATACATTACATCCTTCGGATAAGCCCAACTTTCCTTGTCAAGCACGTATGGATAGACAAAATTAATACCTTTTTCCATATTCCTGCCATCCTCCACTGTATAAGTCCATAAATCATCATTCTTATCAGAAAGAGTTTGGCATATTGTCGCCATTGCGTCTAAATTGAACAAAGAATAACCATAAGGTTTTGTGCGCGCTGTTTCCAAAGGAAAGCTACCATCTTCAGCCATTTGCTTGGGCAGGAGCACTTCTTTATAACGCTTCCTACAGTAATCCATCATATCCTTATCACCGACATAGCGGGCAAAAACGGCAATTTGCATCACCCAGCAAGTGCCATGATTATTCTTGGCATTCATCTCATCTATACCATATTGATGCGTGAACATCCATTTCAAATAATCGGCAAACCACCGTTTAGTAGCCCTGATGTCATCTTCGGGAAGCACGCCCAGTTTTTCTAACTGATATAAAGACTGAGCCACTTCCATAAGATGTATTGTATCAATGATGCCGATGCCCCGCCCTGTAGTAATGCCCTTGATAGCCTGCGCATACTGCAAATTAGGATTCATCCGCGTCGACTCATTCACAAACCAGGCACGTACGTGTGCCAGCACTGCATTCACATATTTCTTATCCTGCTCCAATAAATAGGCAGAAGTCAGATTTCCCACAATCGAACTGAAGCGTATCATCGCATGTCTATGTGCCACGAAATTATCCGGATTGGTCTGACCGTCCCGACGAATATAAGGCCCATCAAGATTCAGCGTATCCGGCCACCAATAGTCACCCTCCGAATAAAAGTCGTGTATATCTCCCGCACTACGTTCAGCGATAAAGGCGGTGACTGTCACCGGTTCTTCTTTTAGATTCGTAGCAGCACGTTCCAGTATCCCCTGTTTCAAAACATTCTTCACATAGTCTTTGCCATTCTTATCCGATGCACACGAAGCAACCAGCAAAGCACATATCCCTAAAAATAAAATACCTACCTTTTTCATAATTTTACTGTACTGTTATAAATGAAGTCTTGACCTTATCTGCTTTCACAGCTACACAAGAAGTGCCACCCTGTGTCCGAACCCGTATTTGTGCCCGTCCATTTCGTGCCTGTACTTTGCGCGAACCGGTCACCGTCCCCTGATTCTGTATTAATTCCCCGTCTCCGGCAATATCGAAAGATATGAATATTCTGGAATCAAGGCATCTGATACCATTGGCATCTACCAACTGGGCTTCGATTTCAACAGTTCCGTCCTCCCGGGGTGTGGAAGTAACTTTGAGCGCATGTTCTTTTCCCCATTTATCTGTCTGATATTCAAAACTCAATTCATCAGAAAGAGCTTCCTTACCGATAGCTACGGCGCGAAGCGTATTCTGTCCTTTAGCAAATTTCACATTCCAATGCAGACCGGCAGCCGGAAAATCCTGACTATTACGTTTACGCACCCCCTGGCTCTGCCCATTCACAAATAATTCTACAGCCGGACAATTAGAATAAACCAACACTTCTTTCTCTTCGTCAGCATCTCCCCACCTCACAGGCCAGCCATGTCCATAAATATGAAGCATCGGTTTCTGTGTCCAATATGACTGGAACACGTAGTAGCTCTCTTTCTTTGTAAAATCTCGTTCTACTACTCCTTTCTGGTTCATATACGGCACCGGATTATCCGGGCGCACCGGGGTAGAGAAATCCTTGAATGGCCAATAAGCGGCACCAGTCAACCACGGCATTTTCTCTTGTTCTTTCAGATGCCAGTCTATCAGTTTCACGATGTAACTTTCCGACCAATCTCCTTTCGTCAGCACCAAAGCCGAACCGTTCAAAGCAGCATCTCCATCGCTCTCTCCTTCTTTACGTATAGGAGCGGTAGCTTCTGCATGGCGTCCTGCATGACTATCCCCGCCCCACTCTACGTGCAGAAAATGCTTCACTTTCTCCATTTCCTCCCTGGACATCTTCTGATAATCCGTATAAACGCCACGATACCAACCTGCCCAGATTGACGGAGAATACACATCTACAATATCACTACAAAAAGCGCAACGGCGAATAGCTGTCTTACGTCCAGCATCCAGATGATGAGACAATGTATTCAATTCACTCATCAGACTCCGTATTTCACGTTGCTCAAATTCAGGAAAGTCATTCGGCCAGTCATTCTCATTCCCTAATCCCCAGATAATTACCGAGGGATGATTGTAGTGCTGAGTTATCATATTCGTCAACATCCGTTTAGCCTGTCCGCGATACTCCTCATTGCCGACTCCACCGCGACACCAGGGAATTTCTTCCCAAACCAGAATACCCAGTTCGTCACAGAGATTCAGAATGATTTCAGATTGCTGATAATGTCCCAGGCGAATGAAGTTTACTCCCATCTCCTTCATCATCTTCATTTCCTGTACCATCTGTTCCTCGGTCATGGCAGCAGCTACACCCGCATGGTCTTCATGCCGATGCGTACCTCTCAGCAAAAGGCGTCTTCCATTTAACATGAAAGGTCCTTTTTCTATGAACTCAAACGAACGGAAACCGAAACGTTCACTTGCTGTCATTTTCTGCCTGTTGGCTGTTACGGTAACCTCACAGCTATACAATGCCGGATTGTCTACATCCCAGAGCTGTGGTTTATCAATCTGAACATCCAAAAGTTCTAATTCACCCAGCGGAGTTATTTTATCGAGAGTGCGGGTAGATACCACCTCACCCTTCGCATTTTTCACACTGACCTCTACCGATGCTTCACGCACATCAGCAGGATTATAGAACGTACCGGATACTCTTAATGTACCTTTTTTCATTTTAGTATCCAACGCCGGCTCCACCCGAAGAGACGCAACGGACACTTCCGGCAGATATACCAGATTCAGATAGCGGTAGATTCCACCATACAAATTGAAGTCCGACAAGTCCGAAGGTATCATCTCCGCATCCCGTGTATTATCACAGAGAATGCTCAAGGGGACTTCACCTCCAAAACGTTCAGCCTCTTTACTCGAGAGAAATGCCTGCACGGCGTCTGTGATATCCACATTCCAACTGTCATATCCACCGATATGACTACCGACTTTGGTCATATAGACATATACATCCGTCTTCTGTCCCGCCCCCTCGAATTCCAGAAGAATACGACCGTTGGCATATGGGTTGTTGAGTTTCAAACGGGTCCTATACCAGCCCGGTCCCTGATAGTAATTCAAATCCGGGTCCACTGCATCCTCTGCATTAAAGCAGTGGGGCAAAGTAACTTTTGTCCATATAGGCTGTTCTTCCGGTTGTCCCTTTTTCACAGGGCGGACCAGTTCCCAGATATTTCCCACATCCTGGCGGAGAAATTCCCAGTTATCCGTCAACCGAATCTTATTATCCGTTGCAGGCACCTTCGCTTGGAAAGTACCTGCGGCGAAACAAGCTATCACCAACAATAAAATAAAACGCTTCATACCTGTTGTGTTTTCATGTTTTACAAAATAGCTGTACCTTCCTTTTCAAGTTTGGCTTTCTTGAGCAAAGCCTCCAAAAAGTAATAGTCGGCATAAACCAGAGGCACATCCCTTTCAAAGTTGTGTGCACCGGTGCTGTGCAGCAACAGGAAGCCACGGTCACCTTCCAACTGGGCACGATAATTCTTACTTAAACTTTCAACAATGGTATCCGCCCATTTCTTGTATTGAGCCGACTTCTCCGTATTATACATCGATAATTCGTACATGGCACAAGCCATTACAGCGGCAGCAGAAGCATCACGAGGTTCATTCGGAATACCCGGAGCATCAAAGTCCCAATAGGCTACCATATCCTCCGGCATCGTGGGGTTGGTGAAAATGTAATTGGCTATATTTTCTGCCTGCGATAAGAATTCGGGCAACTTCGTTTCACGATAGCACATAGTATAGCCATACAATCCCCATGCCTGACCTCTCGACCAAGCCGATTCATGATTATATCCCTGATGTGTATGTTTATGAAGCACTGCTCCGGTAATCGTATCATAATCAATCACATGATAAGAACTGTAATTATCACGGAAATGGTTCTTCATCGTAGTGCGGGCATGCGTATTTGCAATGTTGTAATATACCGAATCACCTGTTTCTTTAAACGCCCAATACAACAATTCAAGATTCATCATATTATCAATGATGACCGGGCATTGCCATTTATCACGACTATGGTCCCATGAACGGATGCAACCGATGGCTGGTTTGTAGCGAGTGATTAACGTTGCAGCAGATTCCAACAGAATATCCTTATAGGCTGCATCACGAGTCAGACGGTACCCATTGCCGAAGCTGCAATACATTTTGAATCCCATATCGTGTGTTCCGCCATTGGTTTTCTGGTCTTCTATATTGGCAGTGAATTCCTGTGCCTGTTTCTTCCAGAAATCATCCTGCGTATATTCGTACATATACCACAATTCACCGGGGAAGAAACCACTGGTCCAATCTCTCGATGCCACCAAACGCAGAGTTCCGTCATCCTCTATCGTACGGGGAGAAACAGGCTTTCTTTTCATCTGTTCTTCCGGCATATTGGCTTTAGCAGAGTCTACTTGCATAAACGCATATTTCAACTGTTGTCCGGCAAAATCAAAACTGTCTTTTACTACATCCACTTCTTTTGTCGCTTGGCTACATGCTCCACATACGACCAACAATGATACTAATCCCGTTTTAAATTTCATAATAGTTATTTTCACTAATGTTTATATTGGTTTAATACAATCTCCCTATAAAAAGATTGCGCTAAGATAGACGATTTATCCCAGCGCAACTTTCAATATTGTCTTATTCATTTGAAATTCTATTCCAAGCAAGCCATAAAATAGGTACTATTTAGGAGTTTCCCGCTTCTCATTATGTCTTTGCACCCATTCTGAGGGCGAATAGCCATAAAATGACTTGAAACAGTTTGTAAAATAAGCATGACTGTTGAAACCTGTATAAACGGATATTTCCGAAACGGTATAACTGGACTCTAACAAAAGTTTGGCAGCTATTTCAAGACGCTTATTACGTA
This sequence comes from uncultured Bacteroides sp., assembly GCA_947071285.1. Classification (GTDB taxonomy): domain Bacteria; phylum Bacteroidota; class Bacteroidia; order Bacteroidales; family Bacteroidaceae; genus Bacteroides. The sequence goes on along the minus strand of CAMTFK010000033.1, from coordinate 8,773 downwards.
TCAGCTCTGTCGGCGACAATTCAGTCACCGCTTTCAGTTTCCGATACAAATTGGCACGGCTCAAGCCTAACTCCTGACTCAGCAAATCCACTCCCAACTCCGGGTTAGAGATATTCTTTTCGATAATCTCAAAGAAGTTCTGAGTGAAACGGTCGTCACCGGAAACGATCTCAATTCCCATCGCCTCCGGAGAAAACTTCTTCCCGTACAACTTCTTCAACTTCTCACGAGATTCCAGAAGGCTGTTGATGCGGCAAATCAACACATCCATGCTGAAAGGCTTCACTATATAATCATCGGCGCCAACTGAGAAACCTTCCTTTATATGCACCACCATAGACTTGGCAGTCATCAGAACCACCGGAATATGTCCCAACTGTAAATCCTGTTTCACTCGTGAGCACAGTTCCAAACCATCCATCCGGGGCATCATGATATCACTCAATATTAAATCCGGATACTTCTCCAGACTCAGGTCAAGGGCATCTTTTCCATTGTCCACATCCAGCACATAGAAGTAAGGTTCAAGACACTCTTTGACGTATGTCCTCACCTCATCATTATCTTCCGCCAGCAGTACCGTCCATTTCTTCTCAATATCGAAGTGCAGTTCCCGGGCTGACGGAATCACATCTTCCACTACCTGTCCGTCTTCTTCCTCTACCAACAGACTTGCATCGTAGGCATTGCTGCTGATGGGAATATATACCCTGAAAATCGTACCTGTAGGCTGATTATGGGATACCGTAATGGTGCCTCCATGCAGATGAACGATGGAGCGTGTCAAGCTCAGTCCAATGCCCGTACCTACATTCTCTTTATTATCATCCTTCCCTTGATAGAAGGGAGCAAAGATGTTCTTCACCTCATCATCGGGAATACCCTTGCCGGAATCTGCCACAGAGAAACAGGCAAACCTGGTGTCGGCAGGCAATGTTTGTAACTCCGCTTGTTGTTCAGGAGACAAATCAGCAAGAGTACACTTGGATAAGGAAAACACCACCCGGCCATTATCCGGAGTAAACTTCACGGCATTGGACAGTAGATTGAAGACTACCTTCTCTATAATCGATTTATCGAACCATGCCGACATTCTTTCTTCGCTCGTTTCAAATGTGAAATCAATAGATTTCTTTGCTGCCAGATGATTGAAAGCATAGTAAATCTCTTGCAAGAACGGATTCATATCCGTCTTGGTGATACGCAGGTTCAATTTGCCCTCCTGGTTCTTGCGCAAATCCATCAACTGGTTCACAAGCAGCAACAAGCGCTGGGCATTACTGAATATCAGGCCCAGTTTATTCTTTACACTGGAAGAGAATTCGGGCATGGACACCAAATCCTGTAAAGGCGCAATGATTAGCGTAAGCGGGGTGCGGAGCTCGTGCGAGAAATTGGTAAACATACGTATCTTAGCCTGATGGAAGTCTTCCAGCTGCAATTTCTCTTTCTGCTTGAATTGCAGTTCACGTTCCAGCTTCTGCTTCTTTGATATGTAGTACATGATAAGCGTCATCACAAAGACAAAAGCAACGGCGTAGAATAAGTAAGCATACCAGGTTTTCCATAAAGGAGGCTTCACAATGATACGTATCTTACGTGTCTGCTGGCTCCAGACTCCGTCATTATTCGAGGCTTTCACCTCAAACACATACGTTCCCGGGCTCAGGTTGGTGTAGTAGGCCTCCCGCCGGTTGCCGATATAGTTCCAGTCCTTATCATACCCTTTCAGGAAAGTGGCATACTGATTCTGCCGGGCAAATACAAAGTTCAGGGCACAGTAGCCGATGGAAATGTTATTCTGGTTATAATCCAGTTCTATTTCCTCCATGTCGTCCAGCACGGAACTCAAAATAGCAGTCTCGTCTTCCGGTTCAATCGCCCGGTTGTTTACGACCAGTTTTGTGAACACCACCGGCGGCACATAAGAGTTCAATTGCAGTTCCTGCGGACTGAATGTCACAAAGCCATTATTCCCGCTAAAGCAGATTTCACCGTTCGGCAATAACAAGCCACTATGGGGAGTAAATTCATAGACACCAATGCCATTGAGAGAGTTGTAATTGGTAAACTCTTCCGTCTTGAGGTTATATTTGGAGATGCCATTGCTTGCACTAATCCAAAGGTTATTATCATTATCCTCCACAATGGTGCAAATGTCGTTCTCTATCAATCCTTGTTCCTTGGTTATGGTCTTTATGATTCCTTTTTCTTCGTCATACAAGGATATGCCACCACCAAATGTACCAATCCAAATGCGACCGGAGCTATCGCGCACAATACTCGTCACGTAATTATTAAGCAGCCGACGGGGGGCCTTTCCATCCGTGTCATAATAAACAGCTTCCCCTCTGTTCAAATCATATTTTATTAAACCGTCATTGCGGCTGCCAATCAACACCACCCCATCCCGTAACTTCAGGATGCAGCGCGAACTGCCAAACAGACAGCTATCCTGTCCGCCATTGACCGGGAAATGCGTCTGTATCTCTTTCTTATCCGACAAACGCATTATTCCCATACGGGAGTCGGAAGAAACAATCCACAGACTGTTGTCTTTATCGCGGAGCATGGAATAAACGGACATTTCACGCGGAAGCTGATAGTATAGCGTATATTTCTTAGTGCGGGTATTGAAGTGATAAATAGCCCCCTTATTCGTTCCGCACCACAGTATGTCATCTTCCAGCAACAGTCCTTTTATGATGTTCTGGCTATATTGCAACCTCGAGGCATTGTCTATCGGATAATATGCATACTGCCTGTTCTGCAAATTATAATCGAGCAGTCCCCTGCCTTCAGTTGCCATATACAGACAACCTCCGGGCGTGGCAAGCATGCAACCGTATATACCGAACAATGCATCAAAGATGGTGGCAGGATCGTGAAAGTCGAAACGGTTATTGAACCGGCTGGAATAGCTCACTCCGCCGGCATACGTGCCCACCCATACCGTCTGACTCCTGTCTACAAACAAAGAATAGATGGAGAAATGACTCAGGTTGCCTTTTTCGAGGGAAGCATCCGTATGTTTCCAGAAAGAGTGTGTGGAGAGGTCTATCGTATATAGTCCGTCGAACGTGCCGACCAATAGCATTCCGCGTAACTCCGATATGGCCCGGACGCTACTGCTTGTCAAGATACTGTTGCCCTTGTGATAAGCTACAATTTCTTCTTTCTCAAAGTTAATGCGATATAATCCACTGAGCCCGCTTCCTACCCATAAGGTTCCGTTAGAGTCTTCATAAATGGTGGAGATACTGTTGCCAAGCAGACGGAGCCCCGAAGTCTGGGTGGTGAGTTGCCTCTGCACTTTCATATTCATATCGCAGACAAACAGCCCCTTCGTGGAAGTACCTATCAATATCTGATGCTGCTTGGTTTCGTAAATCACGGAGATAAATTCATCTTTAATCTTCCCGTTCAGGTCGATGCGCTGAAAGACGTCCATTGCCGGGATGTACAGGTACAGACCTTTGGTGGTTCCTATCCAAAGCCGGTTGCGGGAGTCTACGGTGAGACTGCGCACTTCGCTTTTGGCAAAAGCACCGTAACGCTCATCGATAAACGACGTTATGCAGTTGGTCTTCAAGTCTATTTTGTTCAGTCCGCGTGCCGTACCCACCCACAGGTTGCGGTCATTATCTTCAGCTAAAGTCCAGATGTGGTTATCGCTCAATGTCAGGGAATCCTTCGGGTCATGCTTATATATCACAAACTCGCTTCCATCATAGCGGTTCAGCCCGTTGCGTGTGGCAAACCAGATGAAGCCTTTGGTATCCTGAAATATCTTAATGACTGAAATCTGGGATAGCCCGTCTTTCAGATTCAGGTTCGAGAAATAGAAGTTCTCATTGTTCTGGGCTGTTATCCTGATAGTGGCTAATATAGTAATCAGCAAAAGAATATATTTTTTCATAGGTATAGCAAACTATGTTTTTCATTGTATTATCCGGGAAACAAAGATACACCATTCTTTCATTCCACAAAGTAATCCATAGGACATTAACTTATTCCGTCAGCAGTTCCGTAGCACACCACAACAGAGGGGCATGAGCATGCAGGTCACCCGTAATTTGCTTACGGTTCATATAGTGGTTCTTGTCATTTTTGATATTGGTTCCTTCGCATACATTCGTCACTTCATCATCGGCGTTTACATAAGAAACCAGTGCCAGCCATCCTTTCATAGCAGCCGGGGCATACACCTTTTTATCCAGCCAACCATGCTTCACTCCCACCAGCATGGCATAGGTGAACATGGCCGTGCCGGAAGTTTCTTTATAAGAAGCCGGTTCGTCAATCAACTGGTGCCACATGCCGTCGGCATTCTGATTCTCCAGTAAAGTAGCCATCATCTTTTTATAAGCCTCCATTATGGCGGAGCGGTTGGGATTATCTTCCGGAAGTACGGAAAGCAGGCGAGACATGCCCGCAGCCATCCAACCATTGCCACGCGCCCAGAAAAACGGCGCTGTAGGGGCATGATAGAACAGGCCGTTCGGACGTTGTATCTTCTCCAGATACATCACCATTTCGGCAGCGGCACGGTCAATGTATTTCCGGTCGCCGGTAGCCAAGTAGGCTTGCGACTGGATGGTGGTAATCATAAACATATCGTCAATCCATACGCGCGTCTGCCAGGAATATCCCCGGTCTGCATAGGCCTTTTCTTCCGGTTTGGCATCGGCAGGAACTTCCCACTGGGTATCGGCATACTTCATCCCCAGTTCAAAGTATTTCCGGTCACCTAACTTCTGCATGTAGATTTCGAGGGGAACGGCACCTACCACATTATAATCTACGTGTACCATGCGGGGAAGCATATTCTTTTCGGTAGTGAACAAGGGTTCGAAACGATTTTTCAATTGTTGCTGCATATCCTCGTCCTTTATTGCTTTGCTAAACCACAAAGCACCCAGCCAGGTGCAAGCGTCAGGATAGGTCACATAATTGGGGGCTCTCTCAGCACGCGGATTTCCAAAGCGGGTATGGGGAGTGACGAGAAACTTATTAACGATACGCGTACCTATAACTTTGGGGTCGGCGTCTTTCATGCGTTTCTCCAACCCGGCAGTTTGAGCATTGATTGTACCACACCAACCCGAGAAGGCGACAAATAGAATAAATAAAAGTTTGTTTGTCTTCATTTCATAGTATTATTAGCGGATTTATAACTAAGACAAATGTAGGGGATTTGCCCCGGAGAGGTTTGAATTATTGTCCCAAATGCTTGAACTATTAGCTCAGAATGGGCGATACAGGGGTCTCACGAGAGTTTTTCCATTTCATTTGTAAGTAGCTTTTATCACCGATATTCATTTCCCCGAAGACCGTCCGGAATATATTCTGAGAAGGGGGTATAATCAGTATACGACTGAATAGGGATGAGTATACGACTGAACCCTATTCAATCGTATACTGAATCCCATTCAATCCGACACCCTATTTATAAATGCCGGATAAACTCTATATTTTGTATCTTTTTCGTACGGTTATAAGTGAATCGTACCGGCAGGCGGAGATAATGAGATTATCATCAATCCCGAGCCTTGCGCTGCTTATACCCTGCATATACCATCAGGACAAAAGCACAGGCATACACAACGAATACCGCAGTCAGCGCCGGTGGAGTATCACCGCCACCATAAGAATGCAGGCCGGACAGATAGTAATTGACCCCGAAATACGTCATTAGCACCGAAGCCAGTCCCAACACGGACATCACACTGAAAGCATAGTCTGAACGGAGGGCGGGCAGAAAGCGGGCATGCAGTATGAAAGCATAAACCACCATTGTGATGAGTGCCCAGGTTTCCTTCGGGTCCCATCCCCAGTAGCGCCCCCATGACTCATTGGCCCAGACGGCGCCGAGGAAAATGCCTGCCGTCAGCAGATAAAGACCGATGTGCAGGGACATTTCGTTAATGATGCGAAGTTCACGGATATGAGGTTGCAGCAAAGCGGCTTTCGACGGATTGCCCGTGCTCATGAAAACAAGGGTGAGCAGCCCAAGCAGGAAGCTGATGCCAAAGAATCCATAGCTTGCCGTTATCACCGCCACATGTATCATCAGCCAATAGGATTTCAGCACCGGAACCAGCGGAGTGATTTCGGGGTCCATGAAGTTGAGGTTGGCAACAAACAGGATGATACCCGCAAAGAAAGCTGCCAAAGCCAACGTCATAGAGGAGCGTTTGATAAACAAAAGTCCCGCCAAAGCCGTTGCCCAAGCAACGTATATCATTGATTCGTAAGCGTTGGCCCAGGGAGCGCGGCCCGATATGTACCAACGGATACCGATTCCGGAAGTATGCAGCAAGAATATCAGCACAACCAGTGTAACCAATGGGAAGATAATAGCCTTACCCCAGCGTCGCGGCTTCAACAACTGCCACACCGCGAAGACCAGTAACAGCAGCCCCGCAGCCATATATCCCATAGCCGACCAGGAGAACAGTTGTGCCTTGTTATAGAACAATTCCCATGATACTTGCTTTTCTGTCAATAGCGGTGTGGCGCTTTGTTTCTGCTGGTACACGTTCATCATAGAAAGAACTTCCCGCGCACTCTCCCAGTTGCCGGTTCGCAAAGCATCGTGGGCTTCACCCAAGTACCAAGGCATGATTTTAGTTACGAACAGGGAGTCTCGTCCGGAGAACATACTCAAATTATCTCCCGGAGAATACCACTTGCCGCTCGTGTCTCCCGGCAATGGGAACAAGGCAAACATCTTTCCTTGCTGGAGAGAATACAAGATGTTCACCTTCTCATCCAGTTTCAGCAGGTCCTTCTCCAAACGTGAGCGTTCGGCAGCAGGGCGCGAATAGGCTTTGTCCACCGCATCCGCTATCAGATAGTTGCCAGCCTCATCGAAGACATCGAGGAAGCGGAGATATTTGCTGTCGGGCAGAGAACACGCCTGCGCCAATTCCTTGTTTGTCTGACGAATGAATGGCACGTTGCCCCAATAAGCTGGATTCATGAGGAAACCGATAATCACTTGTTCGGAAGTGAGGCCCTCGAAAGAGTTACTTCGGTAAATCTTGCGAAGCAGTTTATCGGTATAGGTATCCATCGGTTCAATGCGTCCTGTGGGGCATTGCACCTGCAAGCGCCCCCATTGCCCGGCCTGCTCCGCAGAGATGGTATTCTTCAGTAGAAGTTCCGTATCAGTCCTTTGGGCAAACGAAACGGCGGGAAGAAGGAGGAGCAGGAAGACGGGTGCCGTGCGCTTCAGTTGCTTTGCCAGTTGGCGGAAACGGGATTTTCTGTCAGCCAGAGTCAGCAGCATGCCGGCAAGCAACAGCAGGTATCCGATGTATGTAATCGTTGTGCCTGCCACGTCATTGTTCACCGTTAATACGGTTCCCAGTTCGTCCGAATCGTAAGAAGACTGGTAGAGGCGGTATCCTTGTTCATAAATCACTTTGTTCATGTAGATGTGTTCGCTCCGTTCGCCCTCTTCGGTATGAATGGTCAGGAAGCTCTCAAAAGAGGAAGGGCTATGGGAACCGGGATAGCGTACCAATTTAAAATCATCCAGGCGGATAGAGAAAGGCAACGGGCGCTGAGCCTCTGTTGTACGCATAGACGAGGTGGTTTCCCCTTCCCTGATGTGCACAATGCCTTCGAAACCGAAGAGATTGGTGACCAATGCTCCGAGCAATATCACGATGAAAGATATATGCAACAGCAATATTCCATACTTTCGCTGGCTCCACAGGCGTGCCTGCCGGGCAGTGGCGCAGAAGTTGAGAATCAGCAGCAGTTGCAGAAGATAGAAGAGCGGATTGTTATAAATCACTTCCCGTGCCATTGCCGTGCCCTGCGACTTCTCGACAAAGGTGGCGGCTGCCAGTAATATCACATAGTGCACCAGCAATATCAACGTTATCTTCCACGAGGTGAACATCGCTTTCAGGAAGGAGCGTACTTTTTCCATGCTTACATCATTCAATTGAGACATTCAGGGTATTCAACAACTCTGCCAATGCGGGCGGCGTCAACTGCTGGGCTGCATCGGACAGGGCTCTCTGCGGACAACAATGGGACTCAATGAATAGTCCGTCTGCGTGCAAAGATATAGCTTTCGCGCAAATAGAAGCTAATAATTCACGTTTTCCACCGATATGGCTCGGATCACAATAGAAAGGCAATTCCGGGAAATGGGTATGAAAGCGTTCTGCCAGTTCCCAAAGGGGGGCATTACGGTAGGGAGAACTATCTACCGTACAAAAGCCACGATGGATGATGCGGACATCTTTCAGTCCTGCCTGATGGAGGCGCTCTACCGCACCCATCCACAACTCTACATCAGGACATACCGGATTCTTCACCCATACCGGAAGTTCGCATCCGCGCAAGGCTTCTGCCAACTCGTGCATCATAAAGGGGTTGACCGTTGTACGGGCGCCAATCCATACCATATCGAGTCCGGCTTTCAGCACGGCTTCCACATGGCAGGGAAGCGCTACTTCGGTCATTACCCGGAGTCCCAGTTCTTGCTGTACTTCACGCATCCAGTCCAGTCCTTCCTCGCCTACTCCCTCAAATGTTCCGCAGCGCGAACGGGGTTTCCACAGGCCGGCACGCAATGTGCCCACGCCTATTTCTTTCAATCCCCTGGCTGTTTCCAACATCTGCTCACGGCTTTCCGCACTACACGGACCGGCCACTAAACTTATAGTTTTCATATTATAATAGTTACGAGTGACAAGATACAAGTGACGAGCTACAACATACAGGCTACCAGTACCTTTCGGCATAATAA
>CAMTFK010000032.1 GCA_947071285.1 uncultured Bacteroides sp. | reverse complement strand
CACCCCGCCCTTTGGGCACCCCTCCTCCAACTGGAGGAGGGGAATTAAGATAGTCTGTTTTGTCATTTACTTTAGTTCAAATCTGCTCCGCTATGAATAAGAATTAATAGATTAAGTAATAAATAAAAAATGAAGAGAACCATTCTCTTGGTATTGGTTGCCCTTTTAGGGAGCAGCCAATCATTGCTTCGCGCACAGGCGGAAGCACCTTTTCTTCCTTCGGCGGCAGATGGTCGTTGCAAACAGTGGGTAGACTCCGTATATGCGGGACTGAATCTGCAAGAGAAAGTCGGACAACTGATTGTCACCACCTTTCCTGCCAGGGCGGATAAACAGAAAAAGAAGCGGATACGTGAACTGGTCAAGAAGTATAAGATTGGCGGACTGCTGTTTGCCGAAGGTACTCCGGAAGAGCAGGCAATACTGACGAATATTGCGCAGAAGAATTCCAAAGTCCCCGTATTGATTACCTTTGACGGTGAATGGGGACTTTCCATGCGGCTGGAGGGTACGCCCTATTTTCCAAAGAATGCAGCCCTCGGTTGTATTGAAGATAACAGTCTGATTTATGAATACGGACGTGAGGTGGCGCGTGAGTTCCGCGAACTGGGTGTGCATGTGAATTTCGCGCCTGATGCGGATGTCAATACGAATCCCTTGAACCCGGTGATTCATGTGCGTTCCTTCGGTGAAGACGCAAAGAAGGTGGCGGAGAAAGTTGTGGCTTACAGCCGGGGATTGGAAAGCGGCGGTGTGCTGTCCGTCAGCAAACATTTTCCCGGACACGGTGATACGGATGTGGATTCGCATAAAGGATTGCCCGTGCTCTATTATAACCGTGAGCGTCTGGATAGTGTGGAACTGTATCCTTTTAAGGAGATGGTGCGCAACGGTTTGGGCGGTGTAATGGTAGGACATTTGCAGGTGCCTGCTCTGGAGCCGGATAATATAACACCTTCGTCACTGTCTAAAAATATAGTGACGGGACTGCTGAAGGATGAGATGGGCTTCCGGGGACTGGTGTTTACCGATGCACTGGATATGAAAGGTGTTTCGTCTGTGCCCCGGCTTACGACAAAGGCATTGCTTGCCGGAAATGACATGGTGCTGGTGCAGTACAACACCGAGAATGCAGTGGAAGAAGTGCTGGCTGCTGTAAAGGAAGGGGTGCTTCCGGAGGCAGAAGTTGAGGCAAAATGCCGTAAGATACTTACCTATAAATATTTGTTGGGCTTGCGTCAGCCACGGCCACAGCTACAAGTCAGCGGAATGAGCTTTCGTATCCGTACGGACGAAGCACAGGCATTGGTTACTAAGTTGCGCCAAGCTGCTGTGACGGTGTTGGGCAATCATTTTGGAGTTTTGCCTTTGACACCAGTCGGTGATGCCCCGATGGCACTGCTGAGTGTGGGTGAGGGCAAGGATAGCATATTTATTAATGAAATGAAGAAGCTATCTCCTGTTCCAATGGAACATTTCCGCCTGACGAAAGAGATGACTGCTGATGCCCGTGGAGAACTGGCACGCAAGTTGGCTGACTATCGCCGCATTGTGGTCAGTGTGTCGGGAAGTGATGCCGGTGTGGTTGCTTTTGATGAATTTCTGGCAAATCTGGACCTGCCCGCCCCCATAGTATATGCTTTCTTCACATCCTATCGTGGCATGCAACCTTTGGAACCGGCTTTGAGCAAAGCCAGTGCTGTGGTTCTGGGACATTCGTCCGAAGCGGATATTCAGCAATATGTAGCGGGTGTGATGTTTGCCAAGGTTCCTGCGCAGGGAAAACTGTCCATGAGTATCGGGAGACTTTACCGCGCGGGCGAGGGGAGTGTCATCGTTCCGGGCATGAAGCCGGGGAGTATTATTCCCGAGGATTTGGGGATGAAGTCTTATGAATTGCACCGGATTGATGCAATTGTCGAGGCGGGGCTGGATGCGAAAGCTTATCCCGGTTGCCAGGTGTTGGTATTGAAAGGCGGACAACCGGTATATGACAAGTGTTTCGGCACGCATTCCGATAAAGACACCACTGCCGTGCGGCCTACAGATATGTTTGACCTTGCTTCTCTGACCAAGACAACTGCTACATTGCTTGCCGTGATGAAGCTCTATGACGAAGGTAAACTGAAACTGACGGATAAGGCATCCCAATATCTGCCTTTCCTGAGAAATACGAATAAGAAGAATATCACTATCAAAGATTTGCTTCTTCACGAATCCGGTCTGCATCCTTATATTCGTTTCTACCTGGAAGCCATCGACCCGAATTCCGTGCAAGGCCCCTATGCCCAAAGCTGGGTGGATAAATGGCATCGCACGCAGGTGAGCGAACATAGCTACTATTGTTCGGACTTCAAGTTTAAGAAGGGACTGGTATCTGCGAAAGAGTCATCTGTCCATACGCTGCATGTGGCCGATGATATGTGGCTGAATAAGAGTTTCAAAAATACTATCCTGCAAAAGATTGCCCGTTGTGATATGGATGGCAAGCGGTATGTATATAGCGACCTTGGCTTTATTCTGCTGCAACAGGTAGTGGAAGCGATTGCCAAATTGCCGATGGACCTTTATATTGCGAAAGAATTCTATGCTCCTATGGGTTTGCAGCGCACCATGTACCTGCCTTTGCTGAGATATTCCAAACAAGAGATAATGCCTACGGCAGCCAACGATTTCCTTCGTCGCCAGGATTTATGCGGCTATGTGCATGATGAAGCGGCTGCTTGCATGGGCGGCATTTCCGGCAATGCAGGTTTGTTCTCTACGGCTACGGAAGTTGCGAAAATCTATCAGATGTTGCTGAACGGTGGTGAACTGAATGGTAAACGCTATTTGAGTGAAGCTACCTGCCGGTTGTTCACAACGGAAACTTCTGCCATCAGCCGTCGCGGGTTAGGCTTTGATAAGCCTGATTTAAGTGACTTGAGGAATAGTCCTTGTGCTCCTTCGGCCACCTCTGCCGTTTATGGGCATACCGGCTTCACCGGTACTTGCACCTGGGTGGACCCTGAGAACCGGACGGTATATGTATTCCTCAGTAATCGCCTGTGTCCCAATGTCTGGAATACGAAACTGGGAGAGATGAATATCCGGACAAATATACAGGAAGCCATTTATAAAAGCTTGAAATAGCCTGGGCATAAAACTATAGGAGGCACGGTAAATACAGTGTTTTTTACTAATTAGTCAAAAAAACTCTGTATTTACCGTGCCTTTGTGTTTGAAATGATATAACTTTGGTAGCCTTAATGTATAGATGATAATGAAAAAACTACTCCTATCCTTCCTTATGATATGCAGTTGCTGTGCCGGTTTCAATGCTCAGGCGCATTCTCTGCCCGCACAGCAATCTCCCATAGTTCCTGTTGAACCAATCCTAATCCGCCAGTTTTCCGGTGATGAACAATGCCGGCAATGGGTGGACTCTGTAATGGACAGGATGAATCTGAAAGAACGTATCGGACAGCTTTTTATTTATACGATTGCCCCGCAACAAAATAAAGCCAACCGCGACCTGCTGCGCAAAGTGGTGGACGACTATAAAGTGGGTGGTTTGCTCTTTTCCGGTGGTCTGATAGAGAACCAGGTAGCCCTGACGAATGAAGCGCAGAAGATGGCGGATGTTCCGTTGATGATAACCTTTGATGGTGAATGGGGATTATCGATGCGGCTGCGTGGCACGCCGGTGTTTCCACGCAACATGGTTTTGGGTTGCATACAGGATGATAAACTTTTGTATGAATACGGACGCGAGATGGCGCGGCAATGCCGTGAACTTGGCGTACAGGTGAACTTTGCCCCGGTGGCGGATGTGAATATCAATCCGAAGAACCCGGTTATCAATACCCGTTCCTTTGGTGAAAGCCCTGCGAATGTGGCGGATAAAGTTATAGCCTACTCCCGTGGTCTGGAAGAAGGTGGTGTGCTTTCTGTAAGTAAACACTTCCCCGGTCATGGTGATACGGATGTGGATTCGCATCATTCACTGCCGGTATTATCCTTTTCGCGGGCACGGTTGGATAGTGTGGAACTGTATCCGTTCAGAAAAGCCATTCAGGCAGGATTGTCCGGTATGATGGTGGGACATCTTGAAGTGCCGGTGCTTGAACCGAAACGGGGGGTACCGTCTTCACTTTCCCGCAAAGTGGTGCACGATTTGCTGACACAGGAAATGAAGTTCCAGGGATTGGTGTTTACGGATGCGCTTGCCATGAAAGGCGTTTCTACTACTGACCAAACTGTCTGCCTAAAGGCATTGAAGGCAGGACATGATTTGTTGCTTGTCCCCCGGCGGATAAAGGAAGAAGTGGATGCTGTGCTGAATGCTGTGAAAAACGGTGAACTGACAGAAGCGGAAATCGAAGCGAAGTGCCGGAAGGTGCTTACCTATAAATATGCCCTCGGATTATCGAAGAAACCTTTCGTTCGTCTTTCCGGTTTGGGAAACCGTATCAATACAGCGCATACCCGCGACCTGATACGCCGTCTGAACCAAGCGGCAATCACCGTATTGCAGAATAAAGGCAATATGCTCCCTCTGGATGCGGATACCCGGGAGGTAGCCGTGCTCAATGTAGGCGATGCGAAAGAAATTCAACCTTTCCTGAAAGAACTTTCCGGATACATCAAAGCCTCCACTGCCGTCTTCCAACTGAAAAAGGAACTGCCGGAAGTTGCGCGCAAGCAACTGCGTGACTCCCTGTCGCAATACAAACGCATCCTGGTTTGTGTTACGGACCATCGCCTGATACCCTACCAGGCTTTCTTCAATGAATTTGCTTCGGATGTGCCGGTGGCTTACCTGCTCTTTATTCCCGGCAAACAGGTGTTGCAGATACGCCGTGGGGTATCTGCGGCTGATGCTGTGATATTGGCTCACTCTTCAATGGACGATGTACAGGAACAGGTGGCGAGAATACTCTATGCCGATGCTACGGCGGACGGACATCTTTCGGCAAGCATCGGCAATCTGTTTGCAACAGGTGACGGACTCGCTATTACTCCGAAAACACCGCGTCATTTTGTTCCCGACGAATATGGAGTGAACTCCCGTTTGCTGGCGCGTATTGATGACATTGCAAAAGAAGGTATTAAAGAGGGAGCTTATCCCGGTTGCCAGATTGTGGTGCTGAAGGATGGAAAGGAAATGTATAACAAAGCATTCGGAACACATACCTGGGGCGGAATAGTCGGCATTTCGGTCAATAAACTCCCTGCCGCAGTGAGTGTTCCCGGTGCAGGCCTTCCTGTGTCTCCGACGGATGTTTATGACCTGGCTTCGCTGACAAAGACCACGGCGACACTGCTTGCCGTGATGAAGCTGTACGATAAAGGCCGTTTGAGCCTTACGGACCGTGCTTCGGATTATTTGCCCTGGTTGCAGGATACGGACAAGAAAGATATTACTATTCGCCAGTTATTGTTGCACGAATCCGGATTGCCGTCCACGTTGCTGTTCTATCAGGAAGCGATAGATGAGGATAGTTATACAGGAACTCTTTTCAAGGCACGACCGGATGCGACTCATTCCGTACAGATAGGCACCCGTACCTGGGCAAATCCGAAGTTCAGGTTCAAGAAAGGACTGACGTCTAAAGTGCGTACGGCGGAACATACGTTGCAGGTAAGCGATAGCCTGTGGCTGAACCGTTCCTTTAAAGAAGAATATCGGCAGAAGATTGTGAAAGCACCTTTGCGCGACCGCCGTTACCGGTATAGTTGTGTTGGCTTCATCCTGCTGCAACAGGTGGTTGAGGCACGTACGGGGATGTCAATGGATGCTTTCCTCGAACAGGAATTCTATGCACCGATGGGGCTGAAGCATACGGGATACTTGCCTCTGCAAGGTGCGGCTGCTGTCGGCATTGCTTCCGGTACTTATACGCCTGTACCGAAAGCCGAAATCATACCTTCTTCCATCGACCCGTTCCTGCGGAAAACGGTACTTCAAGGATTTGTTCATGATGAGTCCGCAGCCTTCCTGGGTGGTGTGTCGGGCAATGCCGGACTGTTTTCTAATGCCACGGAAGTGGCGCGCATCTATCAGATGTTGCTGAATGGCGGTGAACTGGATGGCAAGCGTTATTTGAGTCCGGAAACTTGCCGTGTCTTCACTACTACCGTTTCCCGTATCAGCCGTCGCGGTCTCGGTTTCGATAAGCCCGACCGGCAGAATCCGGCAAAGAGCCCGTGTGCAGCCGCTGCTCCGGCCACTGTCTACGGGCATACCGGCTTCACAGGTACTTGTGCCTGGGTGGACCCGACGAACGGTCTTGTTTATGTCTTCCTTTGCAATCGCATTTATCCCGATGTCTGGAATACGAAGCTGATGAAGTTGGATATCCGTACACGGATACAGGAGGTGGTGTATCAGGCGTTGAGGTAGTTACGAGCTACAAGCTACAAGCTACGAGTGCTGCGCTATTACGCCGAAAGGCACTCGTAGCTTGTAGCTCGTAACTAATGTAGCTTGTAACTAATACAAACGAAGGGAATAGTCCCCCGCTCACGCGGCCGGCTATTCCCTTTTTTTACACGTCTTGAAACAATCAATTAATACCAGTCAAACTTATATCTGTGCTATAATGCAAATTATGTTAGAATGCAATACCCAGACGCAGACCGAAATTGCTCAAACCGTCTACACTGTAAGTGAACAAGTCACCCTTGTTGGTACCGTAGCTGTAATAAGCTGCGATGTGCAGACCCGGTCCGTAAGCCCATGGATAGATGTTGAGGCCGATTTCCGGTGATACGTAGAAGCCCCATGTGCTCTTGTTAGCCTCGTAAACGTTGAAAGTAGATTTGATTTCAGCGTACTGAGGACCCACTTTCAAACCAACGTAAGGTTGGAAAGCACTGCCACGGTCGAAAGTGTAACGTCCGGCAAGACCGAAAGGCAACTGGAACAGCGTGTGCTGTTGGTCGGTATTGATGCTACCGCCTTCACCTACGGGTAGTGTCTGGCGTCCGAAGTATTCGTGGTTGCTGTGGTAAGCCAAGAAAGCACCGAGTGCAATGTTCGGGGTTACGTAATAACCACCTTCAAAACTCATACCCCATCCGCTGGCTTTATCAGCGAAGTGGTTGCTCAGGGGAAAGTTGAACTGCCAATCGATATTGGCATAACCGTTATCGGTCATTTGTGCCTTTGCCGGCATGGCGAAGACGAGAGCCAGGGCGGCAACTGCCAGTACTCTCATGGAAATATATTTTATTGTTTTCATATTTGTTATTGTTTTTAAGTTACGGGATAGTCCGCTTCCGGACCATCTTCTACTAACTACTTAACTACTTGACTACTCAATTACTTATTAGTAAGATAGGAGGATTGAGTGAAAGCCTGGTTTACACCTTCAACCGCCAACTTCGCATTGACTGAGCTGGAACCGCTGAGCAATCCGCTCATATAGCTTGTCCAGAGTACGGGCAGTTTTTCTTTTTCGCCTTGAGTGGCTTCCAGATTGAGGAGTTCGGTGATGAATGAACCTGTGCTATAAGTATAGGTTACGGCATACGGGTAGTACCATCCGCCCCAGTTACCCCAGTAAGGTGCATCCCAATAACCTGGGTAGTTCCACCACCATTCGGGGCGTCCATAGTCATTAAAGTAGTAAGTGCTCTTGATGTAGCTGACCTGCAAACCAAGGTTGGCTTCTTCACGGTCATCGACGCGGACATAACCACGATTGCTCATATTGGTTGCATAAGCTTGCAGAATTTCCTGAGCGTTATCGTCTTTCCAGTACTCAGCTTCTTTCTTGTCGCCGATGATGAGGATACTGTCCGGCATGTAGTACGTTTGGAAAGCTTTGAAGTCAGCTTTCGCGTCATAGTTGGTATAAACCAGATACTTGTTGTCCAGCTTATCCGTGTCAGGGTCTTTTTCGCAGGCTGCGAAAGTCAAGACCACCAATAATAGGGGAATTAATTTCTTCATACTTCTTATAATGTTTAGGTTAAATATAAAAATCCTGCCCTGGTACCTCAGGCTTTTGGTACATGAACAAGATAAAAAATAAAAGGTTCAGAAGAAGGTATGTTAAATTTGTATTCTTTTGTGGGAAAGTACTGCTTCGTTTTGGCTCAGATGTAGATTGAATCGTGGGTACAGGTATCTGAGCCTTGTCTTAGTAGGGTGCTTTTGATAGAAAACAGGTGCGTATCTGATTGATAAGTAGTATGTTGCAGTTTCTTATAGGTAGGGAACGATAGTTTCTTGCCTTGGGAACTGGAGTTCCCAAAGCTCGGAAATTACAGTTTCTCCATATAGAAACTCGAGTTTCCTACCGTGGGAACTGCAGTTTCCTTTAATGGGAACGAGCGTTCCCTTTCGTGGAAACGCTCGTGACTCCTCATGGAAATAAATTAGCCTGACCTGATGGAAGAAGTATCTTCTTGGTGGCTCTACTTCTGGTTATAGATTTGATTCATCTTTTCTATTTCTTCTGCTGTAAAGGTAGTGTTCTTTATTGCTTTCAGATTGTCATCCAGTTGGGCTACGGAGCTTGCGCCTATGATGACGGAAGTCACCATTTCATCTTTCAGCACCCATGCCAGTGCCATTTCGGCAAGAGTCTGTCCGCGGAGGATGGCAAGTTCGTTGAGGGCTTTAATCTTGTTCAAGACTTCGTCTGTTAGTGCTTCTTTTTTTAGGAAACCGCCTTTGGCGATGCGTGAGTCTTCGGGGATGCCTTTCAGATAACGGTTTGTCAGTAGTCCTTGTGCCAACGGTGAGAAGGCGATGAAACCAGTTCCGTTCTCTTTGGCCTGTTGCAGAATCCCTTCTTCCTCTGGTTCCCGGTTGAACATATTATATCTTCCCTGATAAAGCAAACAATGTACATCTCTCTCTTCCAGATAGCGGTAAGCAAATTCGGCAGCTTCTTTCGGATATTTGGAGATGCCCACGTATAAAGCTTTGCCCTGTCGGACAATGTCAACGAGCGTTTGCAGTGTTTCTTCCAATGGAGTTTCCGGGTCGTAGCGGTGTGAGTAGAAGATATCTACATAATCCAGGTTCATCCGTTTCAGACTTTGGTTGAGGCTGTTCATCAGATACTTTCTGGATCCCCATTCACCGTACGGGCCGGGCCACATGTCATGTCCTGCTTTGGTTGAAATGAACAGTTCGTCCCGGTAGGGAAGGAATGATTTCTTCATAATCATTCCGAAGGTTTCCTCAGCAGAACCGTAGGATGGGCCGTAGTTGTTGGCAAGATCGAAATGAGTGATACCTTGGTCGAAAGCGCGATGCGCCATCGCCTGAGAGTTGGCAAACGTATTCACGTCGCCGAAGTTGTGCCATAGACCTAAAGATATTTCGGGCAGCAGGATGCCGCTTCGTCCGCACCGGCGGTATTTCATACCATTGTCATACCGGTTGCTGTCGGGAGAGTAAATGGGGTTTATCATGTTATTGAGTTTAAGAGATTGTTTGGATACAAAAGTATATAATTTTATTGTGTCGATCAGTGTATCCGCTTTTTATATTTCTCACCGACATACCAATAAGTTAATAGAGCAAATAAAAGTAAGTCTTAATATCGCAGATTGAAAAGAATGATTATATTTGCCGAGTGATACTTTTTTAACTAATACTATATGGAGAACCAAAACTACATTATGAGGGAAATTACTCCCTTGTCCGACCGCGATTGTTTCTATATTGCCGACCGTCGTAAAACAGAGTTTACTTATCCCATTCATTGTCATGCCGAGTTTGAACTGAACTTTACGGAACATGCTGCCGGTGTTCGCCGGGTAGTGGGAGATTCTACCGAGATTATCGGCGATTATGACTTGGTACTGATAACAGGTAAAGAACTGGAGCATGTGTGGGAACAACATGAATGCACCTCAAAGGAGATACGGGAAATTACAATTCAGTTCTCGCCCGACTTGTTCTTTAAGAATTTTATGAATAAGAACCAGTTCGACAGTATACGCCATATGCTGGAAAAGGCGCAATGTGGCATTAGCTTTCCGATGCAGGCTATCATGAAAGTGTATAACTGGCTGGACAGGCTGGCCTCCGAAGAACAGGGATTCTATGCGGTGATGAACTTCCTGCGCATCTTGTATGAGTTGTCTCAATATGATAATGCGAAAGTACTGTCCAGTTCCTCGTTTGCCAAGATTGAAGTCTTCTCGGATAGTCGACGGGTACAACGGGTTCAGAAGTACATTGCCGATCATTATCAGGAAGATATTCGTCTGAATACTTTGGCGGATATGGTAGGTATGACCCCTGTCTCGTTCAGTCGCTTCTTCCGGCTGCGCACAGGTAGAACGCTTTCCGATTATATTATTGACATTCGTTTGGGTTCTGCCATACGTTTGTTGGTAGACTCGGCACATACCATTGCAGAAATCTGTTATGATTGCGGTTTCAATAACCTTTCTAATTTTAATAGGATATTCAAACGCAAGAAAGGCTGTTCGCCGAAGGAATTCCGGGAGAATTACAGGAAGAAGAAGATTGTGATATAATAGTATGTGTCCTGCTAAGCACGGGAAAAAGTAGTACTGACTGAATAACTATTCTTTATTTTGTTGGGTTTACATAGCTAGCATACTCTGTTAGTTGTTAGAAAGTTGAGTTTATTTGCGATAAAAATGAATAGTGTATGCTTTGGATAAAATAGTATCAAAGTATATGCTCGAATGTCCCTAATTTTGCACTATCACTTTTTAACGTTAATCTAATTGAATTATGAAACAGAGTAATAGTCTTTTTTTTATTGCGGTTTTGTTAAGTTTGGCAAGTTGCGCCAAAATGGAAGAAAAAAGGTATATGCCGGTTAATAAGAATGCAATGCCCGAAGTTGTGCAGCTACTGGATTTTTTATATTCCATACAAGGGAAGTATACACTGACGGGGATACATAATTTTGCTAGTGACATCAACCGTTACGATCAGGTGGTGGATTCTTTAACCGGAAAGACTCCTGTTATCTGGGGTTCCGATTTTAGCTTTAATGCTTTAGGGGAAAATCAATGTGATTTTCGTCATTGTGGACCTTTGAATCTGACTGTTCCGGGAAATAGAACAGTTCCTTGTGAAGCGCTCAACTTATCGACTGCCCAGCAAAGACAGTTAATAGTGGATGAGGCCATTAAAAAATATCATGAAGGCCGTATTATTACTTTGATGTGGCATTGCTGCTGGCCCACCAATGGTGATGACTGCAATGGCAATGATATTTGGCGATGGGCCGATAATCTTCCAAGCCAGAAAGAGTGGGATGAACTGACAACTGATGGCACGGAACTTAATAACCTCTGGAGAAAACAGATGGATGGAATTGCAGTGTATCTGAAGCAACTTCAGGCCGCCGGTGTTCCTGTATTGTGGCGTCCTTTTCATGAGATGAATGGTGTTTGGTTCTGGTGGTGTAACAAACCGGGCGAAAATGGCTTTAAGAAGCTGTGGATTTCAATGTATAACTATCTGACTGATTATCATAAACTAAACAATCTACTTTGGGTGTGGAATACGAATGCTCCCCGTAATAATCCCGGTGATGAAGCCGGTCCGTATGCCGATTATTATCCAGGTTCGGATTATGTGGATGTCTTGGCTGCTGACGTTTACCATGCCGATTGGAAACAATCGCACCACGACGAACTTGTTGCTTTGGGCAAGGGGAAGATTATATCTCTAGGTGAAGTGGGAGCTTTGCCTTCAACAGAAGTGTATGAAAATCAGCCGCAATGGTCTTGGTTTATGCCTTGGGGGTATTTCATCCTGAATAGAGATAACGTGAAAATAGCCAAAGATATCTATAATCATCCGCGTAGTGTCAATCTGGATATGATAGATTTTTCTGACCAAACATATAAGTTGAAAAAATAGCCGTTCTGCTTTTCAATATGAGACTGTTGTTTATTAGCATATTGCTTTTACTTCCTGCTGCCTTTCATCTTGGGGAAATAAAAAGTCAGGATTATCCTTCTCACTCCATTTCTAATGGAATGATAACGGCCGGAATCTACTTGCCGCATAATGATAACGGATTTTATAGGGCTTCAAGATTTGATTGGTCCGGCATTATATATGAATTGAAATATAAGGGGTGTGATTATCTGGGACAATGGTATTCGAAACATAGTCCTGATGTTAATGATGCCATATGTGGACCGGCTGAAGAATTCGGAGAAATAGGATGGTATGATGAGGATAATGCGGACTTCTTGAAGATTGGTGTAGGTGGACTTCGTAAACTTCCGGTGGAGGAATATGATAAATTCAAACTTTATAAGATGAGTAATCCGGGAAAGTGGACTGTAAACAAGTCAGATTGTATGGTTCAGTTTATACATGAAGTTGAAAATGTGTCCGGTTATTCGTATCGATATACAAAGTGTATTGAATTAGTTGCTGGCAGTCCTAAGTTGCTTATAAAGCATAAATTGGAAAATACCGGAAAGAAATTGATCCGGACGAATGTCTACAACCACAATTTCTTTATGATAGGACATCTGCCCACTAATGCTGATGTAGCAGTGAAGTTTCCGGAAAATGTGGTGAGAAGTGCTGTTCATGACAAAAATAATATTCTGAATATCAATAAAAACGAAATTGGATTTAGAAGACAACTTGTTGCTAATGAAAGCGTGATGTTGTATGGCATATTGGGAGACAGCGTAACAAACGGACCTATTATAATAGAGAATCGGAAACTAAAGGCAGGAGTACGTATCGTTTCTGATACCGGATATTCCACGGTTCACTTTTGGGCTTCGGAAAGAACGTATTGCCCGGAGCCTTACATCAATATCGAAGTATTGCCTGAAAAGAAAATATCCTGGGAATTTGAATATACTTTTTACGTAAAATGAAAACAGTAGAGTCTATAACGCTAACATATTTGCCTATGGAACATGAATGATTGATTATTTTTTCAGATATAAAGAATAAATTATTAAAATAAGAACCTAAAAAATGAAAAACATGCAGAAACATTATGTAAAAGGAATAGATGCAAGGTCTTTGATAGCAAAGATACCTTTGTTTATGAAATTATGCTCTTTTTTGTTATTGATGAGTGTGAACGTTACTTTCGCTAACGCTTACAGTGGTATGGGAAGTCTATCTTCTAATGAGGTGATGCAATCTGGCATCACTGTTACCGGAACAGTGGTTGATACGGATGGTTTGACAATACCGGGGGTAAATATTCTTGTAAAAGGAACAACTATCGGAGTCATTACTGATATTGATGGTAATTTTAAAATTTCGGTACCTGATAAAGATGCAATTCTTACTTTTTCATTCGTTGGATTTATATCTCAGGATATCGTAGTAGGGAATCAAACAAACATTAAGGTCATTTTACAAATGAATGCACTGGAACTTGATGATGTGGTAGTTGTGGGATATGGTGTGCAAAAGAAGAAACTGGTGACAGGTGCAACTTCACAGGTGAAGGGTGAAGACATTACGAAGCTGAATACGGTAAATGCTTTAGGCGCATTGGCCAGTCAAACACCAGGTGTCAATATTACATCGTTGTCGGGCATGCCGGGCGAGGGTTTTAAAGTAGCTGTTCGTGGTTTGGGTACTGTGGGCAACTCAGAACCGCTATATATTATTGATGGTGTAACAGGAGGAGATATTAATTCCCTGAATCCTTCGGATATTGAGTCTATTGATATTTTGAAAGATGCTGCTTCAGCCGCTATCTATGGTGCACGTGCTGCAAACGGTGTTGTTTTGGTAACAACAAAACAGGGACGTACAGGCAAGTTGGATGTTACATTGGATACTTATATCGGTTGGCAGAATGTATATAAGAAACCGGAACTTCTGAATGCCCAACAATATGTGGAAATAATGAATGAGGCATACGCCAATGATAACAGAACCATAGATTGGGCTAATCTTGTGCCGGATTGGAATAGAATTCAGAGTGGTTGGGAAGGTCCGCAGTGGTTTGAAAGTGCATTGAATAAGAATGCTTTTATCAGAAATCATTCGCTGAATATCAGTGGCGGTAGCGAGCGTTCTGTATTCTCAGTAGGTATCTCAAATACAAGTCAGGAAGGTACTATCGGCAAACCGGTTGCTCCGGTTTATGAAAGAACAACTGTTCGTATCAATTCAGAGCATACCTTATATAAATATAATAATTTAGAGGTATTGAAATTTGGGGAGAACATCAATTTCAATGCTGGCAGCAAGAATGGAATTGCTATCGGCAACATGGATTCTAACAGTATATATAGACTGATGAATACTTATCCGGTTTTTGATGTGTATGATGCTGACGGTAACTATACAACTGCTATTCCTCTTAATAGTAGTAGAGCCAATCCTATCGGTATCATGGATTATGAACATGGACAAAATGAAACTAAAACTTATGGTCTTCATGCAAATGCTTATCTTGTATTGCAACCCATTAAGAATTTGAAGTTCAGAAGCAGCTTTGGTGTACGTTACTCACAAAACAACTATAGAAAGTTTGCTCCTGTATATAATCTGTCAAGTGACAATTTCAGAAATGAAAATGAAGTACAGCAGAGAATGGCAACGCGAATGAACTGGATGATTGAAAACACAGTCAACTATGTCTTCTCGGCAGGTCGTAATAATTTTGATGTATTACTAGGACAATCTGTGGAAAATAATGGTTTGGGCATGAGCATGAATGGTTCAAACAAGAATTCTCTATTTAATGATTTTGAACATGCTTATTTGGATAATACGAAAGTGATTCTTGCTGGTTCAACAACTCTTGGCGGTGCTCCGATAGCTCCTCATAAGATGGCTTCATTTTTTGGTAGGGTTAATTATGATTATAATGAAAAATACATGTTGACCTTTGTAATGAGAGCCGACGGTTCATCTAATTTCAAGCGTGGGAAACGTTGGGGATATTTTCCTTCGGTATCAGCCGGATGGGTACTTACCAATGAATCGTTTATGGAAGGAGTAACCTCATTTATGGATTTCTTTAAATTAAGAGCAAGCTGGGGACAAAACGGTAACCAATCTATTGATGGGTTCCAATATTTATCTACCATTGATTTTAATGCCCGCTATTTCTTCGGTACTGATAAGGGCTCTATTTCTACTGGCGCTTATCCTGATATTCTGGCAAATGAAGACGTTACCTGGGAAACGTCAGAACAGATTAATGTTGGTTTTGACGCTCGTTTTCTGAGAAGTCGTTTAGGGGTTGCATTTGATTATTATGTAAAAAACACCAAGGACTGGCTGTTGAGGGCTCCGGCATTAACAAGTTACGGTTCGGGAGCACCTTATGTAAATGGTGGTGATGTGCAAAATAAAGGTATTGAACTGGGGTTGACTTGGAGAGATCAGGTGGGTGATTTTTCTTATGGTTTGAGCTATAATATTGCGCACAATAAGAATGAAGTAACTAAGATTAATAACAGTGAGCAGATAATCTATGGCAGTACTGGTACCTTGTTCAGAAATAGTGATGAAATGTATCGTGCGCAAGTGGGTTATCCCATTGGTTTCTTCTATGGTTATAAAACTGCCGGAGTTTTTCAGAACCAAGCACAGATAGATGCTTATCAGGGAGCTAAATATGACAATGTACAACCTGGTGACCTGATTTTTGTCGATACTAATAAAGACAACAAGATTGACTCTAAGGACCGTACTATGATTGGAAATCCTTATCCTAAGGTTAATATGGGCTTTAATGTTAATATGGAATATAAAGGATTTGACTTGAATATTGCAACCGTTGCTGTTTTGGGTAATCAGATTGCACAATCATATAGGAACTATAAAGATGAGCCATTGGATAATTATACAACGGAAATATACGGACGCTGGCATGGTGAAGGAACATCCAATACATTGCCAAGATTAACGAGTACTTCGCATCTGAATTGGCAAAATATCTCTGATATATACATTAAGGATGGTGATTACTTTCGTATTCAGAATCTTGCTATTGGATATGATTTTAAAAAACTCTTTCCACAGATGTTTCTTGAAAAAGCACGTTTATACTTTGCCGTACAAAACCTCTTGACAATTACCGGTTATTCAGGCATGGATCCGGAAATTGGTTATGGCGATGGTCATAGTTGGGCATCAGGTATTGATATCGGCTCTTATCCTTCTCCGCGTACTATAATTGTAGGTTTCAATCTTAAATTTTAATTAGTCATGAAAAAGATACTATTATTATGCTTTTCTGTATGTATGTTTATGAGTTGCGAAAGCTTTCTGGATACAGATAACCTGACGAAGAAGGACTCTTCGAACTTTCCGAAGACGGAAGCTGATGTTGATATGCTGATAGCAGCGACTTATCAGACAATTGTCCAAATAGCTCCTCTGAATAATCCGTTTTATATGAGTGATTTAGCTTCTGATGACCGTTTTGGAGGTGCCGGACAGAGTGATAGGGATAATCGTGCTATCGGTCGTTTAAAACGCAATGGCGAGGAGCAGTATAAAAATCCTTGGCAGCAAATGTATGCTGCTATATTCAGAGTAAATACTATTTTGAAGGGTATGGATATGGTAACTTGGAGTAGTCAGGCAAATAGGGATGCTGTTGAAGGAGAAAGTTTGTTCCTAAGAGCTTATGCGTATATGAATCTTTGCCGTACTTATGGAACAGTTCCTTTGGTGTTGACTACAGAGCAGGTTAATTTACCTCGTGCGACTCCGGAAGAACTATGGGGACAAATTGCTTCGGATTTTAAAGCTGCCATTGAAAAAATGCCGGCTGTGAAATACCAGAGTATGGATAAGGCACGTTTAGGACATGCAACAAAGTGGGCTGCCGAATCTATAATGGCGCGGGCTTGGCTATTCTATACCGGTTATTATGAAAAGGAGAATATGCCTCTTGCTGAGGGTGGAAGTATTTCCAAAGATCAGGTTATTACATGGTTGGAAGATGTTGTTGTTAATAGTGGACATGGACTTTTGCCTAATTTCTGGTCGTTGTGGCCTTATAGTAATGAGGAAACATCCAAGGACTATAAGTATATGCAGAAAATAAAGACTGAATATGCTCAGGAATACGGCAATATTACTTGGATTAAAGAGGAAGGTGCCAATATCGAAAATATATTTGGTTACAAATATTCATCGTTGGCCGATACTTATGGCGAAAACCATGCTAATCAGCTTGTATTATATAGTTCTATTCGTGGCTGGGGAGTGTCTAATGCAGGTGCGGAGATGTTTCCTTTAGGCTTAGGTTGGGGAGGTGGAACGGTCAACTCTCAGTTATGGGATGAATGGAAAGAGAATGAACCTGAAGATATTCGTCGTCAGGCATCCATTATGGACGTCAGAGATCCGAATGAAATGGAGAAATATACCTGGGGCGGAGATGGACAAATGGAAGAAACCGGCTATTGGAATAAGAAGTATATTGCTATGAATGCTAAAAGAAAAAATGCAGAGGGCGGTACTGATTTTGTGAATTATAGTTGTATTTTATTCAATGCTCCGGATGATTACAGAAAGAATAATACTCAGGATACATATATTATGCGTTTCTCAGATGTACTCTTAATGTTAGCCGAACTTACGAAAGATGTATCTTATATAAATCAGGTAAGAGATAGGGCTGGTTTGCCTGGATTGCAAGCATATACGGATGAAGCATTGCGTAATGAACGCAGACATGAATTATGCTTTGAAGGTATTCGCTACTATGATTTGCTACGTTGGCATATTGCCGGTACACAGTTGAACAAGAAGAACGGAGTACCTATTTGCAATGCTGGTGTATGGACTACAGCAAACTTTGGCGATATGCAGAAAAGAGTTGAAGAAACGGGGGGATTCTTTCCTATACCTGTAAGTCAGGTTAATCTTTCGGCAGGTGTTTTAGTACAGGATCAGGCGTGGGAAGGTGCCGGTGCAATTTATACGGACTAAAATATAGAAAGAACATGAAAAATCGAATATTCTTTTTTATCTGTCTGTTGAGCATGAATATCTCTATATACGGGCAAATAATAAAAAGTAGCATACATACCACTCAGCCAGAGCAATATAGTAAGGTTGAAGTTGATATTGAACTGATGCAGAAGTTTAATAATCCCTATATGCAAGAAGAGGTTGCCTTGGATATGTTGATTGTTACTCCTTCGGGGAAAGAACAAGTATTGCCTTGTTATTTTGTATCGGAGAAGGAACGTAATATCTCTTGTTGGAAGGCAAGGTATGCCCCCCAAGAGAGCGGGCTATATCAATACAAAATTCAATTGATAAAGAAAGGAAAGAAGAAAACCACTTCAAAGACATCGAGCTTTGAAGTGGTTAAATCGAAGAAGCCCGGCTTCTTACATGCAAAATCAGATTGGATATTAGAATTTGACAATGGTCGTCCTTTCCGAGGAATTGGAGAAAATATATGCTGGGAATCGAGGGATGAGGATGACTCGAAATTCTTTAAAAGACTTCATGAAAAGGCAGAACTTTATAATTATGATTATCTGTTGACTGAGTTTGCGAAGAATGGTGGAAATTTCTTCCGTACATGGATGTGTTCCTGGAATTTGCCAATTGATTATAAAGGTCCGTTCAATAATGCACGTTATACCCAAAGTGACGAATATTATAACCCGAGTGCACTTGCACGTATGGATTATCTGGTGGAGTTATCGGAAAGTTTGGACTTATATATTATGCTGACATTAGGGCAAGGTGGTTATTTAACAAGCGATCGTGGTGTTGTGGATAATGCCGAAGACTTCTTCATCAGTAAAAAGGCACGTGCCTGGTATAAGAACCGGTTACGCTATATTGTTGCCCGTTGGGGGTATAGTACTTCTATTGCTATGTGGGAATTCTTTAATGAAGTTGACAATGTGCAATTCCAGAATAAGAATAATCCTATCAATGGAAAAGTGATTGCTGACTGGCATGATGATATGAGTGCTTATATGAAGCAGATAGATCCTTATCGTCACATCGTTACTACCAGCATTTCACATCGGGATATTGAGGGCTTAAATTCTATCAAGAATATAGATATTAACCAAAAGCATATATACAATAATACATCGAGTATACCTGCCGAAATTGAACGGTATGTTCAGGAGTTTGGCAAACCCTATATAATCGGAGAATTTAGCAGAGAATGGGATTGGTCAAAGAACTTTGATGATTTCTCTCACGAAATGGATGTCGATTTCAAACGCGGTGTATGGTATGGACTGTTTTCTCCAACCCCGGTCACGCCAATGAGTTGGTGGTGGGAGTATTTTGATGTTCGTGGTTTGACACCATATTATCGGAAAATTAGAGAAGTTAGTGATAGAATGCTTGCTGCTGGTAGGGGCTCTTTCGAACCCTTAACCGTAAAAGCAGGAACGTCCCATGCCTTTGGCGTAAAATGCGGAGAAGAGATATTTGTGTATTTGTTTAATCCTGAGCATTCGACCCTTATTACTGATGTTACTATACCAGCTTCTGGGGGACGGAACTATAAAGTACAGGCTATTGATCCAACAATGTTGGTCACTAAAGATATTCTGGATATCAATTATACATCTTCTTCTGTGGACTTGAAAGAGATAATTATAGGTGCTGAGAAAGAAGTGGTATATATCTTAACTCCACTGAATGAATAGAATAAAGATTAATATGAAAACTTTAATTGTTGATATAATGAAGAATAACTATTTAAAGGCTTTTGCTATAATGTCGTTTATGGCATGTGGTGTAGGGGTATTGAGTGCCCAGGAAATAGAGGCATGGGTTACGAACGCCGATCGTTCTATGCTTTTCCAGCAACAACCGGAAAAAATAACCTTAGGGTCCGAAGAGGGGAAAGGATTACCTATTATTGTAGATGATCGTCAGGAGTTTCAAACGATAGATGGATTTGGATTTGCATTGACAGAAGGAAGTGCATTTCATCTTCATCATATGAGTGCTCCTGCCCGTGAGCAGATATTAAAAGAAATGTTTGCAACTGATGGAAACAGTGTTGGCTTTAGCTATATACGATTAACTTTGGGGGCATCGGACTTGAATAATTTTGTTTATTCCTATAATGATTTGCCAGAGGGGAAAAAGGATGTAGAAATGAAGAAATTCAGTTTGGGACATGATTATGATGATGTAATCCCGGTAATGAAAGAAATTCTGAAAATTGTTCCGGATATTAAGATTATGGCATCACCTTGGTCTGCTCCTGCATGGATGAAGGAAAGTTTTAATGTGAGGGGTGGTGCACTTAAAAATGAATACTACAATGCTTATGCCCGCTATTTTACAAAATATGTTCAGGCTATGGAGAAAGAAGGGATAAATATTGATGTGGTAACTGTGCAAAATGAACCTCTTAATTCACGTAACACTCCAAGTATGCCTTGGTACTGGCAACAGCAGAATGAATTTGTAAGAGATCATTTAGGCCCGGCTTTTAAGGCTGCCGGTT
Organism: uncultured Bacteroides sp.; assembly: GCA_947071285.1. Lineage (GTDB taxonomy): Bacteria > Bacteroidota > Bacteroidia > Bacteroidales > Bacteroidaceae > Bacteroides. The sequence continues at coordinate 9,130 of CAMTFK010000032.1, read as the reverse complement.
TAAAAACTAAGATTGTTATTTTTGACCACAACTGTGATCGTCCGGACTATCCATTGGCTATATTAAGCGATCCTGTCACTAGCCAATATGTGGATGGATCTGCATTCCACCACTATCGTGGTTATATGAGCGGCATGAATATCGTGCATAGAGCACGTCCAGATAAGAATATCTATTTTACTGAGCAGATGCTGACAGAGCGTCCTGACAGCAAATCAATCAATATAGCGTCATCTGTGAGGCGTTTGGTGGTTGATGTAACCCGCAATTGGAGTAAGAACTCTATTTTGTGGAATTACGCTGCCGATCCACAGAATGATCCACATACGGATAACGGTGGCTGCTCTATGTGTCAGGGTGCGATTACTATCGACGGAGATAAAGTTACCCGTAATATCGCATATTATGCGATGGCACATGCCTCCAAATTTGTTCGTCCCGGCTCGGTACGTATATCATCTACTGATGCTTTCGATCCGGGAGTGGATATCACAGAAGATGAAGAACGTGCTGAAGTGCGTCGTGCGACAGTTGTGGAACATAGCAATGTTTTGCCTAATGTTGCTTTCAAAACTCCTGATGGAAAGATAGTTTTGATTGTTGCTAATGATAGTTGGTCACAACAGGCTGTTAAGATACAATACAATGGTCGTTTTGCCAATTTACGTTTGGCTCCCGGGTCTGTAGGAACATTCATTTGGTAAATATAGGACGTTATATTTATGAGTATTGATAGAAGAAAATTTATCAAAAGCATAGGACTGGGCACCATTATGCTGGGTGCCCATCCTTTCGCTGCATTGTCTTCGGGGATTGTTTTGCCCGATGAGGGTGGTTCGTTAGATAAGGATGCTTATACGGATGATGGTCCTCAGGTACAGATAGGTGATAATATCGCTATTGCTGAAACGGAGTATGGAAAGGTGAAAGGATACATTATGCGTGGTATCTATACTTTTCTGGGCATTCCTTATGCTGCTGAAACATCCGGTAAAAACCGCTTTATGCCGCCTCGTAAACATGAACCGTGGACGGGTATCCGGCCTGCTGTCTTTTATGGCAATACTGCTCCTCAAGAAGTGTATAGCCGTGCTTCTACTTCTTATGATATGTTTGTAGATCACTGGAATTATGATGAAATCAGCGAAAACTGTCTCTGCCTTAATATTTGGACACAAGATATTACTGACGATAAGAAACGTCCGGTAATTGTTTGGCTGCATGGTGGTGGTTTTACACGAGGCAACGGTATAGAACAAGATGGATATAACGGAGAGAATATTACACGATATGGTGATGTTGTCTATTGCTCTGTCAATCATCGTTTGGGAGTTTTTGGATTTACTGATTTGTCTGCTTTTGGAGAGAAATATAAAGACTCGGGTAATGCTGGCTTATTGGATATGGCTGCTGCTATACGATGGATACACGACAATATCTCCAATTTTGGTGGTGATCCTGATAATATAACTGTTATAGGGCAGTCGGGTGGTGGTGCTAAGGTTTGTTTATTAGCTACCATGCCCGAGATGCGTGGTTTAATACATAAGGGAGTGTCATTGAGTGGGTCTGCAATCCGTGCTAATCAGCCAGAGTATTCGCGGTTGTTAGGTGAGTATATCGTAAAAGAAGCAGGGTTGTCTGCTACAGATATGGATAAACTTCAGGATATGCCTTGGAGAGATTATATGGCATTAGCTTACCGTGCTGCTGCCCGAATGGAGACAGAAGAAGGAGACTCCGGGATGGTTAGGGGCAGCTTTGGACCGGTAGGTGATGGAGTGCATCTTCCTGAAGGAGAGTTTTTTAGTAATGCTTCTTCTCCTGATATACCAATGATATTCTGTACTACATTTCATGAATGGGGAGTGAATCGTGCAGACTCCAGTCAGGAAGGAATAACGGCTGTACAGGCTATCGAACAATTATCCGACCCTTATGGCGAAAAGGCTGAAGAAATTTATAATGCATATGCCCGTAATTTTCCAGAAGCAAAACCGATGGAAGTTCTGATATTAGTCCGTTCAAGCCGTTTGTCGGTTATTGAGGCTGCAACGGCAAAGAAAAAACAGAAATCTCCTGTCTATATGGCATGGTTTGGCTTTTGCCCATCTTTGTTTGATGGACGTATGCGTGCATTTCATTGTTTGGATATAAGTTTCTGGTTGTTGAATACAGATTTAATGATAACGCATTCCGGTGGAGGCGCCCGCCCACGTAAACTATCGTATAAAATGGCAGATGCCTTATTGAACTTTGCTCGGACAGGTAATCCAAATTGTTCATCTTTACCGAAGTGGCCGGAGTTTTCAATAAAAGATGGTGAAACTATGCTACTGAATGATATATGTGAAGTGAAAAATGATCCTGACAGGGAAGGACGCACTGTTTTGTTGAATAGTTTGAAGCAGTAAATGCTTCTATAAATAATGCTTATGTATAGATTAAATTTTTAAATGATGAAAATAAAGGTATTAGTTATTATAATATGGGCTACCGTTATAAATGGTATGACGCAGGTTGTCAGGGCTCAGCAGAAGGAAAATACATTTAGCACTGAAGGTTGGTGGAAACCTGCTGAACCGCCCTTTTCTCCGGTAGTTAATGATGATAATAGTATCACTTTCAGAGTGAAAGCGCCGGATGCACAAAAGGTTATCCTGCATTTTGATGAATGGGATATATTGTCAAAACCGATGGCAAAAGATGGGCAGGGAGTCTGGTCGATCACCATTGAACCTGTGGTTCCACGCTTATACCAATATCTCTTTGAAATTGATGGTATCCGTACCATTGATTTTGCCAACCCTGTGGTAAAAGCCGGTACTTCTGTTTATGGTAGTGTAGTGGAGGTACATGGCACTCCATCCCGTTATGATGAGTTACAGAACGTACAACATGGAGAAGTACATATTGTGAAATATACATCAACTTCCTTGAAGAAGCCTCGGGAGATGTATGTATATGTCCCGGCTGAATATCGGAAAGATCGGAAGAAAGCTTTTCCGGTTCTTTATTTGCGCCATGGTGGTGGAGATAATGAAAGTAGCTGGGTGAAGGATGGACGGGCTGCTATTATTTTAGATAATCTGATAGCTTCGGGCAAGGCTGTACCTATGCTGATTGTGATGTCCAACGGTTTGACTGATGGCTCTTGGGCGGGTGGAAGTACTGTTGAAGGAATGGATACATTAGAAGAGGAACTTCTGATGGATATAATTCCCACTATAGAGCAGAACTATAAAGTTGAAAAAAACAAGAAATATAGGGCTATTGCCGGTCTTTCTATGGGTGGCGGTCAGGCTTATGTGCTTGGTTTGCGCAATCTGGATAAGTTCTCTTATATTGGTCAGTTTAGTGCGGGAATAATAGGAGATGGTAAGTTCAGTCATGATAAGTACACTCCCGGAGTAATGGATGCTCCGGCAAACATTAATAAACAACTTCAACTACTGTGGATTAGCTGCGGAACAAAAGACCCTCGTTATGACGGACACGTCGCTTTTGTAGAGGAACTTAAGCAACAGGGAGTGAATTGTGAGTTTCATGATGCCGTTTATGGACATGAGTGGGAGTTCTGGCGGCAGCAATTACGCGATTTTTTACAGAGATTGTTCATGTAGGTGATTTTAATAACAAATAATTATAAATATAGATGGAAACTTTTAAAGATAAAGTATCAAAGCTTTTCCAGGAACATGAAGCATTGATTACAAGAGAGAATGTACCTATAGAAAATGGCAATGGTATATTTACACGCTATAAATATCCGGTGGTGACAGCGGCGCATACTCCCGTATTCTGGCGTTACGATCTGGATGAGAACAACAATCCTTATTTAATGGAGCGCATAGGGATTAATGCTGCAATGAACTCTGGTGCTATTAAGTGGAATGGCAAGTATCTGATGGTTGTACGTGTGGAAGGAGCAGACCGTAAATCATTCTTTGCCATAGCCGAAAGTCCTAACGGGATAGATAACTTCCGCTTTTGGGACTACCCCATCACTATGCCCGAAGATATGGTTCCGGCTACTAATATTTATGATATGCGCCTCACCGCTCATGAGGACGGTTGGATTTATGGCATCTTCTGTGCAGAACGTCACGACAACAACGCACCTTTGGGGGATTTATCGTCGGCTACAGCTACAGCCGGCATTGCGCGTACTAAAGACTTAAAGAACTGGGAACGCTTGCCGGACCTGAAAACGAAGAGCCAACAGCGCAATGTGGTGCTTCATCCGGAATTCGTTGACGGTAAATATGCACTTTATACCCGTCCGCAAGATGGATTCATTGATGCCGGTAGCGGCGGTGGCATCGGTTGGGCGCTGGTAGATGACATGACACATGCAGAAGTGAAAGAGGAAAAAATCATCGACCAGCGTTACTATCACACCATTAAAGAAGTGAAGAACGGTGAGGGCCCCCACCCTATAAAGACACCGAAAGGCTGGCTGCACCTCGCCCACGGTGTGCGTGCCTGTGCTGCGGGACTGCGTTATGTGCTCTACATGTATATGACCGCTTTGGATGATCCTACCGAACTGATAGCCGCCCCCGGTGGTTATTTTATGGCTCCCGAAGGAGATGAGCGTATTGGCGATGTGAGCAATGTGCTTTTTTCCAATGGCTGGATTGCCGATGAAGATGGTAAGGTCTTCATCTACTATGCCTCTTCGGATACACGGATGCATGTGGCTACTTCTACGGTTGATAAGCTGGTGGACTACTGCATGAATACTCCGGTTGATGGCTTGTCTTCTTCTGCTTCTGTGGAGACGTTGAAGAGGCTAATTGACAAGAACCTTAAACAAAATCTTAATTTATTTAGATATTAAATATTAGCTGACAGCGTTCTGCACAGAATTAATATTTTATATTTGATACCTAATATTTAGTATCATGGCAACACTAAAAGAGAAAATCGGTTATGGTTTTGGCGATATGTCTTCTTCTATGTTCTGGAAGATATTCTCCTATTATCTGCCTATATTCTATTCAAATATATATGGTTTAAGTTTAGCGGATACTGGCGTCCTGTTGCTGGTGACGCGCATCTGGGATGCCGTCTCTGATCCGATGATGGGGATAATAGCTGACAGGACGCATACGCGTTGGGGGAAATACCGTCCTTATCTGTTATGGATTTCCCTTCCGTTTGCTGTTTGTGGTGTATTGATGTTTACCACTCCGGATTTTGGGGCGACGGGTAAGCTCGTATGGGCATATGTCACGTATATCATGATGATGACAGTCTACACGGCTATCAATGTGCCTTATGGCGCTATGCTTGGGGTCATGACAGATGATTCGGATACGAAAACCGTGTTTTCTTCTTACCGGATGTTTTTTGCCTATGGAGGCAGTTTTATTGCGTTGTTTGCCTGGGAACCGTTGTGCGCATGGTTTAAGGATATGACCGGTTCTGTGCATATCAGTTGGCAATATTCCATGATAGTGATTGCCACTCTATGCTTCCTCTGTTTCCTGCTTTGCTTCCGGATGACGCGCGAATATGTGAAAACCGTGTCTACAGCTTCTATCGGGAAAGACTTCAAGTCGTTGCTGGCTAATGTTCCCTGGTGGTTGCTTATTGGTGCAGCGTTGTGTTCCAATCTTTTTAGTACTGTACGTGGGGCGGCGGCAGCTTACTTTTTTAAAGATTATATAGGCGACAGTATATTCCTCAACATGGGTGATTTCACTATCTTGTTCTATGCCGGATTGTTCCTTGGTGTGGGCGAAGTGTCGAATATGATAGGAGTAGTGCTGGCTGTACCTCTTTCACGCGGATTGGGTAAGAAATCTACTTATATGCTGACTATGGCTGTACTGGCTGTATTGAGCATTGTGTTCTTCTATCTGCCTTGTACGCCGGTAGGCTTCTGGTTGATGCTGGTGATGCAGGTCGTCATTTCCATTTGCACGGGTATTGTGTCTCCGCTTGTCTGGAGTATGTATGCCGACGTTTCTGATTATGCCGAGTTAAAAGACGGAACAGCGTCCACGGGACTGATATTCTCTTCTTCGTCGATGGCGCAGAAGTTTGGCGGAGCATTTGGTGGGGCGGCTGTGATGTGGATACTTGCGGCATTCGGCTATAACACTGCCGAGGGAGTGGTACAGACAGAGGAGGCGTTGACGGGATTAAATTTGCTGATGAGTTGGATTCCTGCTGCTGTGGCTGTGCTGGCAATAGTGGTTGTGTATTTTTATCCGCTGACGAAGACCCGGGTGGCAGAGATTAATGAGAAACTGAAACCTATCAGAAACTCTCTTTAGTGGTGTGTGTTTTGATTCTATATTGTAAATGGCTAAATTATAGACTATGGATGTCAGGAATATGAAGAAAGAGATGGAGGAAGAGTTGGTAGCCGATATTCTTCCCTTCTGGATGAAACGGATGACGGATGAAGCAAATGGCGGTTTCTATGGGCGTATCACCGGAACCGGAGAGTTGATGCCGGAAGCTGAGAAAGGCGCTATTCTGAATGCTCGTATCCTCTGGACCTTTTCGGCTGCCTACCGCCTGCTGAAGAAAGAAGAATATCTTGTGACGGCAACTCGTGCCAAACGGGTGATTATTGAAAACTTCTATGACAAAGAGTTCGGAGGCATCTATTGGTCACTCGATTATAAAGGTTGTCCGTTGGATACGAAAAAGCAGATATATGCCATCGGTTTTGCCATCTACGGACTGAGCGAGTATCACCGTGCCACGGGAGATGCTGAGGCGTTGGAGTATGCGATTCGTCTTTTCGAAGATATTGAGAAGTATAGCTTCGACCCTGTGAAGAACGGATATTGTGAGGCGCTTACCCGTCAGTGGGGCGAGATTGCCGATATGCGGCTCAGTAATAAAGATGAGAATGAGCGCAAAACGATGAATACACACCTGCATATACTGGAACCCTACACGAATCTTTATCGCGTATGGAAAGACGAATGTTTGAAACAACAGTTGCGCAATCTGATAGAACTATTTACGGATAAGATTCTTAATGTCGAAACAGGCCATCTGGAGCTCTTTTTCGATGATGACTGGCACAGTAAATACCACATTGTTTCTTACGGACATGACATCGAGGCTTCCTGGCTGATACATGAAGCCGCCTTGGTGCTGGGAGATGAGGCTTTGCTGGAAAAAGTGGAACCGCTGGTTGAGTTTATTGCTGCTGCAGCCGATGAAGGATTGGCTCCTGACGGCTCCATGCTGTATGAAACCTTTCCGGATAAGCAAAAAACTGATACCGACCGTCATTGGTGGGTGCAGGCGGAGAATGTAGTGGGGCACGTAAATCTCTATCAGCATTTTGATGATGAAGTAGCGTTGCGGAAGGCTTTTTGCTGCTGGGACTTCATCAAAAAGAGCCTGATAGATAAAAAGGATGGTGAATGGCATTGGAGTGTACGTGCCGATGGTACGGTGAATACCGAAGATGATAAAGCCGGATTCTGGAAATGTCCGTACCATAACGGGCGTATGTGTTTAGAAGTAATGGAACGCTTGCTTTTTTAGCAAGCGTTCCTGAAACATACTGTTTTAAATAACTTCTCATCAAGCAACCGGAGCGCTTCCGCCTTGTCTGCCGTTCTGATGACGAGCGAAACGTCATTCTCGTTGCTGCCGTATGAAATCATCCTTAACGGAATATCCTTCAGCGCGTCCATGATGCGGGCTTCGGTCTCTATGCCTGCCGACTTCCTGTTTCCTATGATGGAGATGATGCTCATACGGTCCTCCACCCATATCCGGGCATACCGGTTGAGTTCCCGCAGGATGAGCGACAGATGCTCCTTGTTGTCGGTGGCTATCGACAGGTTATCGTTGGACGAAGTGAGGAGGCAGGGCATCGTCTTATATTTGGAGAAGGTGTCGAGAACTTTACTGATAAACATATAAGGGCGCAGCGCATTGTTCGATTCAAAACGGATGTGGATGATGCCATCTTTGGCGGCTATTGCTTTTGTGGTTTTGCCTTTCTGCTCGTTGTTTGATATATAAGTGCCTTCCATGTCCGGCGTCGTGGGGTTAAGCAGGCGGATGGGGACATTCCCTTTCCATGCCGTGGCCAGACAAAGCGGATGCAGTATCCGGGTGTTGAAGTAGGTGAGCCGTTCGGCTTCACTGAAACTCAGTTCCCGTATGGTGGCGGCATCTTTCACAACCAGCGTATCATTGCTACGGATGTTGGCATCCGTCCATATCTCTATTTCTTCTGCCTGGAGGGCGGTGCCGATAAGGGCGGCGGTATAATCGCTGCCACCTTGCTTCAGATAGTCGGTTTCGCCGAAAGCATTCCTGCAAATACTTCCCTGGGTGATGAATAAGCGTGTGCCGGGGTAGGGGGCGCAGGTCTCTTTCAGTTTATCGGTGATGTACTCTTGGTCCGGTTCGCCGTCCAGTCCTGTGCGTATGAAGTCGAAGGCACAGATGACGCGGTTGTCCACTCCCTGCTCCTGCAAGTAAAATCCCATAAGGGTGGATACCAGTAAGTCTCCTTGTGCCAGTATTTCCTTTTCATCGGTAGAATAGAATGGTTCCAGACTGTATTTCCAGATAGCTTGAAAACAGTCGAGGATGCTTTTCACCGCTTCGTGCTTGATGTTGTCGTCCGAAAGCAGTTCGTTGGCGAAGTCAATGAACTGGAATTCCAGTTTGGTTATTTTCTTGTGGGCTTCTTCGATGTTGCGACTGAAGAAGCAGGCAGCTATTTCGTCCAGATGTTTGGTGACATTTTCCGCTGCGGACAATACGACGATTTTGGGTTCGTTGTTGCGGATCAGTTCTGCTACGTGTTGCATCCCCTTTACGGATGCGGTGGAATTTCCATCGAATTTGTAGATTTTCATATTCTTTTATTTTTAGTCGTTTATATAAATCGGTTCAGGCTCCTTATCCTTTTCCTTTCATTTTGGAGTGATTTTATCAAAATGAAACAGAGGTGAAGAAAGCCGTTTATTTCTCCCGAAGCCTTTATCTCCTTGTATTCGTGCGGTTAAGCAGCCGAAGACGTTACGGGGAGATTTGCTTCTCTATCATAAAAGTTCAAAAGATGTGCCGTGGCATTTCGGGAAAAGCTTTATATTTGCACACCCTGTTTTTAGCATTATCAGTTTAAACA